>CAYQJL010000204.1:0-28409 GCA_964417675.1 uncultured bacterium | reverse complement strand
GAGCCGGGCGGGGCGGGGCGGGGCAACAGCGGGACCGTATCAGTTGAACAGCACCTGGCAGATATCGCCCTCCTGGATGAGGTACTCGCGGCCCTCCACCCGCAGCAGGCCGTGCTTCTGCAGCGCGGCGCGGCTGCCGTGCTCCAGAAGCTCCTGCACCGACATCGTCTCCATCCGGATGAAGCCCTTCTCCATGTCGGAGTGAATGCGGCCCGCCGCGCGCGGTGCCGGGGTGCCGGCCGGAATCAGCCAGGCCTGCAGCTTCTCATTGGCGATGGTGTAGAACGTGATGAGTCCCAGAAGGCGGCGCCCTTGCTGCACGACGCGATCGAGGCTGGTCGCCGCAAGGCCGAGTTCCTCGACGAACGCGAGCTTCTCCTCCGCCGACAGCTCCGACAACTCCTCCTCGATCCGCACCGGAACGGGCAGTACGGCCACCGCCTCCCCCAGGGCCGCCTCGAGCCGGGCGACCCAACCACCGCCGGTCATGTCATCTTCATCCACATTGGCCACCACCATGACCGGCTTGGCCGACAGCAGTCCATACTCGCGCGCCCAGTACCGCTCCTCCTCGCCGAGCTCGAGCTTGCGAAGCGGCACGCCCTCCTTGACCCGCGCGGTGAGATCCGCGATCCGATCCAGGGACGCCTGGGCCCCCTTCGGGTCTCCCTTGGCCAGCTTCTCCGTGCGCTCGTGCAAGCGCTCGAGCGCCTCCAGATCGGCAAGCAGCAGCTCGGTCTCGACCACCTCGAAGTCACGCAGCGGGTCGACCGTTCCATCGACATGGGCAACATTCTCGTCGCGGAAGCAGCGCAGCACGTGGGTGACGGCATCCACGTCACGGATATGTCCCAGGAACTTGTTGCCCAGGCCCTCGCCCCGGCTGGCGCCCCGCACCAGGCCGGCGATGTCGACGAATTCGATGTGGGCCGGAATGACTTCCTTCGGCTCGAGCACCGGCCGGAGCATCTCCAAGTTGGGATCGGCGATCGTGACGACCCCGACGTTCTTCTCGATCGTGCAGAAGGGGTAGTTGGAGGCCTCCGCATGGGCATGGGTCAGCGCGTTGAGCAGGGTCGACTTGCCGACATTGGGCATGCCTATGATTCCCAGGCGCAAGGCCATGGCACCCTCCCTCGCCGCAGGCTTACCACATGCTGGAGAATCCCATGAATCCGAGCATGGCGATCCCGAACAGGATGGAGAAGACGAAGAACAGCAACATGAACGCCGCGAACGGAACGACGACCGTCACGATGGCCTTCATGCGGTCGAACGCGAAGAGCTCCTCCACGGCGACCACCGTCATGACCACCCACCAGATCAGACCGACCAGGCTGCCCAGCACCGGCACGACCAGCAACCAGCGAATGATCCAGCCCACACCCATGACGCGGAACAGTGCCATGTAGTCGCCGCGCCCTCCGAGCAGGATCACCGTGAAATGGATCACCGCGACCACCACGAACAGCGCGATGACCTCGCGAATCGGGAAGAAGAGAAAGCCGAACACATGGAAGGGTGGACTGAGCCAATCCGCGAGCCCCGCCAGGGCGGCAATGAAGAGCGCGGGTGTGAACACCCCAGGATTCTGGGCCACCTCCCGGTATACGGGTCGGTTCAGCTTGACCAGCTCGAATCCTTGTTTGACGGCATCCGTGAAGCTCATGGCAACCTCCCTGCTCGCGGGATCTGAGCTCATCCCGTACGCTTCAGACAGGGTCCGGCGGCGGACCTACCGTAGGCCAGCATAGGCATGGCGTCGGCCCCGGTCAAGCTGAGGTCCACTGCGGGAGGGCCTGGCTGGATGGCGCGAGGAGGCCGGCGCGGGTGTCGGCGCCGGGCCGGCAAGGAGGCCGGCGCGGGTGTCGGCGCCGGGGAATCAACGCGAAAGGTGGCCCGCGCGAACGCGGGCCACCTCCTGGAACCGTCTGCGGCCGCCTCTGCCGGCCCCGGCGCTGAACGCAGGGGGGGCCGCCGATCAGGAGCAGCCGGTCGACCTAGCGATAGAGGCTCTTGATCTCACCCCAGCTGCTGTTGTCAGCCGGCGTGGTCGGGCACGGATTGGGATCGCAGGAATCATCGCCATACCACTCGCCCTGGGCATCCAGGCAGTCCTGCTCGGTCATCAGGACGCAGTCCGGACCGAAGCAGCAGGCACCCTCGAACACCGGCTCGGAGTAGATGTCCTCGAGCTTGCGCGGCTGAATCTGGTAGCCCTCGGTGTACGGGTAGCTGTTGTCGAACTGGCCGCCGAGACCGATCGCGACGAACGGCTCCTCGGGCGGAGGGGTGCCGTCGATGTCGGTATCCTGATCGATGCGCAGGGTCGTCGGGACCCCGGTCTCATCCGTGACCTCGATATTGGCATTGCTGCCCTCGCCCGGCCAGGGATCGCCGCCGGTGATATACAGGTTGTCGATCATGATCAGGCAGGACTCGTAGTCCGCGCCATTGACCGCCAGCTCTTCGGTGCTGATCAGCTCCGGTTCGGGTAGCGGGTTGCCGCTGGAAAGAACCGTGATCTCGAGACCGCTGATCTGCAGCTTGCCGTTGTAGTTCGCGATCGTACCGATCACGTCGATCTCGTCGCCCTCGTAGAGGGGCAGGTCGAGATTGAAGTCGAACAGATAGACGCAGCACTCGCCGTCGGTGGCGGCATTGTCCACGCGACCGGAGCCGACCGTGCCGTAATCGTTCAGGACGATCAACGGCTCGATGATGTGCACCCACTCGCCCTCGTACACCGGCACGCCGCCGCCGTCGACCTGAACCGCCTCGCAGAGATTCATCTCGGTCGGCTCGGCCCCACCGCCGCAGCTCGGGTCATTGGGCGCCCCGGGAGTCGGATCGCCCGCGGTCCAGTCCGACGTCTCGCGGGGACCGCCGCCACAGCGCAGCAGCGAATGGAAATCCTTGTTGCCGAACATGTTCTCGTTCAACTGCGGCTCGTCGGGCAGCAGCAGCACGAGCAGACCCGGATCATCGGGATCGTCGGTGTCATACACGACGGCATCGACCAGGTTCTCGGTGGTGACCGGCGTGCCAAACGGGAAATCCTCTTCGCCACCGATGTAGAGGGCGACCGCATCGGCGCCGTTCTGGATGCCGTTGCTCGGGATGATGATGTCGGGCGTCGGAACGACATCGATGTTGCCGATCAGGAAGAAGCCCTCGCCGTTGAGGGTGTAGCCGTCGAGGTCGAAGGCATTGTAGGACGCATCCGTCGAACCGTTGAAGAGAACCACGACGTAGCCGTCCAGGGCCATGTCGGGGTCACCGAACAGCTCGATGAACTCAAGCATGTCGGTACCGACGGTGTCGGAATCGATCTCGTTGATCAGGATGTCCGCACTCGCCGGGACGGCGAATGCCAGGACAGCCAACATGGACAGAATGGTGCATGCACGCATTGACGAATCCTCCCCTTCTCTAGGGTTGCCGATTACAGAGTTGCCGCGGGTCACAGGCCCATGAAGAGACGAACCGCCAATCACCGGTGTAACGCATTCCCCAGGCGAGAGCTACGTTGGTGGCCCCATACCCCATGCTCACCCGGACGGCACCGGCACTGGACCCTCGGATCCGACGGCTCGAGACTCCATCTCGCTGATGGATTGTACCTGCCGACGGCGCCGATTTCAAGTGAAGGCAAGGTTAGGATTGGGACGCGCCTGCCCCCCGATCTCATGGTTTCTGAAACAGCGCCTCGTCGACCGGCACATTGACCTCGGCCGTCTCGGTCTGCACCGTCAGGAACGTCTCCCCGGCATGCTGGATTTCGACCGCGAAGGGCATGGGGATGCCCGAGACCACGCGGTGGTCACGGTGAAACTCGGTCACCTCCACGGGCCCCTGCTCCCCCTTGCCGCGATACCGCATGCCGCGGATGAGGCCGCTGGCCGGATCCAGGTAGATCATCCACTCCTTCACGGCGGAGTCGCGCGCATACACCGCCTCGGCGCTCTCGCCCGCAAACTCCTGCAATCCAATAGCTTGCCAAGTGAGCTCCCCGTGCTTCGGCAGGAACAGGTGTGGCGTCCGCAATCGCTCCATGCGCGCCTCTTCGGCCTCGGCCGGAGCCCGCTCCATCACGCCTTGCGGGGTCTTGGTCCAGCCCTGGTCGCCGTCGCCGATTCGCTCGATGGTGAACATTCCACCAATGACGATCTTGGCGTAGCTGCGGTCGGGCAGCTCCCGAACGGTCTCGAGCGTGAAGTTCATCTTCTGGCCCATGGCCGACATCTGCCCCTTCCCGATCTCCCGAATCGACTTCAGGTTGACGAGGGCCGGGCCTCCGTGGGCCTCGTAGGCGCGGCGCATCAGTTCGGCGCCCCGGGCCAGCGCTTCCGGCGTAGGGTCGGCAACGGTCAGGACCGCCGGCGGGTCCGGGATCGTGATGTCGATCTCGGTCACCTCTCCGAGGGTCTCCAACGGCGCGTCGAACTCCTCCCGCGGGCCCACGATGATCACCGCGATCTGCTCCGGATGGATGTGCCGGCGGGCGGCGTCCAGGAGATCGTGGGCGGTCAGTTCCTTGATCCTACGCTGGTAGGTCTCGAGGAAGTCCTGCGGATAGCCGAGGAACTCGTAGCGCATCTTGCGGGCCAGCACCTCGCGTTCGGAGGACAGGGCGAAGATCAGCTCGTTCAGGACGATGTCCTTCGCGCCCTGCAGCTCCTGCTCCGTGACCGGTTCGCGTACGATCTTCCTGACCTCGGACATCATGGCCTGCGACGCCGTGATGGTCGAATCCGCCTGGGTGAGCAGGTAGCAGGCCCACACACCCGGATGATGCCAGCCGGTGCCGGGCCCGGAGCCGACCGCGTAGGCCAATCCACGCTTGGTGCGGATCTCGTTGACCAGGCGCGACGTGAACCCACTGCCCAGGATCTGATTGATGAGCTGGAGCGCGGCATAATCCGGATCCGAGGCCAGCGTACCCATCAGGCCGAAGAAGACGGTACTCTGCGTGACGTTTTCCTTGGGTGCGAAGTAGACGCCGCGCGGCCCGGTCGGCGGCACGGGCGGATCGGGCGGAAGCGCGTGGGCGGCCGGCGCCCAGTCCCCGAAGACCGCCTGGATCTGCGCCAGCATCTCCCCCGGATCGAAATCACCCGAAACCGCGAAGATCGTGCGATCGGGATGAAAGAAACGCGCGTGAAAGGCAACCAGGTCCTCGCGCGTGATCGCCGCGATGGTCTCGTACTCGGTGTGCCACCCATACGGAGAGTCCGCGCCGTAGATCAGCTTGCGAAACTCGCGCGAGGCGATCGGGATCGGCTCATCGTTTCGCGAGGAGATCGAGGTGCGTTCGTCGATCTTGGCCAGGTCGATCTTCTCCTCGGGGAAGGCCGGCTGGCGCATCAGATCCGCGACCAGTTGCAGCCCCTGCGCACTGTTCTCGCTCAGGAAGGAGGCGCTGATGCTGCCCTCCGTGTCGCGGATGCTCGACTCGATGTAGGCCCCCATCGACTCGAGCCTCTCATCGAGCTCGTCACCGGGGATTGCCAGCGTGCCGCCCGTGCGCAGCACGGCGCCGGTCACGCCGGCCAGTCCACGCAGATGCGCCGGTTCATACATCGCGCCGACCTTGACCATCGCCCGGAAGTCGACCAACGGGAACTCGTGGTTCTCGAGCAAGTAGACGATCATGCCGTTTTCCAGAACGTGGCGCTCGATCTCCGGCGTCTGAATCTCGCCCAGCTCCGGAATCTTGATCTTGCTGGGATCCTTGAAGGTGCGCGCCTTCGCGAAACCGCCCGCGGCGCCGGCCGGGCCGGCCGACAGGCAGCCCGCGATCACGGCGCACACGGCCAGCACGCACAAGACCTTCGCTGAACTCTTTCGAATCGGGGCCTGCATCGAATTACCTCCACTCTTTCCTGTGCAATCGCGCGGGGCGGCGTCAGGACTCGATCTGCGGTTTCGGGACGATCATGGCGACCGAACGGCGTTCCTTGATCAGGCGTTCGGCGGCCAGCGCCTGCACCTGCTCGGCCGTGACCTGGTCGATGCGCTCCAGCTGCCGGAACAGGTAGCGCCAGCCCCCCTCGCGCTGGTCGGCCGAGGCCAGCGCCACGGCCAGACGGCCCGGCTCCCGGAGCTGGCGAAGCATGCGGGCCTTGTAGCCGGCCTTGACCTTGGCCACCTCGGCGGCCGTGGGTCCCTCGCTGATGATCCGGTCGATCTCCTCGTAGATGATCTGCTCGGCCACGAGAGGGTCGCGATCCGCCGCCATCAGGCAGAAGACGACCGCCAGATTCTCATACTTCTCGCCCGGCATGCCGGTGCCGGCGCCCACCTGTGTGGCCAGCTGCTCTTCCTTCACGAGCCGCTTGTACAACCGGCTGGAACGTCCACCCCCCAACACCTCCATCAGGAGTTCCATCGCGGCGTAGTCGGGATCCGCGCTGGCCGGGCCCTGGTATCCAATGATCGCCACCGGATTGGCCTCGTCCTCCATCAGGACACGCGTCTCGGCCTGGTGCACCGGCTCGACGGTGCGGATCGGAGCCGGATCCGGCCCCCTGCGCACGCCGGAGAAGTACTTCCTGGCGAGCTTCTCGACCTCGGCAACCGTGACATCCCCCACCAGGCAGACGGTCATGTTGCTGCCCACGTAGTACTTGTCGAAGAACTCCAGGGCATCGCGGCGGTGGAAGTTCTCGATGTCGGACGAGTGCCCGATGACGCCGTTGCCATAGGGATGGGCCATGAAGGCCGAGGTCAACGCCAGTTCGAACAGGCGCCCCATGGGGGTCGACTCGGTGCCGATGCGCCGCTCGTTGCGCACGACATCGCGCTCCTTGTAGAACTCGCGCAGCACGGGCTGGGACAGCCGATCCCCCTCCATGCGGGCCCACAGCTCGAGGCGATTCGAGGGCAGGCTGTAGATGTAGCAGGTGATATCCGTGCCGGTGAAGGCGTTCAATCCGCGGGCGCCGTTGGTTTCCAGAACCCGGCTGAACTCGTTGGGCAGCACATATTGCTGTGCATCCTCGATCGCCGCCCGAAACTCCGCCTCGCGGCGGGCCAGGCGCGTCGAATCGGCCGCGAAACGCTTGGCCCGCTCGGCCAGCACCGCGTCCCAGGCCTCGTCGACCCGCGCCAGCGCCTTGCGCTCCTGGCGGTAGTTGGTCGTCCCGATGCTGGTCGTACCCTTGAAGGCCATATGTTCGAACATGTGCGCGATGCCGGTCGTGCCGACCTTCTCGCACACGCCGCCGGCATCGACGCAGGTGGCATAGGAGAAGACCGGAGCGGTGTGATCCTCCAGAATCAGAAAGCGCAGCCCGTTTTCGAGCGTGAACCCCTGGATCGAATCCTCAAGCTCCCGCATCGATCCGGCCAGGCCCGGCGCCGGAAGCCCCAGCGCGACTCCCCCGAGCGCGAGCAGCACAAGCAGCCGACCCAGCCGCCGGCGGACGCCTGAGCAAACGTCGAATCTCATATCGCCTCCCTGTAAGCGAAACAAACGTGCGTCTATGGGTTGCCACGGGCCACTGCGCGCCTACGCAGGGACCCTGCGCGAACATGGCACGAGAGTGGATGCTCGTGAAACAACCGAACACCCAGAATACTCCCCGCCCGCCCCACTGGCAACCTCCCGGGCGGCGGTCCGATGCTCCCCCGGCCGGATGCCGCGGGGCGGCCGCCGGCCCCACCGGCGCGCCTCAGCCTAAGGGGCCACCAGGGCCTGGATGTCTGGGGGCAGGGCGAAGCGGTCCGCTGGGAGGTCCACGTTGTGTTCGACGCTCTCGAGCGCGAAGATCATCTCCTGGATGCCCATGACGACCTGGCGGGTCTTGAAGGCCAGCTTGATCCCATCGATTTCCCGGTAGTCGCTGATGAACGACTCGATCGGAACATCACCCATCTCGGTGCTCAACGTCAGGCTCACCTTGGTGAGAAGATGGGTCTCCTTGTCGTAGAAGTGGTTCTCGATCTGCCCCTCGCCCTCGAGAGGGGTCATCATGACCTTGTAGCAAGGCCGTCCCTCGATCTGCTCTTCCCCAACGACCTCGGCGCTGGCGTAGAGCTCCTTCCAGCGCAGCACGCTGTTGAAGATCGCCTCCCGCAAAGAGGCCGCCCGTTCGGGGCCGGACTTGATACGGGGACCGGTCATGGCCGTCTTCTCCCAGACCACATTCCCATCGGTGCCAGACTCCATCGAGCCCATGCTCTCGGTCTCCACCATGGAGTACTGGAGATTGGGGGGCGCCGAGTAGGCCGTCATCGTTCCGGTGATCCCCATGGCGGGAATCGACATCGTGCCCTGGGTCACCCGGTTCTGGAGCGCCTCGAAGGCGGCCGCGCCGCCCATCGCCTTGATCGAGGCTTCCAGCACCTCGTCGGCCGAAGGCAGCGCCTGGATCGGCGCGCTGGTGCCGACCAGCAGGCCCGCGAACATCAGAATCGCCGCAAGCACCCGCCCGCGCCTCGAGAACGGGGCGCGCTGGGCACCCCGGGTCGTCGTTCCCTGCATGTCTCTTTCCTCCCGTCTGGTATCCCGCATGGGCCATGCCGGTCCGTTCTGTGCACCGGCGTCCCGCCGCGGGGACATGGCATCAGGTTGCCTCGAACATCGTAATGCTCTATCCATCGCGATCAGACGCGCGCGGATCCGACTGTCCCCGCGGCCGGTCTGTTCGTCAACGGCTTTGTCGAATCCACGCCACGGCGGCCTCGATCACCGGATCCTGCCCCGCCAGAAGACGATCCCGATCCGGGCGAACCTCCTGGTGCGGCGAAACCCCCTGCCCTTCCAGAACATCCCCCCCCTGGGACACGTAGTTCGCGATGGCGTACTGGAAGCCATCCCCGTTCGGGAGCCGCTCGATGTTCGAGGGCAAGGCCGCCCCGGCGGTGAGCTCGCCGAAGAGGCGGGCACGGCCGATGTCCTTCATACCGCCCGCAAGGATCTCGGATGTGGAGGCGCTCAGGCCGTCGATCAGGATCGCGACCGGGCCCGCATAGGTCTGCGGCCGGGGCGTGACGATGAACTTCAGCTCGCCGGCCCGCGTGTACATCGTCCCGAGATGCATGCCCTTCTCCGGCACGAACCAGCCGGCCATGCCCATCGCCATGGCGCCGATCCCGCCGGGATTGCCCCGCAGGTCGAGGATGATGCCGGGCGCCTCCATCCAGGAACGCACCGCGGCGTCGAAGGTCATGTTGACGCGGGCCGGATCGAAGAAGTAGTTGAACGCCACATAGCCGATCCCATCCGCCATCCGCAGCGTGTCGATCCAGGTGTGGGCCGCCGGCATGTTCCCGAATCTGACCTTGTGGCCCCGCGGCTCGCCCATGGGGATCTCGAGGTCGACCGCATGCCCCGCGCCGTTCAGGCAGCGCAACGAGCGCGTCTCGCCCACGTTGCCGGTCAGCCGGAAGGCGACCGCCTGGTGGACTTGATACCGCTTGCTGGGGGTCTCGCCGATCTGGTCGTTGAGCTTGGCGATCAGTTCGGGGATGTCGCGATCCCCGATCCTCAAGATCTCCCATCCCGGCTGCACACCGGTCGCGGCCGCGCTCGAACCCGGGTGGAGCTTCGTCACGATGGCGCGGCCCGCGACGATGCGCACATCGATCCCGGCGGTCCCCTCATGGGCGCCGGCCTCGGGAGAGCGCAGATCGTCGTAGGCATCGCGGGAGATGATGCCATAGTGGGACTTGTCCAGCTTCGCGATCAGCGCACGCATCACCTCGCGCGCCTCGGACATGGTCCTGGCCGCCGCCAACTCCGGCTCGAGCTCGGCGCGCGCGGCATCCCAGTCCAGCCCCCCCAGCTCGGGGTCCCAGTGCTTGTCACGAATCGTGGTCCAGACCTGTTCGAAAGACTCCTGGACCAGGCCCCGTTCATCGGCCGTCAGTGGCGGCGCCTTGGGCGCCCGACTGCACCCCGCGGCGATGACCAGCGCCAGGGTGAACCAGCCGGCCCGGCCCAGGCCATGGCGCAGAACGCCCCCCCGTCCTGGGCGCGGCCCCCGCCGTCCGGATCGCCGGCGCTGCTCACCGGCGCTGCAGGTTGCGTTGCACGGCGCGCTGCGGCCCGCGTTGCGGACCGTGAGCCCGAGGATTCCAATCCATGCGAAGTCGCCCCCCCTCATCCCGGCACCTCCCCTTCGGTTGACCTGATTCGCAGCCGAACGAACAGCTTAGCCTGCCGGCTGGGGAGCGTCAGCAGAAAAGCCGGTTGGCGGCACAATCCTCCCGGCACCCGACGGCTCGCCCATCGACGGGCGGCGCACGGATCGTAATGCTGAAATCCTTCGCTGTCCCACGCGATGCTGTGCGGTATGATCGGCTCTCGCGTCGCGCCGCCCCGGCGCGACGGGCACGAGTGAGGTACCCCAAGGATCCATGGTCCAAGGCGGGAGGAATCTGCGTGAGCGCTGCCACGAGCTGCACGGGACAGGAACTGACCCAACTGGTTCACGACCTGCTGGTCGAGAGCGTGATCCTGCACACCGGCCGGTCGCTCGAGGAGCTCGATCTGCCGGGCGGTCTGGACGCGCTCGCGGTGGTCCGCCCGCCGAAGCCCGAAATGGGTGATCTGGCCATGGCCTGCTTTCCGCTCGCCAAGGCCCTGCGCCAGGCGCCGCCGGCGATCGCCGCCGAGCTGGCCGGGCCGGCCGAGCAGCGCTTGCGCGAGGCGGTCGGGGAGGGACTGCTGCCCGAGATCGAAGCGGTCGCCGCGGTGGGCCCGTACGTCAACCTGCGGTTTCGCGGCGCCGACCTGGCCGACTTCATCTGCGCCCGCATCGCCGCGGCCACCGCGCCCTATGGCGCGCCGCTGCCGGCCACCGGGACCACGACGATGGTGGAGTACTCGGCGCCCAATACCAACAAGCCTCTGCATCTCGGCCACGTGCGCAACAACCTGCTGGGCGCCAGCCTCTGCCGGATCCTGGCGGCGGTGGGCGAGGCGGTCATTCCGGTCAACCTGGTCAACGATCGCGGCATCCACATCGCCAAGTCGATGGTTGCCTACCGGCGCTGGGGCCAGGGCCGGACCCCCGAGGCCGAAGGGATCAAGGGCGATCATTTCGTCGGCGAATACTATGTCCGCTACAGCCGGGAACTGACCGCCGAGCGGGATGCCCTGGCCCGCAAGCGCGGCCTTGACCCGGCCGTCCTCGACAAGAACGCTGCGCGGGAGATCGAGGATGCCACCGCGCTGGCCGAGGAGACCCGCGCGCTGCTGCGGGGCTGGGAAGAAGGCGACGAAGAGGTGCGCGCGCTCTGGCGGACGATGAACGGCTGGGTCTATGCCGGATTCGATGAAACCTACCGGCGTCTGGGATGCGATTTCCGGAAATGGTACTTCGAGAGCGACACCTACGAGCTGGGCAAGGAACTGGTGCAGCGCGGTCTGCGCGAGGGCATCTTCGTCCGTCGCGAAGACGGGTCCGTGTGGGCGCCCCTGGAGGCCGAGGGCCTCAAGGACAAGATCCTGCTGCGCGCCGATGGCACGTCGGTCTACATCACCCAGGATCTTGGTACGGCCAAGCTGAAATTCGATGACTTCCACATGGACCGCTCCATCTATGTCGTGGGAAGCGAGCAGATCCTTCATTTCCAGCTTCTCTTCGCCCTGCTGAAGAAGCTCGGCTTCCCGTGGGCCGCCGAGTGCCATCACCTGAGCTACGGACTGATCACGTTGCCCCGCGGTCTGGGGAAACTCAAGTCGCGCGTGGGCCGCAAGGTCGATGCCGACGACCTGCTCGATGAATTGGCCGCCACCGCGCGCGAGAAGGCCGTCGAAGGCGGGTACGTCAGCGACACGGAGATCGATCTCGACGCCTTGGCCGATGCCATTGGCCAGGGCGCGCTGAAGATGTACCTGCTGCAGGTGGGCGCCGAGAAGAACATCACCTTCGACCCGGATGCCACGCTCGACTTCGAGGGCGACACCGGCCCGGCCGTGCAGTACAGCCATGCCCGCATCTGCAGCATCGTGCGCAAGGCGCTGGCTGAGGGAAAGATCGCCACCGACGATCTCGTGCAGGCCGATCTGCCTGACCCGTTCGCCGAGTACGGCACCGGAGCTCCCGTGCGGGCCCGCGAGCCCAACGCCACGCCGCGCGGCCCGCAGTCGCTGCGCCGTGCGGCCGCGGCGGACTATGATGCGGTGGCACGGGCCGTCGGCCTGCGGCCGGGGTCCGTGGAAGCGGGCCTGCTGACCGCCCCGGAAGAGAAGCGGCTGGCCCTGGAGCTGGGATTCTTCGAGAGCAGTCTCGGGACGGCCGCGGCGCAGCTGAGCCCCTCGCCGCTGGCCGGTTACCTGCTTGAACTGACCAAGAGCTTTGCGCGCTTCTATCACGCCTGTCCGGTGCTCAAGGCCGAGACCCCGGCTCTGTGCCGCGCCCGTCTTCATCTCTCTCTGACGGTCGCCGCGACGCTGCGGCGCGGCCTCGGCCTCCTGGGCATCCACGCACCGGACGCGATGTAGCTCGCTGCGGGCGATCGCCTCCGGGATCAGGGTCGCGGCACCGATGGGAACCGCCGCTCAGATGTGGAGGGCGCGGCGGTCGACGGCCAGCGCGGCCTCCCGGACCGCTTCGGCCAGGGTCGGATGGGCGTGGCAGGCCCGCGCGAGATCCTCGCTGCTGGCGCCGAACTCGATGGCCACCGCGGCCTCGGCGATCAGGTCACCGGCCTGCGGCCCGATGATATGCACACCCAGGATGCGGTCGCTCGTGGCGTGGGCGAGGATCTTGACCTTCCCCGCGATGTTGCCCAGAGCGTGCGCGCGGCCGTTGGCCAGGAAGGGGAAGCTCCCCTTGCGCAACGGGATCCCCTGTTCGCGCAGGTCCTCCTCGCTCGCACCGACCGAGGCCACCTCGGGCCAGGTGTAGACGACCGCCGGGATGGCGTCATAGTTGAGGCGCCCGTAGCCGGTGACGATGCGCTCGACGCAGGCGATCCCCTCATCCGACGCCTTGTGGGCCAACATGGGCCCGCGGATCACATCGCCGACCGCGAAGACGTTCTCGGCCGAGGTGGCGAAATGCTCGTCGACCTCGATCTGGCCGCGCCGATTCGGTTCGATGCCGATCGCATCGAGACCCAGTCCCTCGGTGAAGGGTCGCCGGCCCACCGCCACGAGAACATGGCTGCAGGCGATCGGATCCATCCCCTCGGCCGCGATCCGGCAGGCGCCGCCGGTCGATTCCGCCGAGGCCCCCTTCCGGCGGGCACTTGCCTCCAGAACCGTCGCGCCGGTCACCCGTACCCCCGTGCGAATCACAAGGCCCTGGCGCTCGAGAATCGTTCGCGCCTCGGCCGCGATCTCGGCATCGGTGCCGGGCAGGATGCGGTCCAGATACTCGAGTACGGTCACCCTGGCACCGAGCCGCGACCAGACCGACCCGAGCTCGAGCCCGATCGCGCCCGCGCCGATGACAACCAGGTGCTCGGGAACCTGGCGGTAGGCCAGCGCTTCGGTGCTGGTGCCGATCCTCTCTCCATCGAGGTTGAGTCCGGGGAGCCCGGCGGGCACGCTGCCGGTCGCGATCACGAAGCGGCCGGCCGTGATCGCCTGCACACCCTGATCGGTGACCACCTCCAGGCGTCCCGGCCCGACGAAGCGGCCATGCCCGTGATAGACCTGCACCTTCCACTTCCACAAGAGCGCGGCGACCCCCTGGGTCACACGGTCGACGACGGCCTCCTTGCGCTTCAGCATGACGCCCAAATCGAGCGTGGCCCGGCCGATGCCGATGCCGTGCTCGGCCGCCTCATGCTGGATCTGGGACAGGCGATGACTGGACTCGAGCAGGGCCTTGCTCGGGATGCAGCCCACATTCAGGCAGGTGCCGCCCAGGCTCCGGCGGGACTCGACCAGGGCGACGTCCAATCCGAGTTGCCCCGCCCGGATGGCCGCCACGTACCCGCCTGGGCCGCCGCCGATGACCACCAGATCGTGCTGCTTCGGCGGCCGCGCCGACGTGGCGGTCGCCACCGGCTTCCCAGCTGGCGCCGCCGTCTTCCCGGCCTTCGCCGCCGTCTTCTCCGGCTTGCCTTGCTTCGCGCTCATCCCCGTGGGTCTCCCCTTCTCGCCGCCGGATGGATTCTGACGACGATGGTTCCCTGATGCCGATCCCAGCCTACACCTCCAGCAGAATCCGCGCGGGCTCCTCGAGGCACCCCTTGATCTGCTTCAGGAAAGTGACCGCCTCGCGCCCGTCCACGATCCGGTGATCATAGGTCAGCGCGACGTACATCATCGGGCGGATCACGATCTGGCCGGCGCGCGCGACCGGACGGTCCTGGATGGCGTGCAATCCCAGCACGCCGCTCTGCGGAGGATTGATGATCGGGGTCGAGAGCAGCGATCCGTAGACGCCGCCATTGCTGATCGTGAATGTGCCGCCCTGCAGCTCCTCGAGGGTGAGCTTGCTCTCCTGGGCTCGCCGCCCGAAGTCGGCGATCACGGTTTCGACCTGCGCGAAACTGAGTCTCTCCGCGCTGCGGATGATCGGGACGACCAGTCCCTTGCCGCCTCCCACCGCAATCCCGATGTCGAAGTAGTTGCGGTAGACGATGCTCTGCTCGCGCACCTGTGCGTTGAGCTGCGGCACGAGCTTGAGCGCCTCGATGACACCTTTGACGAAGAAGGACATGAACCCGAGCTTGATGCCGTACTTGCTCTGGAAGGCTTCCTGATTCTCCGTGCGCAGCCGGATGACGGCCGTCATGTCGATTTCATTGAAGGTCGTCAGCAGGGCCGCGTTGCGCTGGGACTCGACCAGGCGCTCGGCCACCCGCTTGCGCAACGGCGTCATCGGCACGATCTCCTCGTGCCGCATCTCGGGCGAGTCGATCGGCAGCCGCGGCGGCGTCGCCGGCGCGGCGCCCGGCGTGGGGCCGCCGGCGGTTCCCGGCCGGGGTGTGGAGGCGGCCTCACGACCGGCCGCGTGGCGCAGGACATCCTCCTTGAGCAGGCGGCCCCCGGGACCGGAGGCTCGGACCTCCCCCGCATCCAGACTCTGTTCCGCGAGCACACGGGCAGCCGCGGGCATGATGTGCCCGGCAGGCTTGCCGGGGGTATCGGATGCGGCCGGTTGCGACGCGGTCGGCATGGGCGCGGCCGTATTGGACGCGGTCGGCGTGGGCGCGGCCGGTTGCGACGCGGTCGGCGTGGGCGCGGTTGCCTCGGGTGCGACCTGCCCAGGGACGGCGGCCGCAGGGACCGCTGTCGTGCCGCCGGCGCCGACCGCGATGCGGGCAATGGCTTCCCCCACCGCCGCGCTGTCACCGTTGGCCTTCAGGATCTCCAGCAGCGCGCCGCTGGCCGGGGCGGGCAGGTCGACGGTGACCTTGTCGGTCTCGAGCACCACGAGCGGTTCGTCCTGTGTGACCGCGCCGCCCACCTCCACCAGCCACTCGTTGACGATGACCTCGGTGATCGACTCTCCCACCGAAGGTACCGTCACATCGATCTTCTCCACGATCCCACTCCTTTACCGCCCGGGACGGCTTCCGGCAAATGCCTGGCCGACCAGCCTGGCCTGTTCTCGCTTGTGCATCGCCGCCGATCCGGTGGCCGGGCTGGCCGACGCCACCCGGGATACGACCTCGATCGAGCCGCGCCGGATCATCTCGCAGCCAAACCACCGATGAATGTAGCACCAGGCCCCCATGTTCTCCGGCTCTTCCTGCACCCACACCACTGGCGCGGCGGCCGGATAGGGAGCCAGCGCCGCCGTCAGCGTGTCCCTCTGCAGCGGATAGAGCTGCTCCACGCGCAGAAGGGCGACATCCTCGCGCCCGTGCTCCTGGCGATAGGCGGCCAGATCGTAATAGACCTTGCCGCTGCAGAGCAGCACCCGGCGCACCTGCCGGCCGCGGCGGCCGGCCGTCGCTTCATCCGGCAGAGTCCGCTGGAAGCCCCCGGCGGACAGGTCCGCCAGCGGTGAGAACGAGCTCGGGTGCCGCAGCAGGCTCTTCGGCGTCATGACGACCAGCGGCTTGCGCCAGGGCCGCAGGACCTGCCGGCGCAACAGGTGGAAGTACTGCGCCGGAGTGCTCGGCACGGCGACCTGAATGTTATCCTCGGCACACAGCTGCAGGAAGCGCTCGAGACGGGCGCTGGAATGCTCGGGCCCCTGGCCCTCGAATCCGTGCGGCAACAGGAGCACCAGGCCGCTGCGCCGGCGCCACTTGTCCTCGCCGCTCGTCAGGAATTGATCGATGATCACCTGGGCGCCGTTGTTGAAGTCCCCGAACTGCGCTTCCCACACGGTGAGCCCCTCGGGCCACTCCATGCTGTATCCGTACTCGAAGCCCAGCACGCCGGCCTCGGACAGGGGCGAATTGTAGATCTCCACCGGCGCCTGATCGGGCGCCAGGTGTTGCAGGCCCACATAGGGCCGACCGTCGCGGATGTCATGCAGGATGGCATGGCGATGCGAGAAGGTCCCGCGCGGCGTGTCCTGGCCGGTCATGCGCACGCGGTGGCCGTCGGTGGCCAGCGATCCGAATGCCACCGCCTCGGCCGCGGACCAGTCCAGTGGCTGCTCCCCGGCGGCCATCTTGCGGCGCGCATCCAGGAAGCGCTGCAGCTTCGGATGCGGCGCGAACTCCTCCGGAACCTCGGCCAGGCTGCGCAGGAGAGCCGCGCAGCGCGCCGGCGCGATGGCCGTGGCGGCCTCGGGGATCTCATGATCCCGGCCGACGCGGATCTCGCGCCACCCGCCCTCCATCACATCCACACGATGGACGTGCTTGTCGCTGCGCGCGGCGGACAGCTCGGTCTCCAAGTGCTCCTGCCGCGCGCGGGCAATCTCATCGGCCTCCGCGCGGGTCACGCCGCCCAGTTCGAGCAGATGATCGAGATAGCCCTGCCGAACCGACTTGCGCGCCCGGATCGCCTCATAGAGCCCCGGGTGCGTGAACGCCGGCTCGTCGCTCTCGTTATGCCCGTGCAGGCGATAGCAGTACATGTCGATCACCACGTCCCGGCGGAACGTCTGGCGGAAATCCATCGCCAGGCGCACGACCTGCGCCACTGCCTCGGGATCCTCGCCGTTGACGTGGAAGATCGGAATCTGCAGCATCTGGGCGACGCCGGTGGCGTACTCGCTCGAGCGGCTCTCCTGCGGAGAGGTCGTGAAGCCGATCTGATTGTTGACGACGACATGCAGCGTGCCGCCGGTGGCATAGGCCGGCAGGCGGCTCATATTGAGCGTCTCCTGAACGATCCCCTGCCCGGCCATGGCCGCATCGCCATGGATCAGCAGCGCGATCCCGCGATCGGCCCGCGCGTCCCCGCTGCGATCCTGCTTGCCGCGCAGGCGACCCACCACCACGGGGTTGACGTATTCGAGATGGCTGGGATTGAAGCAGAGCGAGATGTTGACCGTGTGGCCGCAGCAGGTCGCGCGCCGGGTGGTGTAGCCCAGGTGATACTTGACGTCGCCGGCCCCCTCGGCGCCATCCTCGGGCCGGTCCTCGAACTCCCGGAAGATGGCCTGGGGGCTCTTGCCGATCACATTGGCCAGCACATTGAGCCGTCCGCGATGCGCCATGCCCATCACGAGCTCATCGAGTCCCTGCTCGCCCGCCTTGTCGATCACCAGATCCAGAAGCGGAATCAGGCTCTCGGCGCCTTCCAGCGAGAAGCGCTTGGCGCCGATGTACTTCTTCTGGATGAAGCGCTCGAACATGATCGCGTCGGTGAGCTCCGTCAGAATCCGGATCTGCTCCGGGCGCCCCAGCGCGAGCCGGTTGCGCGTGCCCTCCATGCGGATCTGGAGCCAGGTGCGCACGAAGGGATCGGCGATGTGCATGAACTGCACGCCGATCGAACGGCAGTAGGTCTCGGTCAAGAGGTCGATGATCTCGCGCAGCGTCAGGGCCTGTTCCACCCCGGAGATGGTCCCCTTGGCAAACCCGCGATCGAACTCCGACTCGCTCAGGCCGTGGTAGGCCGGATCGAGTTCCGCGGGACGCCGGCGAGGCCGTTCCAGCGGATCGAGTGCGGCGATCATGTGCCCGCGCACACGATAGGCATGCACCAGCCGGCTCACCCGTTCCTGCAGAGCGGAGATCTGCCATACGGCGCAGGTGCCGCCGCGGCAGGTCGCGTTGGGGGGATTGAACAGGCTCGCGGGCGTGAAGGCGGGGCCGAACCCGCTCCCGTGATAGGCGGGCACGCCCCCCTGTTGCGCCTCGTGCGTGAAGTAGTCCCGCCACTCGGCCGAGACCGAATCGGGATTCTGAAGGAATGCTTGGTAGAGCGATTCGACGTACCCGAGACTGGCGGCGTCGGCGCCGCGGGATGAATCCGCTTCCTGCATGGTGACCCCTCATGACGACCCTGCCCGTACTCGGACAGCGATCCTCGGAACAATCCCAGTCGGACGGCAACGCCGGCGGTCCCGCCGCCGCCCTTCTCGTGCGCCGTCGCACACCCCTAGCTACCTCATTCGGCAGCCAGGCCGCCAGCCTTATCCTAGTGGGTATATAGAAGGAATCTAATAGAGTTCCCGAAAAGGGAGCGCAAGGGACCTGTTCGGAGAAGGAAACGCGTGTCGCCGGCGATGCGGCCACACGTCTGGGCGACGCCGCGCGGCGCCAGGCAGCGCGACACCGGGCGGCCCGCTACCCGACGAAGGCACCGAGTGGCACGGCGCCAGGCCAGGAGGGGGCCTGGCGCCGCCTGGTGGTGAGTCCGGACGGCCGGCGCCACGGAACGGTCCGGTCACCGGGCTCTGCCGTTCGGCCAGCCTCATCCAATCAGATTGGCGCCTGCGCATCCCGGCGACCGTCGCTCACCGGGATGCGCAGGCGCCATCGATCCATCATCGATACAAGGCCTTCACCGCGCCCCAGGTCGTGTCGTCCGCCGGCGTCGGCATCCCCGTCGTCAGGCGTTGATGATAGATCGCCTGATCGTTGACCAGGCTCTCGATCGTCGCAGGCAGGGGATCGTAGCCGGTGGCATACCCATGGGTGTAGGCTCCGAAGGAGGTCTCCTGGTAGTCGCCGGTGCCGAAGAAGTAGGTCAGATATCCGTTCCAGGAGACGGCGATGATATAGTGATTGCCGGCCGCCAGTTCCACCGCGATTTCGCCGGTCGAGTACCAACCGACCCCCATCCCGTCCACCTGAGCGCTGTCGCGGTACAGCTCGGTGTAGGTGCCGAACTCCACCGGAGAGGTGAACACGTAGAACGTGAGCTGTTGGCTGCTGGTGAAATCGAGATAGAACTCCGCTTCGGTGAGTGTCACGGTCGTCGTGACCACATACGAGTTCCCCTTGGCGCGACCGGTCGCTCCCGAAGACATCGACGTATCGCCCACGATGTCGATAGTGCGACCATCCGGGCCCGCCATGGTTTCGGCGGGCCGGGTGATCACTTCCATCGCGAGGGGCACGCCGTCGACCCACAGGACCACTTCCTCGGCAACGGCCGCCGAAACGATGCACGCAGACGAACACAGAAGAGCCAGGAGCAACGAACGCGAGAACGGGAGAGTCTTCATAACCACATCCTCCCTTGGCATGAGATGATCTCTTGCGCGGGGCCCCACATTGGCAGCACGTCACTCAGAAGTCTGCCCCGGCAACCCGGATCCTACCACGCCCGCCGGCCCGAGAACAACGTCTCCCGCAGAACCGGCCCAGCGTCGTTCATCATGTAACGCGTGCCGAACTCCCGTTCAGTATTCTGGTTACACAGCACGAACCGGGACACGACCGTGCCCCTGAGAAGTTAGCCCCGAACGATCGATCCTGAAAGCAAGACACTCAGACTGGATCGGCGTCTCGGCACTCCGATTCCTGCCGCCGAACGCTTCGCTCCGGCCGTTTCGCGAGCATGCGTAGGGCCTGGGAGGCTGCATGGCCTGGGAGGCCGCAGGGCCTGGACGCGGCGTGAGCTTCTTCTCTAGCGTCGCCGCACCCGCTTCTCCCGGGGACGGAAGACGGCGCCGCTCACGGAGCGCCCGCGTCGTGGTCGACGTCCGCTCTCGATGGGGACCTCCTTGATCACGACCCCATCCCGGCCGCCCTGGTCCTCGCGCGGGGCGCGCCGATCCTGATCACGGCCACCCGGTTCCTCGCCGGTGACGCCTCGATCTGCGCGATCTGCGCGAGAGTCGTCTTTGCGCGGCGGCACATCCGCGGCCGGCTGGGCGGGCATCGGCGCAGCCCCGGCTGACTCCGAGCCGCGCCCGGATGACTCGCGCCCTCCACCGGCATCGGGCCGGCGCCGGGAGCGTCCCCCCCGCCGGGAGCGGCGGCGTCCGGCATCGCGAGAAGACTCCGCGCGGTTCTGATCGGTGGCCGGCGTGGGATCGGTGGCCGGCGTGGGATCGGCGCCGCGCGCGCGATCAGCGGCTCTCTCGTCAGCCGGCGTGGGATCGGCGCCGCGACCGCTTGCACCGGTCCGATCGGAGCTGCCGTCACGGGTGCGCCCCCCGCGTGAACGGCGGCTGCTCCGGCGCTCCGGCCGCGAGCTTGTCGCTGCCGCAGATCCGGCAGCGCTGTCAGACGTCTCCAGCCGATTGCGATCGACATCCGCGCCGGCGCCGCCCGCGGAGACACCTTCGGATCCAGCTCTTCCGCGACTCCGGCCGCGGGCCGAGCGATCCCGACCATCGCGGGAGTCCCGTGCTCGATCGGAACCCCGGGAGCCCCCGGAGCGCCCTCCCCGGGATCGGGGCGAACGCTGGGATCCACGCGAGTCCCGGGAGCGCTGCGATCCCCGCGAGCGTGAGGAGCGCGAGGTTCGCTCACCGCCCCGGTCAGCCTGCGCCGATCTCGATCGCAAGCGCGCGGTCGGAAGGCGGAGTTCGGCCAGCGTGTTCGGGCTGTATTGCACGATCAGCGACATTCCCGCCAGCAGGAGTCCCCGCAAGGCATCCACGATCAGGAAGGCCCACGCCGGCCCCTGCCCGCGAGTGGCGGCGGCGAAGAGCAGGACACCGCCCACGAGCAGGAAGGCGCCGTAGATGTTGAAGAGCAGATGCCCTTCTTCGCGATCATCCCGCACCCAGCGCAGCGCAAACCACTGCAGTATCGCTGCCAGGAAGCAGGACGCCGCGACAAGGTACTTCAGGAAGTACATCGCGGAGCCCGGATCATGCAAACCCTGCCCCACGGCCTCGCTGAAGAACCAGGGTGCGATGCGTGTCGTGATCGGTGGAATCAGAAGGCACAGCCCAGCCAGAACTTCGATCGCCACCGACAGGATGGCGATCCCCTCAAAGAGCTTCCTCATGGACTCGAACACTCCCCTGCACGGGCAAGGGGGCGGCTGTGGCGCTTCTTCGTCATGCCCTACCGACCGCGCCATCCGCGCGATCCTCGGCGGCCCATACACGATGGGCTCGAAACCTTCGTTCTTCGGTCAGCGCTCGACGCGCTGCCGGCGCGCTCCGGACGCTCACGCCCATCCGCGAAGCCTCGCGCGATGGGGGCGTCAACACGGCCACGCACAAGAGTCTTCTCCGGCATCCGCTCTGTGGACACCGAGCAGCCACGGCTTGTCCCCTGCCAAATGAAGCGCTGATGCGCATGAATACCCGAATCGAATCAGGGCCACAGACTACGCTGTGGAGAACGCTGCGGTCAAACAAACACCTTGTCCGAGCGACTCCCTGAAAACCTGGACAATGTCCGATCTTTCCTGCACGAGCGGGCCGCCGGTCGCCGCAACACCCTCCTGAACAACGAGGCACGGCGGACGCTCACGTGCGGCGCAGGATGAAATAGTCGGCCAGGCCCCTCAGAATCCGCCGCCAATGGGGCTCGGCGGTGATCTCATCGACGAAGACCTTGCCCTGTTCGACCCGCGCCCGGGCCATGGCCTCCGAACGAGCCAGCGCCCCCGATTCCTTGACGATCGCCCGCACGCGGGCAACGTCGGCCGCCCGCAGGTCGGCCTTGCCGTGGGCATCGCGCAGGAACTCCCGATCGTCGGGACCGGCGAGAGCATAGGCGTGCACGAACAGCAGTGTCTTCTTGGCTTCCTTGATGTCCGAATCCACCGGCTTGCCCAACTCGGACTCGTTGCCGAAGAGCCCGAGAATGTCGTCCTGGATCTGGAAGGCGATGCCGATCGGCACCGCGAAGCCGCGGATGCTCTCGAGCACCCGGGCCGACGCATCCGCCAGCACCGCCCCCAACAGAAGCGGGAGCATGATGGTGTAGTGGGCCGTCTTGTACTGATGGATCAGAAGCACCAGCTCCTCGGTGAGCTCCTCGATCCGCACATCCTCCACATCGAGGAGCTGTCCCATCACGGTCTGGATGGTCACCTCGCTCAGCAGGGTGACTCCCCGAAGCAGGACTGCCGTCGGGAAACCGGATGAGATCAACAGGTCCTGGGCCAGGGCCTGGCCCTTGTCCCCGAAGTTCAGGGCGATGGCCCGCCCGTACTCGAGTGCGTCGCTGTCGGTTGCGAACCGCGCCCGGGACGCATCGGCGTAGCGCCGGTGGACCGTGGGAACGTTGCGGCGCAAGCTGCTGTTGTCGACGATGTCGTCATGAATGAGGAAGGCATTGTGAAGCACTTCCACGCTGGCGGCGGCCCGTAGAAACTCCCGCTGGCTGGCCGCCTCGGGCGAGGCCGGGTGGCGGCAGGCATCGTAGCCGAGCTTCACCAAGCTGGCGCGGATCTTCTTGCCGTCACTGGTGAGCAGCTCGTAGGCATCGGCGGCGCCGGCGATGATGGGGGCCACCTGGGCCCAGCTCTCGCGCTTCTCCCGCCAATACTCGGCCAGCACCGAGTTCAACGCCGCCGCGTTGCCCTTCAGATATCGCCTGGCGTCCTGGACGGCGGCAAGATCAGTCATGGCTCCGGTGCTCGCTCCTCTCATGGATCCGATGCCCCGCTTCGCATGGTCCCGCGCCTGTGTCCGCATGCCCGCGGCGTCCTCAGGAGGAGACCGGCCGGCACCCGAATCGGCGATCGCGCGCGGCAAACTCCCGCAGCGCCTCGCGGAACGCCTCGGCCCCCAACTCGGGTAGGCAACGGTCCACGAAGACCATCTCCGCGTAGGCGGCCTGCAGCGGCAAGATGCCGGAGAGCCGGTGCTCCCCGGACGATCGAATGATCAGGTCGGGATCCGGTTGTCCGTGCGTATCCAGATGCGCCTCGATCGATGCCCACGAGACCCGCGTCAGATCCTCCCCGTTGGCGACCGCGGCATGGATGGCCCGGACCAGTTCGTCGCGCCCGCCGTAGTCCAGGGCCAGGTTGAGGTGAAAGGGACGGTTCTCCCGGGTCTCTTCGATCAGATTCAGGAGCAGCCGGTGCAGGCGTGGATACTGCTCGGCAATCCGGTCGCGGCGCCCCAGGTGCCAGAAGCGAATCCCATCGCGCTTGAAGCTCTTCCGATTCCGGCGCAGCGCACCCTCGACGAGTTGCATGATGGCCCGGACCTCACCCGCGGAGCGGGCCCAATTCTCGGTGGAAAAGCCCCAGATCGTCGCGTAGGGCACCTTCCAGTCGCGGCACACCTTCAGGAACTCCTCCACCGCCTTGGCGCCCCGCCGGTGCCCCTCGGCGATCGGCAGGCCCATGCGGCGGGCCCACCGGCCGTTCCCATCTGGGATCAGCACGACGTGGCGCGGCAGCCTCTCCGGAACAGGTTGTCCTCCCTCTGGGCCCATCCACTCCCCCTGTCTGGCATGTCGACCGCCTGCATCGCGAAGCACCGATGAGGCCCAGCGAGTCTAGACGAGTCGCCCTGCCCGCATCAATCGCCGATCCGATCCGGCCGAAGATTGCCCGGCCCTTTGACCGAGGAGTACGGCCGGATGCCCGCTGGCGGACGC
The DNA here is from genome assembly GCA_964417675.1 of uncultured bacterium. Taxonomy (GTDB): domain Bacteria; phylum Eisenbacteria; class RBG-16-71-46; order CAIMUX01; family WJJG01; genus CAYQJL01. The sequence continues at coordinate 4,613 of CAYQJL010000204.1, read as the reverse complement.
CGATCGCGGAGCGGCGGACGCCGACGGCCGAGTCCTGGATGCCGGGATCCCGCGTGAGACAGACTGGCATCGAACTGCACAAGGGCGTAGGATGGCGCATCGTAGGTGTTTTCGTTCCGTCGATATGGCAACCGGTCGAATGCCGGTGTGTCAGGTTCGCCGCGGTTGGAGATCGAGCGATGAGCCCCACTTTCGCATCCGGACCGGCCTGGGTTGGCAGGGTTCCTCCGATCGTCCTCGACGACATCAGCCGGATTGCCGCAGAACTGGCGTCCCGGGCCTGGGCCGAGGCAGGGGCCGGGAACCTGTCGATCCTGCTTCCCGAACGCGTCCGGCCGAATCTGGTCGGGGACACCGCCCTGGCCCGGCCCGAGTCCATACCCCTGCCGCTGACGCCGCTCGGCGGCCGCAGCCTCGTGATCACCCGCACCGGAAGCCGGATGCGCGACGTGGGCGCCTATCCCCCCGACGGGCTGGCGCTCATCGAGATCGGCCCGGGTGGAGATACGACCTGGACGACGGGCGGGCAGCCGAGTTCGGAGCTGTCCGCGCACCTGGCCGTCCATGCGACATTGCTGGAGACCCACCGCATCACCGGCGCGATTGTGCATACCCATCCTCCATCCTTGATAGCACTCAGTCATATCGGCCAGAACGGCGCGGCCCTGGCGCGCTGCCAGGCGGCCCCACTGGAAGCCTGCGCCCCCCCGCATCTGGCCGGTTTCCTCGGCTCCCTGTCCCCGGAGGCCGGCCTGCACCTGCCGTCGAAGATGACGGTCCTTGCGCCGGAAGACCCGGGAAGCCAGGCCCTGGCGCGACGCACGGCCGCAGCGGCGCGCACCCATCAGCTTCTCGTCTGGCCCTATCACGGGGTCGTTGCATGGGGATCGAACTTGACCGAAGCTCTCGATCTGATCGAGTGTGCGGAGAAGGCGGCGGAGATCGCGGTGCGCCTGCTTCCGTGGATCGCCGCCGCGCCACAGTCGCGGCAGGAGCGGGGGCGGTAGGCACAGGACCCAGCGGCTATGATGTCATGCTTTGCGGCGAGCTGGGTCCTGTGACTGGAAAAGGCGTTGAACTCCGGGTGGATCGGCGATGCGAGCCAAAGACGCAGCCGGATTTCAAACTGCCCTCGGTTAGGAGATTCGGCAGCCGGCGGGACCGGGTTCAGGCCCGAATCCGGCCGGGTCATACGTTGGCCTAATTGCGCCAAGCAAAGGGATCTGCCTACGGCGGCCGAAGGATAGATCGAGAGGCTGCCCTGTGGTAGGTTTGCGGGCAGCCGCTGGCTCAGGCGACCCATGGGAGGCAACGTGAAGGAGACGAACGTTTGCAGGTTCAGGACCACGGCCCACCCGGCGGGGGCGGGCCGTGGGATCCTTGCTGTCATCTTGGCGCTGCTGCTCTTCACCCCGGGATTCGCGGCGGGATTCGCGGCGGGCAAGGGGCCGGACGAAGCGGCCGCCCCCAACGAACCGGGCGGAGCCCGCGGGTTGCGTCAGGCTCCGGGGAGGGGCGCCGAGCGAGCCGCGCTGCTGATCCCGCGCGTCCTGCTCTTCCCCGCGCGGGCCTCCGTCTATGCCGTCACCTACCCGGTACGCACCCTGGTGGGCCCGCTGTCCTCGTCCGGGGTCCTCGAGCGCGCCGCCGCGGGGCTGCGCAACGACAAATACTTCATTCCGGTCGTCGGCCTCGACCCGGATCCCGGCGCGAACGCGGGGTTTCGGGCCGGCCATCTCAATCCCCTCCACAAGGGAAGCTGCCTGACCTACCGCGCGGCCTGGGGCGGGACGAAGTGGCAGGTGTACGCGCTGACCCTGCGCACCCGCGAGATGGAGCGCACCGGCTTCACCTACCGCCTGACGGCCAAGTATGAAACCACCCCGTACAACAACTACTTCGGGATCGGCAACAACAGCCTGCGCGAGAACCGGACCTACTACACCGACGAGCGCTACCTCTTCCTGGGGAAGTTCGGCTACGCCCCGAGCCGATGGATGCACTGGCACCTGAGCGGCGCGATCCAGCGCCATCAGATCGAACGAGGGGCCTATGTCGAGGGCGATGAGAAGAGCATCGAGGAGATCTTCCACAGCGAGTTCATGGCGCCCGGCATGAGCATCGATCCCCAGAACATCTCCGCTGAACTGGCCCTGACACTCGATTTCCGCAATCACCGCGGCCGCCCGACCGCCGGATTCTGGGGCGAGGGCTACGCAGGCTATCACGAGGGCACCGGATCCGATGGCGTCAACTACATTCGCTACGGCGGCGAGCTGCAAGGCTACCTGCCGCTCGGCAATGGCCGGACCCTGCTCCTGCGCGCCGCCGGAGAAGAAGCGCGCACGGACGGAAAGCGCCCGATCAAGATCACCGAACTCATGACCCTGGGAGGCCGCAACAGCCTGCGCGGCTACCATGAGGGTCGCTTCCGCGACCAGGCCGCGGTGCTGGCCACCGCCGAGTACCGCTATCCGATCAGCCCCTTTGCCGAGATGTGCCTCTTCGCCGATTTCGGCAAGGTGCTGCCCCGGTTGCTCGACGCCGACCTCGACGACATCCATCGCTCGTGGGGCGGCGGCCTGCGCATCGGTACCCGGGAGGAGTTCTACTTCCGCATCCAGGCCGCGGCCAGCGACGAGGATTTCATCCTGTTCGGCACGCTCGAGTCGGCATTGCAACGTGAGGACCGGAGGGACCGGCGATGAAGACGTCTCCTGTGCGCCTGCGTTTCGCGGGCTTCGTGTGCGTGAGCCTGATGTGGGCCGGCGGGGCATTCCCGGGGGGCGGCACCCTCGCGCGGGCGAGCCAATTGCGCTTCGCGACCGATGCGCCGATCTGGTTCGTGGAGGATCACGCGCCGATCGAGGAGCCGGCCGCCCGCGGACTGAATCGCTATCACAGCTTCATCGACGGCTACTGGCTGCGGCCGCTGGACGACCTGCTCGGGCTGCATGTGGCGCGTCCGGCCGCCGACATCAACTGCGTCGATGAGGTGCCGGCCTCCTCCTGGTTCACTCCGCGCCGTGGATCCGACTCCCTCGCCCCGCAAGCGGTAGGGCGCGGTCCGGGTATCCATCCGCGGTTGGATGCCGCCGGGGGGCTGATCGTGACCGGCGCCCGGGTGGCGGGGCCCGAACCGTACCTGGTCGTGCGCGAGTCCACCGGCCGCCACTGCGTGCTGGTGATCGATGATCCCGCCTACCCGCAGATGCGCACCGCGGCCACGGTCATTGCCAACCGGCTCCTGCACGCCTGCGGGTACAACGTCCTCGAGAGCTTCATCGACGAAATCGACAGCGGCCGGCTCCAGGTGGCCGAGGATGCGAAGGAGATGGGTCGCTATGGCGCCGCCTCCGATCTGCGCGACCGCGATCTGCAGGCGCTGCTCGACCGGGTGGTCCCCGAGCGCGGCCGGTTGCGCGTGGCCGTCTGCCGGCTTCCCGAGGGCAGCCCCAAGGGAGGATTCTCTGATCGCGGTGTGCGCCAGGATGACCCGAACGACAAGATACCTCATCAGGATCGCCGATCGCTGCGCGGACTGCGCGTCATCTGCTCATGGATCGATCTGGCCCGCATGCGGCCGGATCGGACCCTGGACGTCTATCTCGAGGAGACCGGTGCGCTGCGTCACTACCTCTTCGATCTCGGCATGAGCCTGGGCGCGTCGGTCCAGTCGCCCCACCCCTTCGGCATGGAGGGCGAGGAGCCGTATTGGGCCATGGGCACCTGGCTGGGCAACCTGTTCCAGCTCGGATTCGGAGAGGACTACTCGGCCCGTCCGGCGGCCCCGCCCTTCCCGGGGGTCGGGAACTTCGCCGCGCACGGATTCGATCCTCTGGCGTGGCAGCCGGCCTATCGCTATGAGCCGTTCGTCCGCATGGACTGGTCGGATGCCTGCTGGGGCGCCCGGATCGTGAGCCAGTTCGAAGATGAGCAGATCGGGGCGGCCGTGGCCGCCGGCAAGCTCAGCGATGCTCGGGCGGCCGGCTATCTGCGCGGCGCCCTGATCGAACGGCGCGATCGTCTGGCCGCCGGCTGGTTCGATCACATCAACGCGGCCGCGGACTTCTCCATCGCGAGTCCAAACGAGGGCCGCTGGTTGCTTTCCTGCCACGATCTCGGCGTCGCCGCGCGTGTGCGGCTCCCCGAGGACATTCAGTACGTGATGGTCTTCTCGCTGCCGGATCTGGGCGCCGAGCTGGGACAGCAGGCGCGCGGCGGGCACTACCTGGATTTCGATCTGTCGCCGTTCGTGCCCCCCCGACATCTGCATCGCGATGATCCGCGCCGCTACGGAGTGGCGGCCTTGCGGGCCTACTCGCACACCGGGCGGCTTCAGGTGGGGACCGTCAACGTGCACATCTACTTCGATCCGCAGGCCGGACCGCGGGTGATCGGCATCGAGCGCGGCTAGCCGGACCGCGGGTGATCGGCATCGAGTGCGGCTAGACGGACCGCGGGTGATCGGCATCGAGTGCGGCTAGACGGAAACTCGCGCGACGTGCAGGCTGTACATCCCTGTCCATGACCGCCGTTCTTGCAACGTTGTCTCATCTATCGTGCCCCGGGGCACGGACTTAACTAATTGACATTGAATTCGTTACAGACTT
>CAYQJL010000203.1:0-6005 GCA_964417675.1 uncultured bacterium | reverse complement strand
TCACCTCGGTGGACTTCACCATCACTACGAGCGCGTCGCGGCCTGAACCGATCCGTCATCTGCGTGTCAACTCAGCGGGACAGGTATGCCCGCAGCATTAGCATCCAGCGGTAAACCCACCGGAACTCCGAACGCGACCTCGAAGCATGCCCTTCTCACGCCATCGCAAGCCCAGAATACCTGGTCTTCATCGGAGTAACCGTGCTCCTTTGCAGCGGATGACGTTATCGGGACCCACAGAGATGCCGAGCAGCCTCCAATCGAGGCTCGCGCAACAGAAACTAGCTAGAAGACGTCGGTTGTCGCTCGCACGACATCGATGAACAGGAAGTTCATCCGTCCGATCAGGAGCGATACCCGTCCCATCACGGTGTAGCCGAAGGCGGCCCCGAATCCGAGCATGAGAAACCAGATTCCCAGGCGGGAGATCAGGCCCACGGCTCCGCGATGCTCCATGGAGAAGTAGAAGTAGATCAGCACCGACAGGACCCCAACGATGATGATGAGGTTGTCCACCGGAGTGAAGGCGCCGCCGATCGGGTGCATGATCGTCGATCCGACCTGTGGCACGACCTCGCCCTGCAGCTTCTGGACCATGTTGATGCCCACATAGTAGGCGATGTAGACGGCGAGCGAAATGCGGGCCATCCAGGCGATGCGCGGAATGTAGCGCGTATAGAGATTGAGTCCCAAGAAGAGCGGGATCAGTAGATGTGCATGGGAGGAGAAGTCGCCGAAGAGCGGCCTCACCAGGTTGGGTGCCAGGGTATTCACCGATACGATGCCGACATAGTATCCCAACGAGACACCGGCGAACAGACTCTCGGCGAAACGGAAGAACGGGTTGTCCTTGTACAGAAAGCTGAAGATGCAGATCGTCAAGAACGCCCCAATCCAGATCCCAATCAGATCACCCATCGAATCCTCCCCAACCCCGCGCCGCGGGGTCAGCAGCCTGCTCCCCTAGGCGGTCCTGGCCTCGTCCAGCTTTCGGTCGCGGCGGCGGATCATGAAGTAGATCGCATTCCCGAAGAGGATGAACAGCATGATGATGGCATGGTCGACCGTCTGTGCATCCATCCCTTTCATGGCGGTGTATTCGCCGGCACGCATGTAGATCGGCAGCAGCTCGGGGTAGGCGCCCACCAGGAGATGCTCATACTCCGAGGCACCCTTCAGGCCGCCGAGCATCCCCAACATCTGCCCTGAATCCAGAAAGGCGTAGTACTTGGGTGCCGAGACGGCCGTGCAGCCGACCGCGACCGGTACGCCAAACTGGGCATTCACCAGGTTGGCCCACCATTCACCAATCACATTCGTGGCCAGACTGCAGACCAGGTCCACATCCGCATAGTTGGTGACCTTCTGCATCAGGGGCAGATCGGCGAGTCGCCGCTCGCGGGCATCCGTGGGAAAGACGCCCGCGATTCGCACCCCCATCTGCTTCATGGCCGCCTGGGCGCCGTCCTTGTAGCCGAGGTTGACATAGTCGACGCCATCCACCAGGTGGGGGTATTCGGGCAGGATGCTCTCGAGCGCCTGCCCGGCCATGGTAGCGCCGCCGATGGGAAAGAGTGCGACCACGATGACCTTCACCCGACGTGAAAAGCAGTGTCGTAGGATCGCATGAGACATCGGTGCATTCTCGGGCGCCGTGGTGGGGCCGTAGTCGAAGGAGACCATGACCACATTGTCCGGGCCGAGCGATTCGATCTTCTCGAACAGGTTCCTCACCGGCTCGGTCGTCGATACCGGAAAGCCGATCGGGATCAGAATCGGAATGATCGTGCCCAGGGCGATCAACAGATAGACGATCCGCCGGTCCATGTTCACCAGTCTCTCGAGCTTCACCGTGTTCCTCCCCGCCGAGCGGCGGCTGCCAAGGTCTGCTGGTGTCGGCCTGCGCCGCCGGCACCCGGTCGAGTGGGCCTGCGCCGGCACCCGGTCGAGTGGGCCGGCCGCCCCGGCCGCCTACTTCCCGCGCAACCCGAGATAGGATCGCTCGATGCCCAGAATGACGCGCAGGGAAAGGGCCGCCGCTCCCAGGGCGGCCCCAATGATGATGCCGCGTTGCGCGGCCGTGTTGGGCACGGCCATGATCCAGTCGGTGATCGTGGGCAGCCAGCGCGCGCCTCCTGGAATCCAACTGAACAGGTACTCGCCCAGCGGGGTACGGCCCAGCATGACCAGGAAGGCGGCGATCAGCAGGATCGTGGCTTCCACATTGCGCACCCGAAACGCGCGGAAAGCGGCCGATGCGATGTAGAACGCCAGAAGACTGAACATCGCGGCCTGCAAGGGATTGAAGAGATTCCGCGTCATCCAGTAGAAGGGGGTGTCCGAGCCGTCGGCCGCGGTGAGGATGCCCTGGAAGGGACCCACATGGATGGCGCTGAGGATCCCGAAGACGCCCATCACGATCAGCCCACTGAGAAGACTGATGGCGAAGGGCCAGCCCTTCCTGCGCTGCTCGATCTTGCGGACATTGCTCTGAATCACGTTGACCACGCCCAGGAGCAAAGCGAAGCCCGCGATGATCACCATGTACTGCTCCACCCGGTCGCGGACGAAGGAGACTCCCCATACGCGCTCGGTGAGAAAGAAGGTGACGATCGGCACCAGGCCCACCAAGAGGGTCAGTGCCAATGGCAATCGCAGCTTCCAGAACATCGCCGTCCTCCTCCGGTCTACCGATTCAAAGGGCTACTGGATGGTCACGAATTCGCGCAGCCAGTCCTGGCCGAGGATCTCGAGCAGTACGCCGGCCACGATGATGACGATCAAGCCGGCCTTGGTGAAGTCCTGGCCCTTGATGCTGCCCAGCATGGCCGGTTCCTGTGACAGATACGCTCCGGCGGCGAACAGCTCCTCACCCATCAATGTGTAGTCGCACACCACGGCGAAGAAGGGAAGTTGAGTCACCTCCGCGGTGCCGGCAATCTGGATGGCCCCGGTCGACTGTCCGGTCTCCGCCAACAGCAAAGATTCCGCATGAAACGCGCCGATCAAGAAGTTGGCGGCCGGTTTCTGCCGCACCATCATGCCGGTGACCGACGCCGTATAGGCAAACTGGTCGTAGGTCACATAGCTGACGATATCGTTCGTGAAGAGATCCGGGCGCCCGGCCTGCAGATAGGCTTCCTGCACCGTCTCGCGGGTGGCGGCATAGGTGAGGGGATCCTTGTTGAGGACTTCGAGATCGACCGAATAGCGCGCCGTGACAGTGGCCACATGCCGTAGGACCGCCAGGCTGGCGATGGTCTGGATGTCATCGACGCTACCGGCACCGGGCATGTAGAAGACCTTCTTGCCAAGCTCGGTGGCCCGCCCGACCGCTTCCTCCATGGCCGAGATACCGGGAATCTGGCGGATGAACAGGGTGTGCCCGCGCCGGGACCGTTCGATGAACAGCAGCACGAGGGCCGAAAAGGCAACCACCAAGATCAACGGGGCCCCCACGCGGGCGGGGTCGTACCAGGTTTCCGGTGTCATGCGCACACTCCCTGCTTGCCATCCGGCCGGGCGGCGAGACCGGTGGAGCGGCCGCTGGGGAGGCCGTCGATCCACGCTGCGGTCACACACGAATCAGCGCGGATCCTAGCGTACCCCGCAGGAGCGGGCAACGATTACGAGACATCGGAATGTTCCAGAGCTTCGCGGATGCCGGCCATGGCGTCGTCGGCAGTCTGGACGACGTGCTTGAACACGGCCGTGTGGGTGTCCGGCGGGTGAGGTTGTTCGGGCGGATGGTACTCCCACGAGTCCAGCAGGATCACGGGCTTGCCACATTTGTGCGCCAGAGCGATCTCCGACAGCGTTCCGTAGGCGCCCCCCACGGCAACGACGACCTGTGCGGTCAGGACGTTGATCAGGTTGCGCGCGTGCGACATACCGGTGTAGATCGGAATCGCGATGTAGGGATTCGGTGGGCTCTCGATGGCATCTTTGCCCGGCAGGATGCCCAGGGTCAGACCCCCTGCTTCGTGTGCGCCCCGCGCGGCGGCTTCCATGACACCCGTGCGGCCGCCACACAGAAGCGTGTACCCGGCCCGTGCGATCAAGCGGCCGAGTTGTTCGGCCTTCCTGGCCGTGGCCTCCGTGCAGGCGGCGGGACCCATGATCCCGATGATCGTGTGGTGCCGTACGGGCATATCTCGGCGGTGTCCTTTCCCGCGCCGTCACGGAGGCCACGGCGTCTACTCCTGGGGTGCGATCCTCTGACGGGCCGCATTCAGGCGGTCGCGGGCGCGGCGATCATCGGGTTGGGCCCGCAGGGCTTGCTCCCAATACTCGATCGCCTGTTCGATGTCGGAGATCTGTTCGTAGCTCATGGCCAACTGCGCGAACGCTTGGTGGTTGTTCGGGTCCAGCTCCAGCACCTTCTCGAACGAATCGATGGCCTGATCGAACTGCCGCGCCTCCCCGTAGAGCATGCCCAGATTCATCCAGGCGCCGACATGCTGCGGATCCCATTCCACGGCTTCCTGCAGGATGCTCAACGCCCCGTGCCGGTTGCCGAGCTCGCGATGGATGAAGGCCAGGTTCATCCGGGCCGTGTTCTGCCCCGGGTCCAGTTCAAGGACCTTCTCGAACATGGACCGCGCCTTGGGATGCACCGACTGGCGCAGGTAGACCAGACCCATGTCGTAGTAGGGATCAGGCCAGTGGGGCGCCAGGTCGATCAGGGCCCGCAATTGACGGGCGGCCTCTTCGTACTTCTCGCGGAAGATGTAGTAGGTGGCCAGGTTCGACCGACCCTGCAGGGTGAGGGTCTCACCGTCATTTCCGGTCCGGCTGTCGCCCGGTACGCCGAGCCGGGCGCTGCTTCCCTGGTCAATCGCCGACGGGCCTGCGCGGGCGGCCAGGCGATTCTGACGCCAGGCGTCGTCCTCATGGCTGGGGATCGTGGCGACCTCGATGGGCGTGAGCATTTCGCTACGCACCGCCCCCTCCATATCCTCGCCGACCGGCACGCCGAGCAGGGCCAGCAGGGTCGGGACGACGTCGAAGATCGTGGCGCCGCTGAAGACGGCCGGTGGATCATCCGCGTTGCGCTTGGCCCGCACCTGCGGACCCATCATCAAGAGAATCCCATCCAGGCGGTGCCAGGCCGCGGCGGTCGTGTAGTCGACCGCGTGGCTCTTGCCCCGCGGACGCTGCGGCCCGCGCTTGAGTCCATGGTTCGAGACCACGATGACGGTCGTGTTCTCATCGGCCAGTCCGAGCAGATCTCCCATGAGCCTGTCCTGATAGTCGTAGAATGCCGTCATGGTGTCGCCGAACTTCTGCTGCTCCTCGGGCGTACTGCCCGGATGCGGGGGGGGCGCGTACCGCATGTAGATCTGGCCGGCCGGAGCGATGCCTTCGAAAGAAACCGCCAGAACCTCGGGGCCCCGGGAGCGGGCCACCTGCAGGGCCACCGCGTGGGTATTGGCCATCGCCTGATAGATCTGCCGGAAATGGGAGATCGGATTTCCAAACTCCAGCGCCGGCGCGGCGGCGTACTCCTCCGGCGAGACGTGCAGGAATTCGCGGGCCACTTCATAGGGGATGTCGCTCGGATCCCCGATCCGTCCCAGGAGGGTGCTGGTCATCTCCGGTGGATAGACCAGGTCATGCTGGGTTTCGGCCGCGGGGATGAAGGCGTGCTGCCCGATTCGGTCGGAGACCATCACACCCTGGACCGGTTCGGCCGGCCAGCTTGCCCACCAGCCGACCACCGCCACGTCCATGCCGAAGTCGGTCAGGATATTCCAGAAAGCCTTGGACCTACGCACGGCGCTGGTGACGACGATCGAGTCGCCCGTGGCCGGATCGGGCATCGTGAAATCGAGCACGCCGTGCTTGTCCGGTCCCTTGCCGGTGGCGATCGACGTCCAGGTCAGCGGTGCGATCAGAGGGTGGATGCTGCGCAGTGGGCCATGGGCGCCCTCCTCGATCAGGCGCCGGAAGTTGGGCAGGCGCCCCTCGGCGAGCAAGGGGCGGATGTTCTGCCAGTCCGCTCC
>CAYQJL010000202.1:0-7400 GCA_964417675.1 uncultured bacterium | reverse complement strand
GGTATCCGACCTGGTCAATACCCGGGCCACACTGTTCGCCGGCGCCGAGGAACGCGATGCGTTGCGGCGGATGCTCGGCGACGAAAAGCAGGAGAGTTGATGGCACCTACGAAACGAACCCTCCGGCCGCGGGCCGGGACAGATCCCGTCACGCGTATCGCCGAGCGCCTGCTGGCCGCCCCGCGGTCCCTGGCCGGCATGTTCCTTCTGCTGGGATTGCTGGTGGGCGCCGTCTATGTGCTGGGGGAAGTCGTGCGCGGGGCCGGTCTCGGCTTCCCGCTGGACGATCCCTGGATCCATGCCCAGTTCGCACGAAACCTCGCGCACGGCCAGGGCTTCGGGCTCAATGCCGGCGAACCGGTGGCCGGATCCACCTCGCCGTTGTGGACGCTGCTGCTCACCTTGATTCAGCTCCTCCCGGTGTCGGCGACAACCGTCATCCTCTGGGCCAAGGGACTCGGCGCGCTCCTGCTGGGCCTGAGCGGGTACCTCGGTGCCCACCGGCTGCGCTGCTGGGGCGCCCCCCCGGCCGTCTCGCTGCTGGCCGGGATCATCCTCGTGCTGCTGGCGCCCCTGGGATGGGGCGCCACATCCGGCCTGGAGGTCGGCCTGTATGTCGCCCTGTCGCTGGGCGCCCTGTGCATGGGTGGGGACCTCGGCACGCCGCGGCGCGTGATCTGGACGGGCCTGCTCTTCGCGCTGGCGGTATGGGCCCGGCCCGAGTGCCTGGCGCTCTTTGCCCTGTACCTTTGCGACCGGGCTCTCTTCACGCGGGACAGAGCCGGATGGCTGCGACTGGCCGGAGTCACCGGGCTGTTCCTGGCCGCCCTGCTGCCGTATGCCATCGCCAACTACACGCTCTCCGGCCTGCTCGTCCCACACACCTTCCGCGTCAAGGTTGCCGGCGAGGGCCTTCTCGGCGCGATCGGCGCCGGCGATGTGGCAGCCGTGGCGCGGTTGCTGATGAGCAGCGGCCCCGCCTATGTCGGGGACTTGATCGGCCATCTTCATCTCGCCAATCCGCTGCTGCCCGGGGGCCTGTTCGTCGGGCTCCTCTTGGTGGCTCCCAAACTCTATCGGGGTGCCAGCCCGACCCTGTTCCCCTTTCTGGCCGTCGTCGGATACGCCTACCTGCTTGGGGTCGTCGCGCCGTTTCGCGGCGCGGCCTTCCAGGAAGGACGCTACATCGCCAACCTAACCGCCCTGGGCGCGCTCTTGAGCGTCTGGGGCTGGGCCGCCGGCATCGCCTGGCTGCGGCGTCGCTGGCGAACAGGCGCCGGCGCGGCGGCCACGGTTCTTCTGCTGGCCGGCCTCTTCAACACGGCCGTGGCCGGGTACGCCGGTGTTCGCAACAGCGCCAACAGCGTGGCCAGTATCAATGGTGTGCAGGTGACGTTGGGACGCTGGCTCGCGGAACACACGCCCCCGCGGGCGACCGTGGCCACCAATGACATCGGCGCCATCGCCTACTTTTCCGGGCGCAGGATCATAGATCTGGCCGGCCTGGCCAATCCGGAGGTGGTGCCCTACCTGCGTACACACGGCACGCTGGATTCCGCGGCGCGAGTCTATCTGCGGCGGATCCGTCCCGACTACCTGGCCATCTTCCCCCGCTGGTTTCCCACGCTCATCATGAGCACACCGCACGAGTTCAACACGCGCGTCGATTTCCTCCCCAACACAGCCAGCGAGTGGACGTTCTTCCCGCGGGCGCGCACCCTGGCCGGCCTGCTGCTGCTCGACGTGGTCATCCCCCCGAACCCGACCACGATGATCGTGCTGCGACCGGACTGGGATGCCCCGCCGGTGGCGCTGCCGGACACACACAGGTAGCGCCGACTCACAGGTACCGCTGCATCCAGGCCGCCAGCAGGTGCCCGATCCAGGCGGCATCGGCGGGATTCTCGAGCAGAAGATGATCGGCCTGCCCGAGCGAAACGAAGCTCTTGGGATGCGGTGCCCAGCGAAACAGCGTGCGCGCCTCTTCGATGTCCACCACCCGGTCGGCGGGCGAGTGAAAGATCATCAGCGGCACGGGCAGGGCGGCCACCTTCTCACGCAACTTCTGCCGGCGCAGATCCGCGACCAGCCGGGATCCCACATCCATCCGGCGACCGCCGATCTCGACCGAGAAGCGCTGCGCATCTCCCGCATCCGACCTGGCCTGCTCCAGCCGGCGCGCCAGATGGGCCGTGTCGCTGGGCGCCGCGATCGTGGCCACGGCCCGCACGCCGGCGATCCGCTCCGCGGCCGCCAGAACCGCCGCCCCCCCGAGGCTGTGTCCCACCAAGAGGGCCACGGGTCCATGGGATCCGGCCATGAACGCGGTGGCGGCTTCGATGTCGTCCACATTGGAACCGAATGTCGTGCTCGAGAAATCCCCTGCGCTCTCGCCCAGACCGGTGAAGTCGAAACTCAGCGTGGCATAGCCGTGCTCGGCCAGCGTCTCGCCGACGCGGCGGATCGGCTTGTAATCCTTCGAGCAGGTGAAGCAGTGGGCCAGTAGCGCATAGGCCGCCGGCGTCCCGACCGGCAGATGCAGGCGCGCGGCCAGCGGCTCCCCCGAGCTGCCAGGGAAACGCAACCGTTCTGCGCGTGGCCCCGTCGGCGCAATGTTCATCTGGACTCCTCCCGGCGGGGGACCGCAGCGCAAGCATTGGCTGCTGGCATCCCAAAGAACCGCGGCAAGCCTCCTGCACCCCGGAGCAACCGTACGAGGATGCTCGCCACATTGCAAGTCAGCGCGGCAGGCTCATTGTGTATCCGTGAAGTCGATTCCCTCTGCGGGTCCCAAGACGTCATCTGTACGTTCCGCGCGTGAGTTGTCAGCATGAAAAGGTCCATCTCGCGATCCGCGCGATCGTCACTCTTCGCGCGCGATCGTCACTCTTCCCGGGCGATCGTCACTCTTCGCGTTGGCGGCGAAGGCGAGGTGTCCAGAGGGACCGGGCGCTTGGGTGCTGCGGCGCGGGCATGGTTCGGTGACGCAAGACGGGGCGATCTCGAAGCGACGGGGCTGTTGGCAAGGTGAGCGGTACGTGAACTACACCCCTGCTACACGGGAACCGTGCTCTGGGCAAGGGACTCGCGGACACGTTCATTTGTCCACCGTGTCGGTAGCGGCCGCGCGTAGTCCTCTACGCGGTGCGCATGAGGCAGATCTCGGAACAGCATGGTCAGGTAGGCCAGCGGCTCGATGCCGTTGGCTTTGGCCGTCGCGATGAGGCTATAGAGGTTCGCGCTGGCCTGCGCACCGCGGACCGTGTCGTTGAATAGCCAATTCTTCCGACCTATCGCGATTGGCCGGATCGCGTTCTCCACGCCGTTGTTGTCGATCTCCAGGCCTCCGTCCTCAAGGTAGCGCGTGAGATGCTCCCAGTGATCGGACATGTAGCCCAGCGCCTTGCCCGTCAGGGATTGTGGCGGGACCAGGGGCTTAGCCTCCTGTAGCCACTTGAGCATCTCATCCCCAGCAGTAGCTCGTCCCGCAGCAGGTTGAGGATCGCCTGGCCTCCCTCACCGCAACGGATCATCCAACTCGCAAGCGTCGAGCCCGGCAGGTCGATGCCTTGGCGGGCGAAGATCTGCTCCTGCCGGTACAAGGGCAAGGCATCGGCGTACTTCGAAACCACCACGTGGGCCAGCAGGCTGGGTGTGGCCATGCTCTTCGGGATCAGCTGCGCCGGGGGCGGGGCAATCGCCACCCCTGCTTCACACACCGGACAGGCGTACTTCGGACGCACGTGCACGAGCACCCGCTTCTCGGCCGGCCGATTGCTCAGTCGTTCTCTCTCTTGAGCTCGCCATTCTGAGCGAACGGGTCGAGCTCGAGAACTGCCTCAACCAAGACAGAGAGACCGCTCATGGCTTTGCGCATGTCGACGGGCTCGCGGCACAGGTAGACCTCGCGCAGGTCTTCACGGGGGCGCATCATGACAGGGCCGCCAGTTGGGTGAGAAGATCCGTCTTCAGGAGGCCCGCGGCCGGAGGATCCCACCTCGAGGACCACGCCGTTGGGGAAGTGGATCCGCACGCTAGGATGCGCAACCTCCTCGGGAGCCACCCGCGCAGTGACGAACCCCAGGCGGTGGATGGGTTGCCGTCTCTCTGGCGTCGCCTGCTTGCCTGCCCGGCGGCCGTCCGACGCCGGTAGGGCGCCCATCGCCTGCAGCCGCCGCTTCCAACGGTAGATCCCCTGACGCGGCAGTCCATGCCGCGCGGCGTACACCGGATGCTCCAACTGCCGATCCGTCTGGGCGTTCGGGTCTTTGGGACCCACGGTGGAGCCATGCATGGACCGAGTCTCGGGACCATGCTATACATGGTTCCCGTGACTGAAGTAGACCGACCGAGGCCGGATTCCGGGTCCGGGGCGGTGGAGCGAACGCAGCCGGCGGAGATTGCGCGGTGCCAGGGGCTTCTGACTCGCATTCGCTGCCCGCTTGCCAGGGGAGGGAGAGTACAATCCATTATGATACTCTGGCTTTCGATGTTGCTGCTCATCCTCGGCAGCGCGCTTCTTTGGAAAGGCGCTGACTGGTTAGTAGATGGAGCTGGAGACCTGGCAGCGTGTTTTAGCGTACCTCCAATATATGTGGGCCTCACTGTAGTTGCTTTCGGAACATCTCTACCTGAATTGATCGTCAGCCTTTACGCAGTGCTAACAGGTAAGCCTGGGATATCCATAGGGAATATCATAGGGAGCAACATATCAAACATCGCTCTGATCATCGGTGTAACTGCCCTTATATGTCCACTTGTTGTGAGGAGAAAGACCATCAGCTATGAGCTGCCTATAATGCTTATACTGACGATGCTTTTCCCCCTCCTTGCAAACAAAAACTATATCTGGGGCAGAGATGAGTTCTATATAGGCAAAGTCAGCGGAATCGTCTTCCTGATCATATTCGCAGTATTCATGTATTACGTATTCCTGTCGGTTGACAGAAATGACAGGAAAGAAGTGAAGACGGAGAACAGGAATCCTATATGGAAGAATGTCATCCTCATATTGATAGGCATAGTTGCCCTTTACTTTGGCGGAAATCTCTTTGTCGATTCTAGCTCAGACATCGCAAGGTATTTTGGATTGAGCGAACTCTTCATTGGCCTCACGATAGTTTCCATCGGCACATCCCTTCCTGAGCTATTCACAAGCATAATGGCAGCAGTGAAGAAGGAGACAGACATTGCGGTAGGTAACATAGTCGGAAGCAATATCTTCAATATCGGATGGGTTCTCGGCCTGGTGGGATTGGTAAGAGACATTCCTTTTGATTCCACACTAGTGTACATGGATTCCATCGTACTGATATTCATCAGCCTTCTCCTGATCCTGTTCGCAGCAAGATACAAGAAGATAAGGAGAAGCCATGGAGCGATACTTCTGATGATGTATGTAGCCTATATCGGCTATCTCATCTACAGGGGTTGAGGTAGCGCGGGGCGGTTCAACACCCAGCACATGTTTCCATTTGGTAGAAAACGGGGGCATGGCGCTACACATGAGCACCATAAGTGCGAGCGAACGCCAGGAGTCGCATGGTCGACGAGTCTTTCGATCATGGGCTGCGCCAAGGCCGGCGGGGCTTGGAGGGTCAGCCAGCAAACCGGCAACGCAAGGCGCAGCGCCGCGCGGGCGTGGCTGGGACTGGCACGCCAGGGCGCTCGCGATCGCCGCCAGAGCTCATCTCAGACAAATCGCGCCGCCATCGAAGACGCGGATGGCGGGGCCACTCGCATCGTCGCGAACTACGACGCAGGGCGAGCCCGATGCCGTCAGCGGCCCCTGATGTCCGTCGTAGATGACGCCGCTGAGCTCGGTCATCGGCTCTGATCGGGCACGTAGAGGCAGGGGTCGCCCATCAGGTTGTACATCTCGAAGTAGTCATTGTATTGGCCCTCCCCTGGCAAGCGAGCAGAGAAATCGCGTCAAGTGGCACTGACACCGGGCACCTTTCCGCTTGCTTCGCTCAATCCACGCGGTCACTTGAGCGCCCTGGCCCTCGAATCCGGCCCCGGTCGCTCTTCTTCAGTCACATCAACCTGTACAGCGGTGTGGCGGTGGATCACAGGCAGGACGATCTGTTCGCTCACCACGAGCGGAAGCCCCAGGCCCTACCGTACCGCACCGCCTTCGAGCGGCTTCAACGTCAGAAGCAGGATCAGAAGCCCCACCCCCTCATAGATCAGCTGCAACGGGGGTTCGGGCTGATAGCCGATGATCACGACCTCGACTGCGATCCAGACGATCAGCCCGACGCCCACCAGCTGGGCGGCACGTCGAGCCCAGGGCAACCTCCGCCAGACGGCAACCAGAGCGATCAGGGGACCGGCACCCAGCACCACCAGGAGGATGAGCCCGGGAATGAGGTAGTCACCAAAGGGCGATCCATCGAGCCAGGTTTCCGGAAACTGGAAGAACGCCCCCGACGGATCGGCGACCAGTCCGATGCCGCCCACCAGGCCGCTCAAGCCCTGGAACAGCAGCGCGGCGGCCAGAGCGATCGTCCGTGCAGTACGTTTCCGCGTGCGGCCGGCTTGTTCCGTGGCCATTGGTCCTTTCCTCCTGGCAAGTCACGCTTGAAGCGCACAGATGACGTTCTTGGAACCCACCACCTGATGGGTTCGTGGGTCACGATCCTACCGAATCCTTATGCGGCGATCAATCCGCCCCTACAGCCGATCGGCATCGCCTTCACGAAGCTTGTGATCGGCTCTCCACTTGCTCCCGAACCGAATCAGCACGGCGGGGCGTGGCCGCTATTCGGGCACCTCGGCGGCAGGATCATCGGGCGACAAGGGCAGCGGCGCGCCTTGCAAGGATTCTTGGAGCGCCAAGGCTGCGCCCGGGGCGGGGTGGCGGCCGTGGGATCGCCCCACATCTTTGGTGAGCTGAAGAAGATCGGGATCACGCTGCCCGGGTCCACCGTCGCCAAGTACATGGGGCCCCATCGGAAGCCGCCGTCTCATACATGGAGGAGCGTCCTGAGAAACCACGTACGGGACATCGTGACGCTGGCCGGAATCAGTGGAATACGCAGCTGGACTTCTTCATCGTGCCTACTCGAACTGCCTGACGAGAGGCGGGAGGGCCTGGAGGATGCGCGATCCTTCCTCGCCAGGTTCCCGGGCAAGGTTATCCTGGCC
Source organism: uncultured bacterium (assembly GCA_964417675.1). Lineage (GTDB taxonomy): Bacteria > Eisenbacteria > RBG-16-71-46 > CAIMUX01 > WJJG01 > CAYQJL01. The sequence continues at coordinate 251 of CAYQJL010000202.1, read as the reverse complement.
GAATTCCAGCGCGTGCCGGATCTCCTCTCGTACATCCAGATCGAGGTGGATCGCGAGGACCGCCCGGGACCGCGATCTCACCCGCGTCGTTTCGCTGCGACTCAAACCACGTCCGCGGATCCGAGGCGAAGAACTCCTCCAAGGGAACCCCTCCGCTACCAATGATCAAACTGCGCGAGCCGGGATGCCGTTCACGAAACGCCCCGACCCGGCCGCGGGGCGTGGGCGTCCGCTCTTGACCTCGAGGGCCC
>CAYQJL010000201.1:0-17017 GCA_964417675.1 uncultured bacterium | reverse complement strand
TACCCATCACCGGCCTGGGTGTGGGTATTCAGGGCCGTGTAGCCGGGCTTCAGGGTTCCTCTGCGCACATCCTCTCTGGTCTGCTTCTACCTGTGCTGGGCCCTCCCGGCTGATGCACATCTGGCATCGCATCTGCTACAGGATACTGTGGATTGGGAGACTTGGCCAACAGGGAAATGGCGCGCAGGGTGGGGCGGATGGTGCCGAATTGCGGATCGGCGATCTGCGTTCGGGACGCAGGGAGTGGATCGACGGAGTGCGGGATAGCAGAGGGATTCGCGTGGTGGTGGCTATTGCGTAGGCGTGGGCGTAGGGATGGCGGTCGTGCTATGTGGAGGCGGGAACACGGTGCGTCTTTGGAAGGATGTCGCATGCTGAGTGTGCCGGAGGGTTGGCGGAGCGGCTTTGAGGCCTGGCTGCGAGAGAGACAGAAGGTGCCGGAGAGGAGGATCCCGTATCTTGTCCGGTGGGTCGAGCGGTTCCTGCGGCTGTCGCGGTCTTGGGCTGGGCAAAGATGGCAAGATACCTTGCTCACCTTCCTGGAAGACCTTGGCAAGAGCGACGTGGAGGACTGGCAGGTCCGCCAGGCGGGAGATGCGGTTCGCCTCTTCTGCGGGCTCTTTCTGGAGACACACCCCGTGGGCGCCGGGTGCGCGGCGAGCGCTGAGGGCCTGGTGCTCGAACCATCCAAGGCTCTGGAGGAGATGCAGCGGCTATTGCGTCTCCGTCACTACGCCCAGCGAACTGAGCGATGCTACATCGGCTGGGCCAGGCGTTACCTGATGCACGTGGGCAAGACGGGCCCCATGTGCCCCACCACCGCGGACGCGCAGTCCTACTTGAGGCATCTCGCCGTCCGGGCGAATGTCTCGGCTTCCACGCAGAACCAGGCGTTCAACGCGATTCTGTTTCTCCATCGATATGTCTTTCAGGTCGATTTGGGTGAAATGACAAGTACCTTGCGCGCCAAGCGTGGGGAGAAACTGCCGGTCGTGCTCACGGTCGATGAGGTTCGGGCGCTGTTCTCCCAACTCGAGGGCAAACACCGGATGATGCTCGAGCTCGTCTATGGCACGGGCCTGCGCTTGAGTGAATTGATTCGGTTGCGGGTCAAGGACATCGACTTCGAAGGCTCATCGATCACGGTTCGTTCCGGCAAGGGCGACAGGGATCGTGTGACGATGCTCCCGCAAAGACTGGTCGCGGCGCTGCAGAAGCACCTGAACGAGGTCCGCGCCTTGCACGAGAAGGATCTTGCGGCTGGTGCTGGGGAGGCCCCGCTGCCCGATGCGCTTCTACGCAAGTATCCCCGTGCCGGGCGGGAATGGGGCTGGCAATTCGTGTTTCCCTCGGCGGTGCTGGCGCTAGACCCGCACGAGATCTTGCTCCGCCGCTGGCACATCTCGCCGGCCACGGTTCAGAAAGCCATGTACGCGGCGGTGCGCAGGGCCAAACTCACCAAACCGGCTAGTGTTCACACGCTGCGACATTGCTACGCGACCCATCTCCTCATGAAGGGTGTCAACATCCGCCGGATCCAGGAGCTGCTTGGTCACAAGAATCTCGAGACGACCATGAGATACACGCACGTCCTGACAACGATCGCTCCCGAGGTGGCCAGCCCACTGGACGAGCTGTAGTCGAACACGCGAAGATGATCGGCGTACCCGCTCGCGAATGCGATCCCCTCTCCCGTTGCGGCATTCGATCGCTCGCCCGTCACGATCGCGCTTCCAGAGTCGAATGTGGGCGCGGGGTTGGCCATAGGCTCCATTCAACAGCCGGCCCTGCTGCCGGTGGTGGTCGACTTCGAGGGCCAACAGGGCGGCCCGTCTCTCTCAGGACGGGCTCCCTAGGATCCCTCGACCTGGGACTTCCAGCCCTCCTTGATCCTGTCGCCGAACTCGACGATGGTGCCGAAGGGGGGGACGGAGGCGAGTGTCAACGCGACCACAAGGGCTACCACGAGCAGCGCGAGGAGTCCTTCGCGCATCGCACCCGGCCCGGAATTGCGGGTTCGGCGAAGATGGTTCACGAACGCACTCCAGTTGAGCCAGAGATGCATGCCCGACACGAGCATGAAGCCAACTCCCAGAGTCGTATGAACAGACTCCCACTGCCCCTTCGACAACGCCAGAAACGTCCAGTCCAGTGCGCGCGCCACACTGCCCTCAGGCTTGATGTACACGCCAACACCACTCACGAGCAGGGCCGCCGCGTTCGTGGCTGTGAGCAACGAAACGAAGGTGCGCATCCGAAAGCGGGGCTTCAGGCCCATGTGGTCATCCCTCCAACTGCAGCCGTGGTTCACTCCATCCGCTGAGGTCCAACCTACCGCTCGTGCAGCCATGGTTCACTCCATCCGCTGAGGTCGAACCTACCACTCGCGCAGCCGTGGTTCACTCCATCTGCTGAGGTCGAACCTACCACTCGCGCAATGGGTCAAGCCAACTGGATTGGCCGGCGACCCACTCCGGTTCCCCTGGACAGCTTCACCTGGCCTAGAGGCGTTCCAGGGGACGGAACAGCCAGGCGAAGCGGCCCGGCCGCAGGTCGATCGCCTTCTCGGGACAGAATTCGTGACAGCAGTAGCACCGGATACAGGTGTCATCGTTGACGCCGCCTGTTCCGGCGTGGGAGCTGGAGGCGAGCGCTCCCGGATCGATTGCGGGCGGATCGAGTGCTCCCGGATAGAGTGCTCCCGGATAGAGCGCTCCCGGATCGATTGCGGGCGGATCGATCGGGCATCCCTGGACACAGGCCTGGCACTCGATGCAACGCTCCTGCAGGATGCGCGGCCGCGGCTGCCACTGACGGCGGATCCACTGCTGCGCTGCGGGAGGCAGGGGCAGGATGCGCAGGACGCTGGCGATCTCGCGCACCAGTTCGAAGTCGGCCACCCGATAGGTGTCCAGATCGATGGCCCGCACGCTGCCGGCGGCCATCGCGCGCACCGCGATGTTGGCCAGCTTCGTCTCGCCGTAGGCCGCCTCGGCCGCCGCCCGAATCGTCGGCACATCGCGCGGATCGAGCCCGATCAGATGACAGGCCACCACATCGACCGCCGTCGGATCCGTGCCCGCCAGCAGAACGCCCACCTCGCGTGGCCGGCCGCCGCTCGGACCGAGCCCTTCCATCGCCACGATGCCGTCCATCACCGCCAGGGCGGGCCGGACGATCCGATTGATATCCACCATGAGCCGGGCGAGCCACTCCCGCGTCTCGAGGCGGTAGTGATAGCGCGCTTTGCGCGTGCCGGGAATCAGACCGAACTGGTTCTTGACCGCGCCGGTGAAGGCCAGCTGCCCGTGGGTCTTGAGCTTGGGCAGGGTGATCAGGGCATCGATCTCATCGAGCGCGCGGGGCAGTTCAATGCGCCGGGCGATGCGGTTGTCGGGCAACTCGAAGGTGCGCTGCTCGGTCAGATCGATCCAGGCGGCGCCCTCTTCCTCCACCACTGCCAGGATGCCCGCCTTGCGGGCCAGCTGCGCCGGATTGCCGACCCCGGGGTTCTCCCCCACCCACACCCGCGCGCCGGCGGCCCGGCAGACCCGGATCATGGCCCGCAGGACCGAAGGATGGGTGGTGATGGCCTTCTCAGGAGGCGCCCCCTGGAGGATGTTCGGCTTCAGCAACACCGTTTGCCCGGGCCGGACGATGTCGCCGATCCCATTGCCGCCCAGCGCCTCGAGTGCGGCGCGCAGCGCGGCCTCGACCCGGTCGGAGTCGTAGGTGCGGACTTCCTGAACAGCGACGGTGGACGGCATGGGGTAGGATTCTACTTCGGATCGAGGAGAATGCGAGGGGTTCGTTCCATCCGCGTGCCCATTGTGGCGCGAGCCGGAGACGGCATCCCGCTAGGACTCCGGGACTCAGCGCACTCAGCGCACTCACCGCCCTCAGCGCATTCAGCGAAAGAGTCCCTTGATCCGAGCCCAGGTCGCTGCGGTCGGAGGCGTGGGCGGCTCGTTGACCTCCGCCCCGATCCCTAGCGCTTCGGTGGATCCCCAGAAGTACGCCACGTCGTGCCACCCTTCCGGGTAGCCGAGCCCGGGCGCGACACAGGTGCGCGGCTGGCCCGGAAGGGGGCTGTGGTAGCTGGCGCCCACGGCGAATCCGAAGTATTCACCGGGCCAGTTGCCCCAGTAGCCCACCCACCAGGTTTCACCCGTACAGGTCGGAGTCGCAAGCGGCACCACGTGACGGCTCATGCTCGGCCAGATCGCGGGCGGGTCGATCGTGACGCCGGCCTCGAGATAGGCCACCGCGCCGGGCTCGCCGCCACCATCGGTCCAGATGTAGGCATCCAGCAATTGCCCGTCAAAGAAGCCCGTCTGTGTAATATCCAACACGATGCTGCATACCTCGCAAGCGCCTGAATAGCACTCCGCGAATGCACCGTAGTAGGGCAGAGCAACGCCGTCATAGGCCCACGCGTAGGCTCCGTCGTAGTACTCGCCCTCGTTGTGCATCATGAGGGTGCCGCAGTCCCGCTCTTCTTCGGCGACGAGCGCACCATGGCTCGGCCCCAGGTCGATCAGAGCCTCCTGTGATTGGGCCGCATCAATCCGCAGAGGCCCCGCGGCCAGGATCAGCGTCCCCATCACTGTCATCCTTAGCCACCATGCGATTCGGACTCCCGGACCTCGCGGCGGCGACACTCGCGGCAGTCGACTCGGGCCAGCAATGCGCGATCTCTTCATGGCTTTCGCTCCGTGCACGTTTGGGTTTCAAGCTGGAACAGTCCTTCCTCCTCCCATTATATCCTCCTTGGATCCTCCTTGCAGCTCGGAAACCACATTCTAGAGATGCACTTCCAACCCACCGACTCCCCGCGCCACACCCGGGACTGCTCGCTATCGGAGTGGTCGGGTTCAACGTAGACCTTGGCGTTCTCGTCCGGCAGGGCCAGGGTTGGCCTAGCGGTAATGCTCGTGCAGCGTTTCTTCCTTCTCCGGCGTGAGCGGTTCGTCTCGATCGTAACGCGGAGCCGCCTCGATCGCGTCACGCGCCACGTCGACCTTGACGCGGGCCTCGGTCCAGTCGATCCGCTTGATCCAGCGGGTTTCCAGAAGGACCTCCTTACTGGGCAGCACGTTGCGCGTATCGATCACGATGTAGCGTATGCGCCACTGATCTTCATCGAAGAGGAAGTCCGCGATGTGCCCGATCTCTCCGCCCTCGGCATCCACGAAGTAGCCCTCGACCTCATCGCAGCTGCGCAGAATCGGATCGGCGGCCGAGACGGTGGTTTCCTCCGGCGCCCTCTCGGTGCTGGCGTCGAGATCGCCCACCGGGCTCTGCGAGGCCCGCCGGCCGATGGGGTGCAGCGCACCGCCGACCTCGCTGCTCCAGTAGGGATGCAGGGACATCGCGCGCAGCAGGAACGTCTCGTGCCGCCGCGATACGGGCTCCCGAGGGCCGATCGGCGGAGAATCCTCAATGCGCTTCTTGGTCAGTCGACAGGCGATGCGCCGGCTGTCGTAGTCGATCGCCGCGAGCATCTGGCGGGGAATGACGACCTTGCGATCGGAGAGCCAGGTGCCCGTGTCGATGACGAAATAGCGGATCGCCCATTCCTCCTCGCCGAACAGCACATCCTTGACCGTGCCGGCCTTCTCCTCCTGGGCGTAGAGATCGAACCCGTTCAACTCACTCGTCCTGCGCAGCCCGTGCGGCATGGCTTGCCTCTCCTTGTTGGGGTTGGTCTTCCCTGTACTGTGGCCGGCCGTGATCCTCATGGAAGGTTTCTGCCTACCTACCCGCGATTCAGACGACCGAATGGCCGATGAGTTCATCCAGCGTGCGTACCCTTGCTTCCCCCCGCGGATCGGATCCGTCTAGTTGCGCAACGAGTAGGCCATGAAGACAGCGGCCATGAGCGCGATGATGAGAATCCAGAAGAACCCGCCGAAGAGGACGTTGGCATTGACCCTCTTCTGCGCCTCCGCATGGCGGCCCGCGGCGGTCGGCCGCTCGCCGGGGACACGATCCCCGCGCGGAGGGCGACTCGGGGTCACGGCTGCAATCACGAAGGCGATCAGGATCGCGACCACCAGGGATGGAATCCAGTATGTGCCCCACAGCAGGGGCCCGATCGGCGTCAGCCACAGGCCGCCGGCCCAAGCCCCCAAGAAGAGGATCAGAAAGACGAACATCCAGGTCAGCGGCCGGCTGTCGGCCCGGCGCGGGTGGCGCCAGCCGAACACCCATACGAGGGCGAGGCTGACGGTAACCGCCACCAAGAATGCAACCGCCACGTCTGTCAGAACCATCCGTTGCCTCCAATGCCCTCCGGGCCGATTCGAACTCATTTCAACGGCGTTTCGAACCAACGCATACGCGGGCTACGAGCGCCTTGAACCAATGCACACGCAAACTACGAGCGCCTTGAACCAATGCACACGCGGGCTACGAGCGCCTTGAACCAACGCATACGCGGGTTACGGTAGAGAACGAATGGAAGGGTGAGAATGGGGTCAGCAGGCAGTTCGCCTTTGGGAGAGCCGCAGAAACGATCCGTGGGGATTTCCCCCAGGGCGAGGCGGCGCGCGCTCATACGGCCCGCGCCGCGTCCGATGTCGATGGATCTGCGTGGGTTACGCGCCGGCGCCCTTCAGCCACAGCAGAAGCAGGCCAAGGATCAAGGCCGCTGGAACAACGACGACCCAGTCATTGACCTTCAACAGCTGCGGGAGCGTCATGGCGCCGAAGTCCCCCTTGGACAGCACCCCCGGCGCGAGCTTCGGATAGAGGGCCGCGAAGATGCCGCTGCCGATGACAATGCCGACCAATCCCGCCACCGCCGCGTCGAGGTAGCCGTTGCCCACGGCGCCCGCGATCGTCCCCGGGCAGTACCCCAACAGGGCGAAGCCGGCGCCGAAGAGCAACCCACCCACTATGTTCATGCTCAGAGATCCCGGCTTGGGGGAGAGTGCAATCCACCCGGCGGCCTTCATCGCATGGATGCCGATCATGCCGGTCAGCACCGCGGTGAGCATGATCCTCAACACCGTGAAATCGCGCAGCAGAAGCTGGCCGACAATCACATCGTACTTCGTGGCGCCGCCCTTCTGCAGAAGAAAGCCAAAGACGATGCCGATCAGCAATCCCCACAGCAGATGCGCCCGGCCCGGGGATGGTTTGCTTGCGGACTGTTTCTTGGACTGCATGGCCTTCACTCCCCGCCAATGACGTTGAAGATGATCCGCGCCATCAGGATGCCCCCGGCAAAGAAGCAGACGACTGCCAGCCAGCTCGACACTGCCAGTTGCATGGTGCCGCTGATGCCATGACCGCTGGTGCAGCCCCCGGCCCAGCGCGCGCCGAAGCCCAAACAGAGGCCGCCCAACAGCGCAAACAGGAGACGCAAGAGCACGTCTGAGCCAAAGGCGGCGGCCCACAGGCTGGGAACCCATTGCCAATGGAAGTCTCCGGACAACCATGCGGACAGCAGCGACCCCAGGACGATCCCGGTGACCAGCATGCCTTGCCAGCCCCACTCGAGCGTGATCTTCTGGTAGTAGGGCTTGCGCTCCACCGCCGGTCCACGGACAAGCCGCTCGAGCAGCCCGCTGCCGCGCGCAAAGGTCGTCGAACAGGCAATGGGCTTCTTGGAAACAAGGAAGCTGAACCAGCTCAACACACCGATGCCGGCCCCCACGGCATAGGGTGACCAGCGAATCTCAGTCAGCATCTCCATCGGACAGATCCTCCGTCAATCAAGGGTGTGCCAATGCCGTTCCGTGTCAAACAGCCCGGAGAAGAACCTGGATCCGTGCGGATTCACACATGCCCGGCACTTCTTCGCATATCCGGCCGCGCTGTACCCGGTCATGCCGCCGGCCACGTTGCGCACCTCCTGGAAGCCATGCTGGAGCAGAAGGCTGGCGGCCAGGCTGGATCGATTCCCCGAGCTGCAGATCACCGCCGTGGGCTTCTCCCTGTCCAGTTCGCCCGAGCGCGTGCGCAGATCGGCCACCGGGACATTGACCGCCCCTTCGATATGGCTGTCAGCGAACTCCAGCGGGGCGCGAACATCAAGAAGCAGGAAGTCTGCGGATCCTGTCACCATGTCGTGCAGCTCCTCGGTCGACACCTGTTCGACCGAGCGTGACGGCAGACCGGCGACCACCCAGCCGGGAAGACCGCCGTCCAGATAGCCGGTGATCGCATCGACTCCCACGCGGCGGGCCCAATCGTTCGCCTCCAGCGCCTCTCGGTAGCTGTCGGCCACCAGCAGGATCTCCTTGTCGACCGGCAGCACCCAGCCGGCAAAGGTCGGGAAATTGCCGTTCAGATCGAGATGCCAGGAGCCCGGGACGTGCCGCCCGCCGAAGCTGAGATAGCTGCGCGTATCCAGCACCAGCACAGCCGGGTCATCCATGCGCTCCTTGAACTGCTCGTCAGCAAGCTCCTGCATCGAGGGCAGATCTTCAACCCGTGCGGGGCCCCGGCGGTTGACATCACTGCAGCGGCTGAAGTGATCCGGTGCCGGAGGCATCCCTTCCGTGAGCGACCTGATGAAGCGGGCCTTGTCGCGAATCTGCAGCGCTGAATTGAAGTTTCGCTCGTATCCGATGGTGGTGCGCCATTTGGCCCCCACGGCGCGTCCGCACAGCGAGCCGGCGCCATGGGCCGGATATACCTCGCAATAGTCGGGCAGCTTCAGCAGTTTCTCGTGCAGGCTGTGGTACAGCCGGCCGGCCAGTTCCTCCGCCAGATCGGGAAACAGGTCGGGCCGGCCGACATCCCCCACGAACAAGGTATCCCCGACGAACACACCGACCGGGCCTTCCGAGCGCGAGGTGTCGTTCACCACGTAGCAGAGATGCTCGGGCGTGTGCCCCGGTGTCTCGAGAACCTGCAGGCGCATGTCTTCGAGCTCCACCACGTCGCCTTCCGACAGCGCGATGTGATCAAACGTGCAGTTCGCGGATTTCGCGACATAGATCTTCGCCCCGGTCTTCTTGGCCAGATCCATATGCCCGGAGATGAAGTCGGCGTGCAGATGAGTCTGCAGAATGTGCGTGATGTTGACTCCTTGTACACGCGCCTCATGGATGTAGATCTCTACATCCCGCTGAGGGTCAATGACCGCACAGCTGCTCTTGCCCGCCAGCATGTATGAGCTGTGCGCGATCTTCTCGACGAAAAAGTGTTTCAGCAGCATCTGTATTCCCCTTCCCTAAAAAGCTGGACCGCAAATCTCTATAGATAGAAGAAATAGAAGACGGTGACCACCACCCCAAGGAAGATCAGCGTCAACCCGCTTCCGGCCTTCAGATAATCGACATTGCGATACCCCCCCGCTGACATGAGCAGCACATTGACTTGATGAGTCGGTAAGACGAATGAGTTGGCGGCGCACACGGCCGCCATCAACGCCAGGGAACGTGGATCGAGACCGCCAATCTTGGCCATGCTCATGACCAAGGGAGCCAGCACGACAATGGCGCCGACATTGGAGATGAACAGGGAGAACAGCGTGGACAGAACCGCGACGGCCGCTACGATGAAGATGGGATGGGCCCCCTGAACCAGCGACATCACGATCTCGGCCAGATAGGCGGCCGTTCCGGTCTTCTGCATGGCCAATCCCAAGGGGATCAGACCGGCCAGCACGAAGACGACCTTCCAATCAATGGCCTCATACGCATCTTGAATGCTCAGCACCCGCGCCAGCACCATGGCCATGGCGCCGGTCAACATCGCGATCGAGATCGGAACCCCCGCGAAGGCCAGCGCAATCGCCAGAGCGAAGCACAGGGCGGCGATCAAGGCCTTTGAACGATGCCGCTTCTTCATGGCGAAGGGCGTGGCGACCACGAAATCGGCGCTCTCCTTGAGTTCGCGGAGCTTGTCCCACAACCCGAAGACGATGAAGGTGTCGCCCGAGATCACTTCATGATCGGAAAAGTCGCCGCGGATCTCCTCTCCCCGGCTGAATACCATGATCGGTTCCAGGCCGTACCGCTTCCGCAGGGAAAAGGCCCGAATCGATTGGCCCACCATGGCCGAGCGCGGCGGGATGATCACCTCCGCGAAGCCCGCCAGGGCGGGATCGCCGAGGGCGGCGAATCCGGCGGCGCCCTCCTCGCGCAGCAGACCGTAGGTGGCGGCGAATCGTCGAGCATTGTCTTCATTCCCCAACAGGGCAAGGGTTTGACCGGCATGAAATCGGGTTTCGCGCCACGGGGCATACTCGACGTGCTTCTCGGTGGATAGGCCCAGGACATTGAGCTGGAACGTGGCCCACACTCCCGCTTCCTCCGGCGTCTTGCCCTCCAGCGGACTGCCCGGTGGAATCGCGTAGTGCTGGATGTGATGCGGCAGGCGCAAGGCGTCGATCAGCCGTTCCTGGTCCGAAAGACCCCGGCCCGTCGCCGGCGTGCTGGGGAGAACCAACCGGCCGAACAGAAGAAAGTAGCCGATCCCCGCGGCCAGCAGCAGCAGGCCCACGGGTGTCACGCTCAGCAGGCCGTAGGATGCCAGGTCCGCGCCGCGCAGCAGGTCGTTGATCAGGATCAACGGCCCCGAACCCACCATGGTCAGTGTGCCGCCCAAAATGGCCGCAAACCCGATCGGCATGATCAAAGAAGATGCCGGAATCTTCTCGCGGCGCGAGATGTCGAGAACGCCCGGCAGGAAGAGGGCGATCGCCCCGATGTTTTGAATGAGCCCGGATGCGAGGCCCACCGGAATGGAAACCAGCCCGACGATCCTCGACTTGTGGGCTCCCGCCAGATTGACGATCGCGCGCGAGAATCGATCCATGAGCCCCGTTCGCGCCACACCGTGCCCCATGATCATGACCGCCAGCATGGCGATCACCGCGTGGCTCGAGAAACCGGACAGGGCCTCGCTCGGCTCCAGCACACCCGACCATGCCAGGACCAGCATGCAAAGGATGGCGACCACATCAATGCGCAGCACGTCCAGAATCAACATGATGACGGTGACGGCCAGTATGACCAGGACGATCAGGATGGATGGATCCATGAACGCAACTCTCTCCCTGTCGGCGACCGCGGCCGCCGGTCAATCCAGCGCGTCGCTGCCAAAGGCGCCGCAACCGGCCAGGTCACTGTCTCCGCATGGCGGCAGCGCGCGGCTGGCGCCGCGCAGCGCCGTACGCAAGCCCTCCTCGATCACCGGGTGGTAGAACGGCGCGCGCAGCATCTCATGCACGGTGAGGCCGCGTTCCATGGCCAGCGCCAAAAGGTGCGCCAGGTGCTCCCCGGCGGGCGCGCACAACTCGGCGCCGACCAGCCGGCCATCCGCCTTGTCGGCGTAGACCCGCAGGATGCCTTCATCGCTCTGGGCCATCCGCGCTCGGCCTTGGCGGGCGAAGGAGGCCTCACCCACGGCCGTGGCGGATTCCTCCAGCTCGGCGAAGCGGCGGCCGACGGTGGCCACATTCGGTTCGATGAAGACGATGCCCAACCTCGTGCGGCGGGAAAAACGGCGGACGGTCGGGCCGACCGCGTTCATCCCGGCGATGTGTCCTTCGTCGGCCGCCTCGTGCAGGATCGCCGAGCGACCGTTGGCGTCGCCGGCCAAGAACAGCGGCAGGTCGCCGACCTGCAGGGTCTGCGGATCGATCTCGGGCAGGCCGTTCTCGTCGAGGGGGACGCCCAAGGTCTCGAGGCTCAGCTCCTGCACATTCGGACGGCGGCCGAGGGCCACGAGCACACCATCGACCTCGGCCCTGGCGCGCCCGGCTGTGACGACCACGCCCGCCGGCGTGGGCGCCAGCTCGGCGGCGGCGCCCATGTGCAGCTTCATCTCGCGGCCCAAGGCGGCCACCACCGCCTCGTTGACCTTGCCGTCGCTGACGCCGGCCACCGTCTCCAGCCGGTCGAAGGCGCTCACCTCGAGGCCCAAGCGGGCAAGAGCCTGGGCGATCTCCGCGCCCACGGCGCCGATGCCGAGCACGGCCAGCCGTTTCGGCAGGTCTTCTCTCTCGAACAGATCGTCGGTCGTAAATGCGCGGGTACCCAGCCTACGCCAGGGGTCCGGCATGATCGGGCTCGAACCGGTCGCGAGCACGATGGCGCGGGCATGATAGCGTTGGCCCGCGACCTCCACGACGCCGGGGCCGACCAATCTGGCCCGGCCCGGGATGCTCTTTTCGCCAAGGTCGTTGGTGGCCTTCAATGTGCCCGCAACGAAGTCGTCGCGCAGCGCGCGCACCCGGCCCAGGACCGCCGGAACATCGATCGCCAGCCCTTCGGCGCCGGCAATGCCGAACTCCGCGAAGCTGTGGCGGCGGTGAAAGGCGCGGGCGGCCTCGATCAGGCATTTCGACGGCATGCAACCGACGCGGGCGCAGGTCGTGCCGTAGGGACCGTGGTTGATCAGCAGGAAATTGTCGGTCCGTTTCTTCACCTCGCGCAAGGCGGCCAGCCCGGCCGTACCGGCCCCGATGATGATCACGTCCAGCAATGCCATCCTCCCAGATGGATCCAGGCTACCTATGACTGCCCGTGGGCGGCCGCCGGCGCCCGGCGCCCGGCGCCCGCCTCCCGAACTCGTAGAGCCGCTAGTAGCTCAGCACGCGTGTATCGAACTCGTACAGCTCCCGGTGGATGTTCTCTACGGTCGCGACCTCCACGCCGGGAAGCAGATCGGCCGGCTCCATGCCGCCGACGTTCTTCATGCACATCGGGCAGGCGTAGACCCGCCCCCCCGCCTTCATGAAGGCCGCCAGTTTCTGCTGCACGGTTTCTCCATCCACATACTTGTTGCCCGGCAACTTCTGGTTGGCCAACCGCACGCCATCCACATTCAGAAACAGCACCGCACAGATGCCCTTCTCGGTCATCATGCTATGGGCGAAGAAGACCGCCATCGCCGCCCGGCTGGTCTCATGGCTGGTCAAATTGATGAGCAGCGCCTCCTCGGCGCATGCGCTCCCCATCCATCCGGAAAGAACGACCAAAACGATCACAGCGGCGCGCAGGTGTGAGCGAGTTTTCATCGAGTGAGCCTCCTCCTGGCATGATGCCGAATCTGCCCGGAGAGCCGGGGGGGCCGGCATCGAAGAACGGGATCTGGTCAACACGTCACATGCGCCGGTACCGTAACCCAACAGGGGGGCGCCTGCAAGGTTCCATCGGCATGCTGCGGCGCGCGGTCGCCCGCACGGTCCACGTCAGCACCGCCGCGGCGCGCGAACCCGCGACGTTTCAACTATCTCTTCACTTATGAAGTCGAAGACATTATGGTTCGCGCCAGGATCATCCCACCCGAGTGCGTGCCGAGGGAGTGAGCATGCGACGCAGACGCTCTGTTCTGACCCGTGGCCTGACCGGCAGCCTGATCGGTTGCCTGATCGGCGGCCTGACCCGGGGCCTGATCGCTAGCCTGACCGGCGGCCTGACCCGGGGCCTGATCGGTTGCTTGGTCGGTTGCCTCATGGTGCTTGCCGTTGGCGCCACGTTGGCCATGGCAACGGTCGACAACGAGACCTGTTTGATGTGCCATGACGACGCGGGGCTCATCTCGGCCGCCGGTCGCAAGATTGGCGTGTCCGCCGCCGATTTCGGCCTCAGCGTGCACGCCGAGCTGGCCTGTGTCGATTGCCACACCCAGCCGGGCACCTACGATGATGTCCCGCATTACGAACGGTACCGCCGGGTCGATTGCGGCCAGTGCCATGAAGAGGCCGTGCACAGCTTCCGTCAGAACTTCCACTTCCAGGCGCTGGACCGCGGCAACCAGCAGGCTCCGGATTGCGCCGGGTGCCACGGCGTCGCCGGCGACCCGCACCGCATGCACGGCCTGGACAAGACCGTCGCCGAGGAGTTCTGCCGGATGTGCCACAATGTGGAGGCTGCGCTCTACGACTCCGGGGTGCATGCGGTCAAGCCCGGCCTGGCCGGCGACTTGCCCGGCTGCATCACATGCCACCAGTCGCACGGCCCCGGACTGCCGCCGTCCGCCGGCGCAGTCAACCGCCTCTGCGCCTCTTGCCATGCCGGCGCCATGGACGATGTGCAACGCGGCGGCCACGTGATGATCGGCGGGCAGCTCGATGGTGACGGCCCGTTGAACTGCGCCTCCTGTCACGAGGTGCATGCGACGCGTCGCCCGCACATGGACGCACGGCTCGCCCAGGCTTGCAACGAGTGCCACCAGAAGGAATTCGCGCAGTTTGAAGGTTCCGTGCACGCCGAGCTGATCGCGGGCGGTGAGATGACCTGCATCTCGTGCCACAGCACCCACAAGGACGAGGCGGCCATTGGTGTCTTCGACGGCGGTTGCGGTTCCTGCCACGACGATGTGGAGCGGATCTACCGCAGCAGCGTGCACCGCTTCGGGCGTTTGCGCGGCAGCGAAGGCGCCGCCACGTGCGCCGATTGCCACCGGGGCCACGACATTCGGTCGGCGGACGACCTGGCTTCCTCGATCCATCCGAACAACGTGCCCGGCATGTGCGGGCGCTGTCACGGCGAGGAGGTGGTGATCGCCTCGAACTTCGTACGGTTGCCGATCACGCTGCCGCGCTACCAGGAATCGGTCCACGGGAAACTCGATGCCGGCGGCGGCCACGCCGCCACGTGCGTGGACTGTCACGGATCGCACGATCTGCAGCATGCCCAGGTTTCCGATTCCGGCATCAACCGCTTCCACGTCGCCCAGACATGCGGCACGTGCCACCAGGCGGAGACCCGCGAGTATCTGGGCTCGATCCACGGTCAGGCGTTGCAGATGGGCATCAGTGACGCACCCACCTGCATCGATTGCCATGACGAGCATCTCACGCGCAGCAAGGAGGACCCGCTGTCACTGTCCGCTCCGGGGCGCATCGCGCGCGAGATGTGCGGCAACTGCCACACCCGCCCCGACCTGGCCGAGAAGTACGGCATCACCGTTGGCGTGGTCGAGAGCTACCTCGACAGCTACCACGGGTGGGCCGTGGGCCGCAGCGGACCGCTGGTCGCGACCTGCATCGACTGCCACAACACACATGCGATCCACAGCCCGCTGGACCCGGTGTCGGCCGTGCATCCAGACAACGTGACCGCGACCTGCGGCACATGCCACGCGCGGTCGAACGAGACCTTCGCGCGCAGTTACACGCATGCCAGCGCGCTGGCCGCGCGGGGCCCGCATGGGTGGGCGAAGCTGATCTACATCGCGTTGATCGGCCTGGTGCTGGGGGGCATGGCGATCCACAACCTGATCGTATGGCGGTACGAGCTGAAGAGTCACCGCGAGCGTCGTCGCCGCGAAGACTACGTCATGCGCTGGTGGAAGATCGAGCGCGCGCAGCACCTGGTGCTCTTGACCTCGTTCACCGGCCTGGCCATCACCGGCTTCGCGCTGAAGTCACCCGATGCCTGGTGGGTGACGTTGATCGGCCTCGGCGGCAACGAGTTCGTCCGCGCGAGCCTGCACCGGGCCCTGGCGCTCGTGCTGATGGCCGCCAGCCTGTACCACATGCTCTGGATCGTGCTGACCCGGCGCGGTCGCATGAATCTGGGTGCGATCGTGCCCAAGGCCAGCGACTTCGTGCAGTTTCCGCAGAACCTGGCGTTTCACCTTGGTTGGAGAAGGAAACGCCCACAGTTCGAGCGGTTCGATTACACCCAGAAGGCTGAATACTGGGCGGTCATCTGGGGTACTGTCGTGATGGCGTTGACGGGCCTGATCCTGTGGTTCCCTGACCTGGTGACCGGCTGGTTGCCGGCCTGGGTTGTACGCGTCTCGGAAGTCGTGCACTACTACGAGGCGATCCTGGCCGTCAGTGCGATTATCATCTGGCATCTGTTCTATGTAATCTTCATGCCGTCGGAGTATCCGATGAGCACGATCTGGCTGGACGGGCGCATGCCGGCCCACGAGTGGAAGCGCATGCATCCGGCCGAATTCGCCCGGGAGGGCGAGTCGGCCATTCAACGAGCAGAGCAGAGCAGGACGACTCGGCCCACCTGATGACACCTTGCGCCGGCGGGGGTTCGTTGCTGCCGCTCTCGCGACGGTGGACGCTCTCTACGGCCGTGACCTCCACGCCCGCAAGGCAGGACGGCCGGCTGCAGGCGGCGGATGGAAGACCATGGAGACGATGACGCGGCAAGAACAGCGGGTGGCCGGGGGAGCGCTTCTGCTGGTCTTCGCGCTGATCGCGCTCTGGGGCTTGCTGGCCCCCTATCCCTGGGATGATGATTGTGTTCGCCGCTACTTCAATGCCCGGCAGGCACCCCACGATCCGGCCCAGCTGATCAGCCTGTGGAATCGACCCCTGGCGGCGCTCTACCTGACGCTGCCCTCCCAGGCCGGGCCGGCCGGGGTCGTGCTGGCGATGGCCGTGCTCTCGGCGGCAAGCTGCGCCGCCCTCTACCAGGCCCAGCGCCGGCGGGGCCGCCGCCAGGCCGCCATGATCATCCCCCTGCTGGCATTCCAACCTTTCTTCTTCGCCACCGGGTACTGCGCCCTGGCAGAGCCGTTGGCGGCCTGCTTGCTCGCGCTGGCCTACCTCTTCCATGCCCGCCGCCAGCCGGTGGCGCTGGCCATCTGCAGCGGCCTCCTGCCCCTGGCGCGCCTCGAGCTGGCCCCCCTGATGCTGTTTCCCGCCATCGCTCTCCTGCGCCTGCACCGGCCGGTCGCGCTTCTGATCATGGCCATTCCCCTGTTGCTGTGGAACGCCGCGGGCGCGGCTCTGGAGGGGGGCGATCCGCTCTGGTTGTACAACCAGACGCTGGGCGCCGACAGCGGCGTGAATCGTTACGGAAACACACCGTTCGCGCACTACTTCGAGAGGTTCCCCTTCGTGATCGGGCCGGTCCTGTTCTACTTCCTGATCACGGCCCTGGTACACATGCTGCGGGAGCGGCGCGCCGAGCCGTTCGTCACCGGCCAGCTCCTCCTGGGATTCATGATCTACGTGCTCTTCTCCTGGAGGCTATCGCTGGGCCAGGCCTATGGCTTTCTGCGGCATCTGGTGGCGCTGTCCCCGCTGTTCGCCATCCTGGCGCACGAAGGCTACTGCCGGTGGATCGATCCGGCTCCC
>CAYQJL010000200.1:0-22659 GCA_964417675.1 uncultured bacterium | reverse complement strand
TTGCGCGGCTGCGTCGGCCGCCTCCGTGGCCCCCCGTTGTGCAGCCGCGTCGGCCGCCGCGGCGGCGGCCTGCCCGGTGGCGACATCGACCTTGGCAAGAAGCAGGGCGCCCGCCAGAAAGAAGAGCAGCAGGCTCAAGATGCTCAGGCGGCTCGATCCGGCCGCCTGGCTCACCAGGCCGAACAGCAGCGGCCCGGCGATTCCGGCCAGGCGTGCGCTCGTGCTGTAGAATCCGAAGAACTCCGCGCTCTTGTGCCGCGGAATCATGACGGCAAACAGCGAGCGGCTCAATGCCTGAGCGCCGCCTTGCACCAGGCCCACCGCCAGGGCGAGCATATAGAAATGCCATGTGGAGCGCATGAAGTAGCCGCCCACGGTGATCAGTCCATATACGCACAGTGTCAACAGGATCGTCCGTTTGGCGCTGATGCGCCTGGCCAGGGCGCCCATGCCGAAGGTCGCCGGGACGCCCACGAATTGCGTGATGAGCAGTGCGGCGATCATGTCCGACAGGCGGATGCCGATCTCATCCCCATAGGCAGTGGCCATTTTCACGATCGTGCCGATGCCGTCATTGTAGAACCAGAAGGCGATCAAGAAGAGGACGACCTGCCGGTAGCGGCGCAGGCTGTGAAAGGTGACCGCGAGCCTGCCGAATCCTCCCGGCAGCGCGCCGACGCGCGCCGGGCGGCCGGCCCCGGGCTGCCGGGCCGGCGCGGCGGGTGCCGGCGCGGCGGGTGCCGGCGGCGGCTCGGGCACCCGCCGCAACAGCGGGACCGAAAACGCGGCCCACCAGAGGGCCACACTCAAGAAGCAGGCGCGAATGGCGACGCCGGTGTCTGGAAAACCGAAGAACGCCGGGTACTGGTACCATAGAAGATGGATCGCCAGCAGAAGCCCGCCGCCCACATAGCCCAGCGCATAGCCGCGGGTTGAGACCTGATCGATCTGTCCCGGCGCAGCGATCGAGGGCAGCAGAGATTCGTAGAACACATTGGCGGCCGCGAATCCGACATTGGCCGCCACGAAGAGGCCGCTCGCCAGAATCCACGTGTCCTCTCCGATGACCACGAAGGCCGCGGTTGCCAGCATGCCCATGGCGGCACAGACCAGCAGATAGCGCTTCTTCCCGCCGGTGTGATCGCTGATGGCGCCGAGTATGGGGCCCAGCACCGCGATGGCGGCCAGGGCCAGCGCGGTGGTGTAGCCCCAATAGGCGGTGGCCGCCGCCTCGCTCTTGCCGGCCTTCAGAACGAGGGCGCGATAGAAGGGCGGGAAGATCGCCGCCATGACGGTCGTGGCAAACGCGGAGTTGGCCCAGTCATAGAGACACCAGGCCCGGATGGCCCGGGGATCGCCGGCCGGATCCGCCGGGCGCCCTGAGCACGCGGCGGTGCGCGGATCGGATGTCGGACGTGCCGGCGAAGGCCGGTGTTTCGGGCAGTCCCTTGCCATGGGTCCGACTCCTCGATTTCCGTGGGTGCGCCGCGACCGGTGAGCAGGACGATACCCCAGGATTTCGAGCCGCCCATCAACAAAACGGTGTCCGGTGGCGGGCGGATTGCTACATTGCCAGGGTGAGGTTCCCATTGCTGTCCCGGCGGGGCGAGGAGGCATTGCAGTGTCACAGCGCAAGAGCTCCGACGAGCGATTCCTTTGCCAGAATTGCGGAGAGGATTTCGGCAAATGGTTCGGCCGCTGCCCGAACTGCAAAGAATGGAATACCTTGGTGCGATTCCGCGCTCCGAAGCCGATTCCCAGCGCGAGCCGCCGCGGCGCCGGCGGTCTCAGCGGGGGCGGTCTCAGCGGTGGCGCCGGGGGAGGGAGGCCGGATCGTGGCCTGGGAATCCCCGGTCCATCGCGCCGTGGACCGCGCGGATCCGGCCGGATGGGCGCCGGCCGAATGCCTGACGCCGGGGCCGGGGCATGGATCCCGGGCGTGGAGGAGGAGTATGCATCCCGTGTTCTCCCCTTGAGCCAGGTGCCGGCCGAGGGACCTGAGCGCATTGCCAGCGGCATCGCGGAGTTCGATCGTGTGCTGGGCGGCGGGATCGTACCCGGTTCGGTCGTTCTGCTCGGCGGAGATCCGGGTGTGGGCAAGTCCACGCTGCTCTTGCAGGTGGCATCCCGTCTGGCCGGGGGCGGCCACGGCGTTCTGTATGTCTCCGGTGAGGAATCGGCCATGCAGACCAAGCTTCGCGCCCAGCGCCTCGGCGTGACCCCCGGGCTGTCGGTGCTCGCCGAGGCGGATCTGGAGCGCATCCTCGAGGCCGTCTCCGACGGCGTGCGCGATGCCCGCGAGCCCGCGGCTGGCGAACTCCCCGGCGATGCTCAACGTCCAGCCTTCGGTGAGCCCATCCAGGAGCCCATCCAGGAGCCCATCCAAGAGCCCGTCCAGGAGGCCGGCGGGGAGGCTTCCGGCGAGACCGGCATCGCTGACCATGGCCGGGAGGGGGCCGTGGTGGGCCGCGAGGGCGACCCGCTCGGCGGTCTGGGCGATGATCCGTCCCTGCCGGTCGAGGTCCTGGTGATCGATTCGATCCAGTCGGCCTATCTTCCTGATCTGCCCTCCGCGCCCGGCAGCGTCATGCAGGTGCGCGAGGGTGCATTGCGTCTGGCGCGTTACGCCAAGACGCAGAGGGTCGCCGTGCTCCTGATCGGGCATGTGACCAAGGAGGGTAACCTGGCGGGTCCGCGCACCCTCGAGCATATTGTCGATGCGGTCATGACGATGGAGGGGGACCGCTTCCAGGCCCATCGCATCGTGCGCAGCGTGAAGAATCGATTCGGCAGCGTTCATGAGATCGGCGTCTTCGACATGCGCGAGAATGGTTTGCAGGAAGTGACCAATCCATCGCGCCTCTTCTTGGGAGAAGAGGCCGGGGAGGTGTCGGGGAGCGTGGTCATCGCCGGGCTCGAGGGAACCCGTTCGCTCTTGATGGAAGTTCAGGCCCTGGTGCATCCGACGCGCTACGGCATCCCGCAGCGGATCGCCACCGGGTTCGATGCCCGGCGCCTGGCCATTCTGTTGGCTGTCCTGGTCAAGCGCGGGGGGCTGGATGTGACCTCCAGCGATGTCTTCGTCAATGTGACCGGCGGCCTGCGGGTGGCCGAGCCCGGTGTGGATCTGGGGGTTCTGATCGCCATTGCCTCGAGCATGCGCGATTTCCCGGTGGGGGCGGATGTGGCGGCGTTCGGCGAGGTCGGCCTGGGGGGCGAGGTGCGCCGGGCCAGCCATCCGCAGCGGAGGGTGGCCGAGGCGGTCCGGCTCGGATTCAAACGCGTGATCCTACCGGCGGCGACCTATCAAGATCTACGCGATGAGAAGTGGAACGCGCCGTCTGCGGCGGAGCTGGTGCCGGTGTCCACGCTGCGTGCCGCGCTCAAGATCCTGCTCGCCGACCGGAGCCAGGCACGATGAAAGGTCGCGCTGCGCCCCGTAGCTGCTGGGCTCTGATTCTGGCGGGAGGCTCCGGCGAGCGGCTGGGGCTGCAGGAGCCGAAGGCCTTCGCCTCCCTGGGCGGGCGGCCGCTGCTGGCCTGGTCCCTGCGCACGCTGGCGGAGTTTCCCTGGATCACCGACGTGCAATTGGTCGCGCCCGCGGGCTGGACGGAACGGGCGGACGCCGCCGCCCGCGACGCCGCCGCCCGCGACGGGGCAGCCCGTGATGAGGGGCCCGGCGGCTCCGCTGGCGGTGTCGAGCCCAGCGCCGCCACCCCCGGCGCTGCGGCCGGCTCCGGATCGGGAGCGCCATCGCCGGTGCGCCGCGCGGCCCGAGTTCATCCCTCGATTCCGGGTGGGCCGCGGCGGCAGGATTCGGCCCGGATCGGCCTCGAGGCCATCGCCGGCCGGGTGTCGCCCGAGGAGCAGGTTCGCACGGCCGTGCTCATCCATGACGCGGCCCGGCCGGTGATCTCCACGATCGTCCTGCGCGACCTGCTGATCGCCTTACAGGCCGGCGCCGCCGGCTCCCTGGGCACCGGCGGCAGCGCCCCTGCGCCGGTGGGCATCGTGCCGCTCATTCCCCAGGAGGACACCCTGAAGCGGTATGAGGGGGATCTTGCCGCGGCGGGGGCCGGACAACCGGTACGGGTCACCGGCACGACCTCGCGGGACCGGCATGCCCGTGTCCAGACTCCGCAGGCCTTCCATCTCGATGCCATTCTCCGCGCTCATCGGGCCGCCGCGGCAGGGGATGCCCCGGTTACCGACGATGCCGCCCTCTTCGAGCGCCAGGGATGGCCGATCCGGGGTGTGCGCGGGAGCTCGCTGTCGCTGAAGGTGACCTACCCCGAGGACCTCCTGTTCCTCGAGGGCTGGCTGGCCCATCAGGAGGCGGTGCGGTCAGGAGACGTCTAGGAGGGGGCCGCACGCAATGGCAGCGCCGACACGACTGCTCAACCGCAACTTCGTCCTGCTGTGGCAGGGGCAGTTCGTCAGCCAGCTGGGCAATCAGTTCCACGCGATCGCGCTGATGTTCTGGATCAAGCATTTGACCGGATCGGCGAGCCTGATGGGCACCGTCATGATGGTGGCGAATCTCCCGGCCGCGCTCCTGGGACCGGTGGGAGGCACCTTCGCCGATCGCTTCTCCCGCCGCAAGACGATCGTGCTGTGCGACATTCTGCGAGGCATCTGCATTCTTTCCTTCGTCGCGCTTCTCTATGTGGCCGGTGAGCGCAAACAGCTCCTGATCGGGTACCTGCTCTTCATCACGATCCTGGTGAGCACCCTCGGCGCCTTCTTCCGCCCGGCCATCTCGGCGGCCATT
This sequence comes from uncultured bacterium, assembly GCA_964417675.1. Lineage (GTDB taxonomy): Bacteria > Eisenbacteria > RBG-16-71-46 > CAIMUX01 > WJJG01 > CAYQJL01. The sequence continues at coordinate 17,888 of CAYQJL010000200.1, read as the reverse complement.
CCCGACCTGGTTCCACGCGAGAAGATCTCCGCGGCCAACTCGTTGAATCAATCCTCATTCCAGATCGCCGGCTTCCTCGGCCAGGGCATCGGCGGCGTTCTCTACCGGCTCCTGGGGGCGCCGCTGCTCTTCCTGATCAACGGGCTGACCTACATCTTCTCGGGCATCAGCGAGCTCTTCATCGAGATTCCCCAGGTCCTGCCCGAGCGGGCCAGGGGATGGGGCGATCTGTGGCTTCGATTCAAGCAGGAGACCGCCGAGGGCTTCCGGTTCGTGTGGTCGTACAAGGGCATGCGCAACATGTTCGTCGTGGCGGCCTTCGTGAACTTCATCCTGGCTCCCTTCAGCGTCCTGCTTCCGTTCTACGTGGAAGACCACCTGGGTTGCCGGCCGGACTGGTTCGGCTACATCCTGGCGACCTTCGGCCTGGGCTCTTTGCTCGGATACCTCCTGGTGGGCGCTGTCAAGATCTCGGCAACGGCGCGCGGTTTCATGATGATCGTGTGCATGGTCCTGCTGGGCGTCTTCCTGGCGGGTTTGGCCCTGGTGGTGAATCGGTGGGCGGCGCTGATCCTGTTTCTTGCCTTCGGAATGAGCGCGGGGATTGTCAACATCAACACCATGACCATTCTGCAGTTGACCACCCCGAGTCAGATCCGCGGTCGCGTCTTCGGTCTGCTGGGGACGATCGCCGCGGGGCTCTCGCCGATCAGCATGGGACTGGCCGGGGTGATTGCCGACATGACCGGCCAGAACATCCCGCTGATCTATCTGGTGAGCGGCCTGCTCGCGGTGTTCCTGACCCTGGCGGTCACGACCGATCGGCACTTCCGGGCCTTCGTTTCCTTCGATTCCGCCCCGCCCTCTGACGTCCCTCCCTCTGGGTCGCCTCCGCGCCGCTGACCTCGATCCGAGTGCATCAGCCGAGTGCATCGCGCATCAGCCGAGTGCATGAGCCGTGTGCATAAGCCATGTGCTTCAGCCGCGTGCGTCAGTCGTGGGCATCCACGCCGGTCAGTTTGGCGCTGACGGCCCACAAACGGCGTTGCGCGTCCCGATCGTAGGAGATCGGGGACGTGCCGATCGCCCGGCGATGCCGGAAGTACTTGCCCGTGATCGCCTGCATCTCGGGTGCGGAGGCCAGATGAAGGATCGTGTCGGCTGAGCTCTCCGGGGGCCTGAAGAAGCGTTTGAGCGCCGTCCAGAGGATGTTGAGAACAGGGGAGTAGTTGCGCATCAGACCCGAGTAGGTGACCCCCGGTCCGACACAGTTGGCGCTCACTCCACTTCCCTCGAGTCGCCTGGCGAGCTCGTAGGTGAAAAGAACATTCGCGAGCTTCGTGTTCGCGTAGGTCTGCCACGCACGGTAGCGGGTCTTCCCGCCCTGGAGATCATCGAAATCGATCGATCCGCGGCTATGGCCGGTGGACGCAACATTGATGATGCGGGCCGGGGCACTCGACTTCAGCAGATCAAGCAGCAGGTGGGTAAGCAGGAAGTAGGCCAGATGATTGACCGCGAACTGCATCTCCACGCCGTCCGCGGTGATCTGGCGCCGGCGGGTGAGCAGGCCGGCATTGTTGACGAGGACGTCGAGTCGGCCGTAGCGGGCCGACACCTCCGTGGCGAGCCGGCGGATCGAGGCCTGCTCGGACAGGTCGGCCAGCCGCAGCTCCACGGCGCGGTTGCCGGTCGCCTCCACGATGTCGCGCCGGGCGCGCTCGCCGCGGCCCTGATGACGGCACACCATGATGACCCGTGCGCCGCGTTCGGCCAGGCCGGCGGCCACCGCCTTGCCAATCCCCGAATTGGCTCCCGTGACCAGGCAGTGCTTGGCGGACAGATCCATGCGGGCGGCGGAATCCAGGACAGCATTGACCACGATCGCTATGACCTCCCCGCGAATCGAGAACCCGGGCAAGACGCATGCGCAATCATCATATCCCCAGCGTCCGGGGATGTCGAATCCCTAACCATGACGATCCACCTTCAGATGTGTATAGTGGAATCGAGGAAGAGGACATCGGCAGGGTGATCGCCCGGGTGATGAGGGAGGATGGATGCAGGCGCGAATGCGGATCGGTCATGGTTGGGATCTCCACCGCCTGGCGGAGGGACGCCGGCTCATCCTGGGGGGGGTTGCGATACCTTTCGACAAGGGGCTGGCCGGGCATTCGGATGCCGATGTCGTGATCCACGCGCTGGTGGATGCACTTCTGGGGGCCATGGGCGCCGGTGACATTGGAACGCTCTTTCCCGATAGCGACCCGGCGTTGGCGGATGCGAACAGCCGGGATCTGCTGCGGCATGTGATGGAGGATCTCCGCCGGGCAGGCTATGCCGTGATCAATGTCGACCTCACGATCGTGGCGGAAGCCCCGAGAATCGGGCCCCACCGCATGGCCATCCGCACGGTGTTGGCCGAGGCGCTGGGCGTGAGCGAGGAGTGTGTCTCCGTCAAGGCCAAGACCGCCGAGGGCTGCGGGTCGGAGGGGCGCGGCGAGGCGATCTCGGCGAGCGCCGTGGCCCTTCTGGGACCACGGGAGGTCTGATGGATGTGAAGGTCGTCATCATCAACGGATCCCCCCACGGACAGAAGGGGGGCACCGCCCGCATCGGGGAGTGGGTTGCGGCGCCCCTGCGCCGGGCCGGTGCACGGATCGTCCGCTTCGATCTGGCCGCGCTCGATGTGCATCACTGCAACGGATGCGGTCGTTGCATGCGTGATGGGTGCTGTCCGATCGAGGATGACATTGCTCGGATTCATGAGGCCTGGAAGGACGCCGGCATCATCCTGCTCGAGAGTCCGACCTACGTGTTTCACGTATCGAGCCTGATGAAGCTGTTCATCGACCGAACGGCGGGCGAGTTCCATCGGCCCTCCCTGGAGGGCAAGTATGCCGGCATCATCACCACGAGCGCGGGCCTGGGGGAAACGGCCGTCTTCCGTTACCTCGGCAACTGCCTCGAGGTGCTCGGCGTTACCGTCGTGGGATCGGTGTGGGGTACCTACCGGCCCCCCATGCGGCTGTGGGAGCCCGAGCGCGTGCGAGAGCGCGCGGAAAAACTCGGCGACGAGCTGCTTCTCTTTCATCGCGAGCACCGCACGCGTCCCTTCACCGACGAGGTGATCTCACAGCGTCGCTTCCTGCGCGAATTGATCTGGCGCAACCGTAAGATCTTCAAGGCCGGCTATGCCTACTGGAAAGAGCGCGGCTGGTTTCATGACAAGGCGGATCAGAAGTAGCATTTCCACCCAAAAAGGGGACCGGGCCGAGGATGGCCGGCCCGGTCGCTCCCCCCGGACTCGAGGAGGTCAAGCCCCATGCGCGGGGCGCTACCTTGGCAGTGGGTCCTACCGTGTCAACGTACGCGATCCGGTGGGCCCGGCCAGGTCGCTACGCGAGCGCGGTCCGCTAGCGCCTCCGCGTGCCTCCTCGGTCCTGCGCTGCCCGGGATCTCCACACGTCCTCGTGGGAGAGCATCCGGCCCGCCTTCGGCGGAATCGCCGCCGCGCCGGTGGGTATTGTCCCGGCATCGACGGGCGGCGTCCTGGCCCTCGCTCGGGAGTGGCGTCACCGGACGATCGTGGGGTGCCTTCGGCACGCCGGGGTCCGGTGCAGGTTTCCCCGAAGGTCGCAGCGCCTGGTACAATGATAGCCGATTCGGGGTGCGTTTGACGAGCGTGTCTTTCGAGTTTTTCTGTCCGGTTCCTGCGCTCAGGTGCGTCCCTGCGGGCCGGAGACCGCGGCCGCTTTCGCGGCTCGTGCGCGGCGGCGTTGATCGACCATCTCGTGCGGATCGGCGATCGAGACACCCACCCGCCGCAGGCACACCGTCGGGCATTTCTCCACGGCGCGGTCGAGCCCTTCGGCACCGATGTACGACTTCTGCACATACTGCACCCGGCACAAGTTGTGCTCGATGAGAAACACATCGGCGTTTTGCTTCGCACACAGGCCGCACGCGATGCACCCGACCTGGCAGTTGGTGCGAACGATCTTGCCGGCGTCACGTGAGCTGCAGGCGATGACGACAAGCGGATCCTCGATCATGCTCTCCAGGGAGATGATCCCGCGCGGACAGGCGCCGACACAGCTGCCGCAGCCCGTGCAGGCCACCATATCGACGATCGGCAGGCCCCGACTGATTTCGATGGCGTCGAAGGGGCAGGCGCGTTCACAGTCGCCCAGCCCCAGGCAGCCGTACGCGCAGCCCTGCACGCCCGCGACCAGATTCATCTCGGCACAGGTCGGCACGCCGCGGTACTCGGCCCGCGCGAGACGCTCGTGCTCATGGGCGCCGCAATGGATGATGGCGCGCTTGGGCACGGCGCTGGAGGCCTCGACGCCGAGAATGTCGGCGATGTCCTTGAGGGCGGCGGCACTGATGACCACGCAGCCGCCCGGTTCAACGTCACCGGCGACCACGGCCTCGGCAAATTGGTCACAGCTTGCGAACCCACAACCACCGCAGTTGGCGCTCGGCAGCGCATCACGGACCTGGGCGACGCGGGGGTCGACATCCACCTTCAGCTTGCTGTGGGCAATCGTCAGCATGATGGCGAAGAAGAGCCCGATCACCAGCAGGATCAGCGGTGTGTTGACCACCAGCGTGCCGGCCACCCAGGCCGGCAGGATCAGCATCAACGCCAGTGCCATGAATGCCTCCCGTATGCAGCTCCCGCGCGCAGCTCCCGCGCGCAGCCCCCGCGCGCAGCCCCTGCGCGTAGCTCCTGCGTGCAGCTCCTGCGCGTAGTTCCCGTCTGCGGCTACCGAACCATGCCCGCGAACCCCATGAACGCCAGGGTCAGGATGCCGGCGGTTACCAGGGTGATTCCGGCTCCCTGCATCGCCTTGGGCAGATCGGCCATTTCCAATTGCTCGCGTATGCCGGCCATGATGGAGATGGCCAGTGTAAAGCCCACGCCGCCGCCGAAGCCGGCCACGACGGCCTCGATGAAGTTGTAGCCCCATAGATCGATGAAGAGGCACGTTCCCAGGATGGCGCAATTGGTTGTGATCAGCGGCAGGAAGATGCCGAAGCTCTGATACAGCGTGGGGTAGAACTTGCGCACGTACATCTCGACCAGTTGCACCATGCTGGCGACGACCAGAATGAAGGCGATGTACTTGGTGAATTCGAGGTTCATCGGAATCAGAACCAGATTGTTGATCAGCCAGGTCATCGTCGCCGAGAGGGTCAGCACGAAGGTCACGGCCAGGCCCATGCCGAAGGCCATGTCGATCTTCTTCGATACTCCCAGGTAGGGACAGATGCCCAGGAATTTCATGAAGACCAGATTGTTGACCAGTGCGATCGAGAGAAAGATGACGATCAGGTCGGTGATGCCACCCATGACGTTTCCTTCCTCAGTACAGTGTCCCGGCCCCCTTGGGCCATCCCGCGGCCATCCCCGGCCGCGGCCCCAGCCTAGGCGGTCCCGGCTTGCAGCGCGGCCTTGGCCTGCTTGGCCCTTCTGGCCCGCGACCGGTTGTGCAGGTGGATGATGAGCGCGAGCATGAAGCCGAGCGTGATGAAGGCTCCCGCGGGCAGCTTCATGACCGTCCAGGGGACCCACCAGCCGGGCAGCACCTGGACGTCGAACCAGGTGCCGTTGCCCAGGATCTCGCGAACCGTGGCGAGCATCACCAGCGCCAGTGTGAAGCCGAAGCCGGTCCCGAATCCGTCCATCGCCGAGACGAAGACACCGTTCTTGGAGGCGCACGACTCGGCGCGGGCGATGATCATGCAGTTGACGATGATGAGCGGCACGAACGGCCCCAGGACCTCGCTCATGTCAGGCAAGAAGGCCTTCAGGAACAGGTCGGCGATCGTGACGAACACCGAGATGGTCAGCGTGAACATCAGAATGCGTAGGTGCGGCGTCAGCGCCTTGCGCATCAGGCTGACCATGACGTTCGCACAGACCACCACGAAGGTGGCCGCCAGGCCCATGGTGAGGGCCGGCTTGCAGGCCGCGGTCACCGCCAGGATGGGGCACATTCCCAGCAGGGCCCGAAAGACCGGGTTCTCCTCCCACAGGTTCCTGACGAACGCGGACACCGCCTGGGCGGTCTGCCCCGGTTCGGCCGGGGCGGCTGCTGTCTGGATGGCTTCCGGCATATCCACCTGCTCCTGTCCTGGGGGCGTCTACGGCTGGGTCTAGGACCCCGTTTCTTCAGCGGCGCCCAGCCGGCGCACCTTCTCGCGAATCTGTTCCACGCGGCGGTTGATCAGGGTCGTGACCGCATCGGTCGTGATCGTGGCGCCGGTGATCGAGACGATCTCATGATCGTCGGTCTTGTTCCGATCGCCGGTCATGATCACGGTCAGGGGGGGGTCGACCGGCGCACCGACGAACTGGCACTTGAAGATCGCCGAATCCCGCACGGCGTCACCGAAGCCGGGCGTCTCGGCGGCGAAGAGCACGGCAATGCCGCGGTACTGTGTGAACTCGGGATCGACGCCCACCAGGAGCTCGATCTTGTCCTGGAAACCGGTGCCCTCGGCGCGGAAGACATAGCCCACCGGCACGCCCGAGCTGGAGTAGCCCGCGTAGATGACCGCCGGGACGGTCAGGGCGCCCGACGACACCTGAATCGTGTCGGCCGCGATCGAGTCGGCCTCGGCCAGGATCGAGCGGATCCCGCGTTCCAGCTTGGCGAGCTGATTGGCTTCGATCCGCGGTTGCCAGCTCGTGTAGATCCCCGCCAGCAGCAGCCCGAAGACGAAGGCGCAGACCAGCACCAGCCAGGAGAGTCGTAGAAAGCTAAGCACGCGCACCCTCCTGCAGCCCCAGCGGGCGCGTCCGAGTCCAGCGGTCAAGGAACGGCGAGATCGAGTTCATGAGCAGGACTGCATACATGACTCCCTCCGGATATCCGCCCGCGATGCGGATCAGCATCGTCAGCAGCCCCACACCGGCGCCGAAGAGGAAGCGGCCCCTGGCTGACAGGGGACAGCTCACCGGATCGGTTGCGATGATGAAGGCCCCGAAGAGCAAGGCGCCGCCCAGGAGATGGGCGAGCGGGTTGACGACCGAGGCGGGGCTCAGCAGCCAGGCGGGCAGCGCGAAGAGCAGGGCGCCGGCCAGGACGCCGGCCGGGATGTGCCAGGTGATCGTGCGCCGCAGCAGCAGCCAGCCGCCGCCCAACAAGACCGCCAAGGCCGAAGTCTCTCCCAACGAGCCGCCCACGGTGCCCACGAACATCTTCGGCAGCAGGCCGGCCAGGGCCCGGGTCTGCTCCGGATCGCCGCCGGCCTTCAGGATCTGCTTGGCGATGGCGAGCGGCGTGGCTTGGGTCACCGCTTCGAGTCCGATCGTCTGCAGCGTGAACGGCTCGGACCAGGTGGTCATCATCGTGCCGAAGCAGGCGGTCAGGAAGGCGCGCCCGACCATGGCCGGGTTGAAGACATTGCAGCCCAGTCCGCCGAAGACCATCTTGCCGATGCCGGTCGCAACGGCCCCACCCAGAAAACCGAAGTAGAAGGGAAACTTCGGCGGCAGGCAGAAGGCCAGGATCAGCCCGGTGACCACCGCACTCAGGTCGCGGGTTGTCTGCGGCCGTCCCATCATGCGGTTGGCGAGTGCCTCGGCCGCCACCGCGCCGGCGACGCAGGCGGCCATCGAAAGCAGCGCCCACTCTCGAAATAGCCACAGTGCGGCGAGTGTGGCCGGCAGCAGTGCGATCATGACATCGAGCATCACGCGCGGTGTGGTCAGATCGCCACTGATATGAGGAGAGCTCTCCACGGCGAAGAGCCCAGAGCTCTTCTTCTCCTCGGCAGCCATGGACATAGACCTCCTTGCTAGTTCTGCTTCGTTTGCAGTGCGCGGGCCTGCGTCTTGCCGGATCGAATGTACTGAACGAGAGGAATGTGGCTCGGACAGACATACCCACAGGTGCCGCACTCGACGCAGGCCATCAGGTGCGCGGCGAGCGCGTCCGCGGGGCGCCGGTGTTGGCAGAGGCGCATCAAGAGCGCCGGCATCAGCCCCATGGGGCAGGCATCCACGCAGCGGCCGCAGCGGATGCAGGGATACCCGCGCGCGGCCTTCGTCTGGCCGGCGGTCAGGATCGTGACCCCGCTCATGCCCTTCAACACGGGCAGATCCAGGTTGGCGGCGGTGGGGCCCATCATCGGACCGCCCAGGATCACCATGCCCGCGTCGCCGGTGAGGCCGCCGCGCTGCTCGATCAGGAAGGAGAGGGGTGTGCCGATCTGAACCCGCAGGTTGCCCGGGTTGCGCACTCCCCGGCCGGTGAGGGTCAGGATGCGCTCCATGAGCGGCGTGCCGCGCACGACCGCCGTCGCGATCGCGGCGGCGGTGCCCACATTGAAGATGGAGACCCCCACATCCGGTGGAAATCCCCCGATCGGAACGGTGCGCCCGGTGATGACCGGAATCAGGGTCCGTTCTCCGCCCTGGGGGTACTTGGTCTTGAGAGTGCAGATCTCGATCGCGTCGGGGACGCCCGCCTCGCGCAGAGCGCGCTTCATCGCCTCGATGGCATCGGGCTTGTTGTCTTCGATGCCGATTGCCCCACGCGACGCTCCGGTGGCCTTCATGGCCAGGCGCAGTCCGGCGATGATCTGGCCGGGCATCTCGAGCATGGCGCGGTGGTCGGCCGTGAGATACGGCTCGCACTCCGTGCCGTTCAGAATGACGATGTCGGCGGGCTTCTTCTCATTGGGGAGCAACTTGATGAAAGACGGGAAGGCGGCCCCGCCCAGGCCCACGATGCCCGCATCCCTGACCGCAGATATGATCGATTCGCCCGCGTAGGCGCCCAGATCGATGCCAGCCTCGATCGGCGCGGTCTCCTCGGCCGCGATCAGCGCCTCGGTCTTCTCCGCGTCGACGGCCAGAACGATTGCCGGCGCCATCCGTCCGCTCTGGTGCGGCCGGGGGGCGATCTCCTTGACGGTCCCACATACCGGGCTGTGGATCGGAGCCGAGACGAACCCGCTGGCCTTGGCGATCATCTGGCCGCGAACGACCTCGCCCTTCTTCTCCACCACCGGCTCCGCCGGGGCCCCGGCATGCATCGACAGGGGCAGGATCAGCTCGGGCGGCAGGGGCGCCCGCTCGGTGGGAAGCTGCGCCGTGCTGTCCTTGTGCTCGGATGGATGAACACCGCCCTGGAAGGATGGCAGCCGTCCTTCCAGGCGGCCAGGAATGGGCTTCAAGACCGCCATGCAGAACTCCCCTCGCCTGAACACCGCCCCATGCTGATCTCATGGAGTGCCAAGAATCGCCCATCGGCGATTGGGGAGTCAAGATCTTGCCGGCGCGAATCAGTCGGCGCCGGATGAATCCTGATCGTCCTCCTCGGCGGCCGTCGCTGCATGACGGACGATCCAGCCCTCGATCGTATAGATGACATCCTCGGCGATGTTGGTGGCGTGGTCGGCGATGCGTTCGAGCAGCCGGCTGGCGCTCATGTAGCTGATCAACACCTCGGTGTCTTCGGGGTTCTTGCGGATCATCTCGAAGGTGCGGGCGAACACCTTCCGGTTGATCTCATCGACCTCGTCGTCGAGCGTGAGCACCTTGCTGGCCCGCGCCGAATCCATGGTCATCAGGCTGTCCAGGCTGATTCGGAGCATATCGAGCGTCTTGTGGCAGATGTCGCTGAAGTCGAAGGGCGTGACGCGCCGCGGGGCCTCGCACAAGAACAGGGTTCGGCTGGCAATGTTGACGGCCAGATCGCCGATGCGTTCGAGATCGTTGTTGATCTTGAGAACCGCGATGATGAAGCGCAAGTCGACGGCCACCGGTTGGTAGAGGGCCAGCGTCTTCAAGCAGGCTTCCTCCACCTCGACCTCGATCCGATCGATTTCGAGATCGGTATCCACCACCTCTTGCGCCAGCTTGGCATCGAGCTTCTCGATCGACCAAACGGCCTTCTGGACACTCTCCTCGACCACGGCGCTCAAAGAGAGGATCATCCGCTTGAGAGTGTCAATCTCCCGGGTCATGTGCATCGACATCGATTTCGCTCCTTGGCCGCTCTCCCGACGGACCTGCTCGGCCGCCGGCGGCCTGAGATCCCGAGCGTCTATCCGAAACGCCCGGTGATATAGTCTTCGGTCTGCTGCTTCTCCGGATTGGTGAAGAGCTCCTCGGTCAAGCCGTATTCGATCAGCCACCCTTCATACAGAAAGGCGGTGAAGTCGGACACCCGCGCGGCCTGCTGCATGTTGTGCGTCACGATGCAGATCGTGTACTGGCCGCGCAACTCCCCGATCAGGTCCTCGATGCGAGTGGTCGAGCGCGGGTCGAGGGCCGAGGTCGGCTCGTCCATCAGCAGGACATCCGGGCTGATGGCCAGGGCCCGGGCGATGCAGAGCCGCTGTTGCTGCCCGCCCGAGAGCCCCAGCGCGCTGTCGGTGAGCCGGTCCTTGACCTCCTCGAACAGCGCCGATCGGATCAGGCTCTGCTCCACGATATCGGCGAGCTGGGACTTGCTGGTGATGCCCAGGATGCGCGGACCGTAGGCGACATTGTCGAACACCGACTTGGGGAAGGGGTTGGGTTTCTGGAAGACCATGCCGACCCGCTGGCGCAGGGTGGTCACGTCGACCTTGGGGCCGTAGATATCCTCGCCGTCGAAGATCAGCTTTCCCTGCGTGCGGCAGGCCGGGATCAGATCGTTCATGCGATTGATGGCGCGCAGGAAGGTGCTCTTGCCGCACCCACTCGGGCCGATGATGGCCGTGACCAGGCCGGCGGGGATCTTCATCGACACCGTTCGAACGGCCTCATTGTCCCCGTAGAAGATCGAAAACTCCTCGGAGATGATGTGCGGCCGTTCCTCCGGTGCGGAACGGAGGACATCCGCCTTCTTGTCCGGTACCGACAGCTCGAATTTGGGCGTCGACATGCGGTTAGCCCCTCAGCTTCTTGGCCACCCTCGCACGGAGGATGATGGCGGTCGTGTTCAGGATCAGCACCAGCATCACCAGGATGAAGACCATGCCGAACTGAACATGGCGAATCTCATCGACGGCCTCGTGCTCGGTGGCCAGATTGTAGATGTTCCAGGGCAATGCCGGGGTCGGCTGCGAAAGGATCTCCCAGAATTTGGCCTTGAAGAGATTCAACGGTTTGCCGACGCTGACCGCGGCGGTGAAGATGATCGGCGCCGTCTCACCGGCGGCCCGGCCCATGCTGATCACCGTGCCGGTGAGAACTCCCGGCAAGGCCGCCGGCAGGATGACCGTGGCCACCGCCCGCCAGCGGCTGGCGCCCAGGCTCAGCGCCGCCTCCTTGTACGTGGCAGGAACGGCACGGAAGGCTTCCTCCGAGGCGCGGATCACGGTCGGCAGAACCAAACACCCCAGGGTCAGCGAGCCGGCCAGCAAGCTCTTGCTCTGGGTCAACTGCAGCGAGTTGATGAAGAACGCCAGACCGAAAAGAGCAAAAACGATGCTCGGGACGCCGGCCAGCGTGCTGATGCAGGTACGCAGGAAGCTGATGAACCTCCCCTCGGGCGCATATTCGACCAGGTAGATGGCGGAGATCACACCCATGGGCAGCGCGAAGAGCATGGCGCCCAGGGTAAGGTAGAATGTACCCAGAACCTCCGGCCAGATCCCGCCGAAGAAATGCGCATCGATCGAATCGTCGGTGATGAATCCTGTGTACAGCGTGAGCTTCGGGTGCATCATCTGCGCAATGTTCTCTTCCAGGTATGGGAAGAGCGCCGCCAGGGAGGTGCCCTCGAACTCACGGGCCCGGGGCACATCGACGGGAACCCCCATCTGTGAAGGATCCGAGTGGTCGTACTCGGTTCGAAAGAGAACATGGCGCAGTGCGACCCGCGTGCGGTCCCAGCGGGTTTGCCCATACTGGTCGCGCGGCATGACCGGGCGCGCCTCATTCGGAAACGGGCCGAACAGCTCGCGCAGCGCGGCCTCCAGGTCGCCGACCGACTCGCGATATCTCAGCCGTTCGGTGAAGGGCATCTCGGCCAGCTCGTCCTGGAAGGCGCTGAGCATGTCCAGCACCGGCCGCCGCGCGGCCCACGCGGCCTCGACGTCGGCCTCGATGCGGTCGCGATCGCCCCGCTCGAACCTCTCGAGTTGCATCCGGCGGAACTCGATCGTGCCCTTGAAGACGATGGCGCCCATCCCGCGAACGAAGATCGGCGTCAGAATGACCAGCAAAGAGGCGGCCATCAGGAGAATCGACAGAATTCCCAGGCCTGAGAAGGAACGGTCCAGCAGTTTGCGGGTTGCCAGCTCCATGGTCAGCCGCTCACTTTCTTGCGGGCCCGCACGACAATCCACTCGCTGGCCAGATTGCACAGGAAGGAGATCGTGAGCAGGCAGAGCGCCATGGCGAAGAGCACGTGGTAGCGCGCGGAGCCGGTCACGTGGTCGGCCTCACCCATGTCGCCGGCGATCGTGGCCGTGAGGGTGCGCACCGGTGCGAGCAGGTTGTACCAGGGCTCCGGGATTTGGGACGCGTTGCCCGATGCCATCCAGACCACCATCGTTTCGCCGATGACACGCATGATGCCCAGGATGATCGCGGCCATGATGCCGCTGCTCGCCGCCGGGATCACGACCTTCATGATCGTTTCGGCGCGCGTGGCGCCCAGCGCATAGCTTCCCTCGCGCAATTCACGCCCGACGGCCTGCAAGGCATCCTCGGACACGCTCACGATCGTCGGCAGCGCCATGATGCCCAGGATGATCGAGACGTTGAGAGCATTGGTGCCGCTGGGGATCTCCAGGGCCCCCAGGGTACCGGCGATGCTGGACAGCAGCGCGGCACTGAGACCGCCCAACAGCAGGAAGGCCGCGCCCTTTGCCACCCGACGAGCCCGGTTGCGGAATCGGTTGGCCAGCAGGTCGCTGAGCACCAGGACGATCAGTCCCAGAATCGGAATGCCCAGCACCCAGGTGGTCAGGGCCAGGATCCGGCCGCCATTGTCCTGGAGCATGGGGGCGAACACGACCAACGCGAAGAATCCATAGGCCACCGACGGAATGGCAGCCAGGACTTCGATCACCGGCTTGGCCGCCTGGCGCAAGCTGAACGGCAGAACGTCGCTCAGGCAGACGGCGGCCGAAACGCCCAGGGGGGTGGCCACCGCGATCGCGCCCAGCGTGACCAGGCCGCTGCCCACGAAGATCGCCAGGCTGCCGAACTCGGGCGGGCTTCCGGATGGGTACCAGCGGATGCTGGAGAAGAACTCGGCGAATCCCTGGAGTTGGAAGAAGGGCAGAGCGTCGCGAACTATGAAGTAGAAGATGAAGAAGACGACAATGGCTGAACTCGAGGTGATCGCCAAGAGCAGGCCGTGACCCGACAAGGAAGCCGCCCGGTTGAGCCGACGGGCCCGCTCGCTCATCAGGAGATCGCCGCGCTTCTGACGGGCAACGTCCGCGCGCGCTGGATCCAGTGATGGGTCTCCCGATCGGCGGGTCTGTTCGGCGGTCCGGTCCACGGATGCCTCTTTCCGAAGGATCCGCGAGCCCCTCCTTCATCAAGCGAGGGGCCCGGGCGGATCTTGACTAGGGCCTATCCTGCCTGCGGCTCTCCCAGGGATTCTGTCTAGTAGTCCGTGACCGGAACGAACCCGATGGCCTCGATGATCTCCTGGCCCTTGCGGGTGAGATGCAGCGTCACGAACGCGTGCAAAGCGCTGCCCAGCTCCGGATAGCCGTTGGTGAACATGTACAGTGGGCGGGCGATCGGGTACCGCCCCGAGGCAACCATGTGACGGCTCGGCTCGATGCCGGCGACCAGCAAGGGCTTGACCGTGCGGTCGACAAAGCCCAGGCCGACATAGCCGATGGCGGCCTGAGTGTTCTGGACCTTCTGCCGGATGGCGCCGTTGCTGCCCAGGTACTCGACCATCTCGCCCATCTTCTGCTTGTCCATGACCAGCTCCTCGAAGGTCTCGTAGGTGCCGCTGTTCGTGTCGCGGCTGATCACGACGATCTCCTTGTTCGGGCCGCCGAGCTCGCTCCAGTTGCTGATCTTGCCGAGGTAGATGTCACGGATCTGCTCGATGGTGATGTTCTTGGCCGGGTTGCTGGGATGCACGACCATCGCGATTCCATCCATGGCCACGATGTGAGCGACCGGCATGATCCCCTTCTCGACGGCCGCGCTGAACTCATTGTCCTTCATGAAGCGGGACATGTCCGCGATGTCGCAGGCGCCGTTGATCAGGCTCTTGGCACCGTTGCCGCTGCCCGATTCGCTCACCGTGATGTTCACATCCTTGTGCAGTCCCATGTAGTACTCGGCGAAGGCCTTGGCGATCGGGCCGACCGTGGTCGAACCGTCGATCATGATGCTCTCGCCGGCTTGAGCGATCGAGCCCAGCGATATAGCGGCCGCGAGGGCCAGCATCCCCACCTTGCTGAAAGCGTTGGTCTTGGCGTTCATCGTCGATTGCTCCTCTGTTGGTATCGAGACCCATCCAAACGGGCAAAAGGCTCACATCATCGGAAATTTGTACTAACACCGCGTTAGGATTCTGTGAGCCGACCGTCAAGAATTCGCGAGGCTCGCCTCCCCGATTCTCAGGCTCCTACCGGAGACCGGCCACCGGCACCCGCAGGCGGAACGTGCTCCCGATCCCGGGCCTGCTCTCGGCCCGCACGCTGCCGCCGTGCGCCTGGGCGATGTGCTTCACGATCGCGAGCCCGAGACCGGTGCCCCCGAGTTCCCGGCTGCGCCCCTTGTCGATGCGGTAGAAGCGCTCGAAGATCCTCTCCAGATGCTGACTCTCGATCCCCGGTCCTTGATCGTGAACCTCGATCACGAACTCGCCCTTCTCGCGATAGGCGTTCAGCTGCACCGTGGTCGCCTCGGCGCTGTACTTGATCGCGTTGTCGATCAGGTTGACCACGGCATTCTCGAGCAGCGTCGGATTCATGCGGCCGCGCAGATCCGCCTCGCAATGGACCTCGACGAGGATCCTCTTCTGCGCGGCCTTGGGTGCGCAGGCCTGAGCGGCGGCGGCCAGTACGTGCTCGATATCCGCATCGACGAAGTCGATGGCCTCGTTCTCGGTGCCTTGCTCGATTCGTGAAAGGTGCAGCAGATCCTCGACGATCGCTTCGAGCCGGCCCGCCTGCCGGGAGATGATCATCAGGAAGCGCCGAGCCTGCTCGCCTCCTTCGATCGGGAGATCCTCCAGCGCTTCGACGGCCATCTTGACCGAGGTGATGGGTGTCTTCAGCTCATGGGAGACATTGGCCACGAAATCGCGGCGCATCCGTTCGAGCCGGTGCATGCGCGTCATGTCATTGAGAACCAGGACGGCCCCGACAGGATGGCCGTGTTCATCGCGCAGGGTCGAGCCATGGATCTGAAGGACGCGCTCCTCCCCGTTGCGCAGGATCACGGTGCCCTCGACGGAGCCAGGCTTCGAGAGCGTCTTGCGCAGCAGGGCCTGGAGATCGGGTATGCGGATCGTTTCCTGGATCCGTTTCCCGCGGGCGCCCACCGGGTCGATGCCCAACATGCGGGCGCACCCCTGGTTCACGCTGACAATCCGTTCGTCGGCGTCCACCGCGAGCACGCCCTCGACCATGCTCAGCAGAATCGCCTCGCGCTCATTGCGTTGGCGGGTGATGGTCTGCAACCGTTCATCGATTCCGGCCGCCATCTGGGCCATCGATTCGGTCAGCGCCGCAATCTCTTCAATCTCGGAGAACGGCAGAACCTGTTTCAGGTCACCGCGGGCATAGGCCTGGGCCGCCCGGCGCAATCCCTCAAGAGGCCGGCTGACACGCCGGGCCAGGATCCACCCCACCAGCACGAAGATCGCCGCCACGATGATGGCTTCCCAGATGATCTGGGATCGGAGGGAACGAATGGCCTCCTCGAGCGTCGTCATGGGGATCGACATCCGCAACGCGCCGCCCGGCCTGCGCCAGCCGGAGCCATCCTCGGATGCGTGGAGGGGGACGGCCACATACAGCATGGTGCGTCGCAGCGTATGGCTGTAGCGCGTGGCTCGTCCGGTCCGGCCGTCAAAGGCCGCGCCCAACTCGGCGCGGGCCACACCGGTGTGGGGCCCCATCTGGGCAGGGTCTTCCTGGGAGTCCGCCATGACGGTTCCGTCGGCGCGAACCACCGTAATGCGCGTGCCGGCCCGCTCCCCCACGCGCTTGCAGAAGGCGTTCAGCTCCTCGGCATCCGGGCGGAACAGATAGGGCTCGATCACATCCCGCAGCAACTCGGCCTGCGCGACCAGATCCCGGGTGGTCTGCTCCAGATGAAAGCGCCGGACAGACTGGGTGGTGAACCAGGTCACCGCCGCCAGCGCCAGGAGCATCACCGCCAGGTAGGACGGGAAGAGATGCCAGAATAAGCGCCGCCTTGCCACGTCATGCATTCCTATCGGTTCGATCCGAATCCAGTACGCATGCGGCCCCCTGCGCGCATGCGCCGCCGCTTACGCATCGTCCTTGAAGCGGTATCCGACGCCACGCACGGTCTCGATGTAGCTGCCGGCCTTGCCCATCTTCTTGCGCAACCCCACGATCTGCACATCGACAGCCCGATCGGTGACGACATAGTCCTGGCCGCGGATGGCATTGACGATCTGGTAGCGTGTGAAGACCCAGCCCGGCCGGTTGGCCAGCAGCTGCAGGAGCTTGAACTCGGTGTAGGTCAGCCGGATGGGCTTCTCGCCGACGTGCACCTCATGCCGTCCTGGATCGATTACCAGATCACGGATGCGGACGATGGCGTCCTTCTGGCGCGCGGGTTGCTCCCGCCTGCGCAGCACGGCACGGATGCGGGCGATCAGCACCTTGGGACTGAATGGCTTGGGAATGTAGTCATCCGCACCCATCTCGAGGCCGGCGACCACATCCGCTTCCTCGCCCTTGGCCGTGATCATGATGATGGGGATCTTCGCGGTCTGCGGATCCCGCTTGAGAGTGCGGCAGACCTGCAGGCCGTCGATTCCCGGAAGCATCAGATCGAGCAGGAGCAGGTCCGGTTGCTCCTTGCGCACGATGGTGAGACCCTCCTCGCCGCTCTCCGTGCAACGAACCCGGTACCCTTCCTTGAGAAGGTTGTACTCCACAAGCTGCTGGATGTCCTCGTCGTCCTCGACCAGGAGAATGTGTGCGCTGCTCATGGCATCCCCGCTGTTTCCCGCGTGTCGAACCGACTGGCTTCAAGCGCGGAGAGAGTCACACCTGCACATTTGTTTTGTGTTAGAACTCGGTAAGGATCATGCCATTGTCACGGTTATTGCAACAGTTCTCCGCGGGCCGTCTGCCGCCGGCGGTCCGTCGCCACTCCCCGGGCGCGCCCTGCGGGACGTCGCCGCGCCTACGGATTCTTCACGGGCTTGATCCTGGGGAATCCGGCCGACGGGTGCAGGACCGGGTGCTCCGCCGATCCCTCGACGATGAGCGCCGCGACGCCGGGCAGCGAGTCCGCGAGCACGAGGCCGGCGGGCAGACCCAACGCGGTGATTGTGGTCGCCAGCGCGTCGGCCGTGAGGGCATCCTCCGCGATCACCGTGACGCTGGCGGGGGCCGCGACGGGCCATCCGCTGCGCGCATCCAGAATGTGTGAGAAGCGCGTCCCGTTGATTGTCGCGTAACGCCTGTAATGACCGGAGGTTGCGACCGCGCCCCCCGCCAGGGTGATCTTCCCGAGCAGCTCTTCCCCGAACGGGCTCTGAATGCCCAGCGGCCAGGGCCGTCGCGGGGTCAGTGGCGCCCGATCGGTCCGTCGCAGTCCGGGGAAGTACCCTTCGGGCGGCTGGGCGCTCTCATCCTCGCCGACCGGCCCGGTCCCCTTGCGCCGCAGCGTTCTGACCGGCAGCGTCGCCTGCTTGCCGATCAGTCCCTCGGGAATCTGCCCGAAGCAGCGCAGATCGCCTCCG
>CAYQJL010000199.1:0-7879 GCA_964417675.1 uncultured bacterium | reverse complement strand
GGCCGCGGCACCGAAAGCCCGCAGGTGGGGAGCTACGGCGGCCGCATGATCGACGCAGAGGCAGGCGTCGATAGCTCGGCCGTGGGCCCGCAGACCGGTACAGATGAAGAGGCAATCGCGCGCGCCGAGCTGCGTGCGGACCTGTTCGCACGCAATCTCCTGGTTCCCCGCGCTCACTTCGTCAACGCCCTGCGTCAGTTCGGGCAGGGCCGGGGAGGCGCGTTCGATCTCGAGCGCCTCTCGCACATGGCCTTCTACTACGGTGTGACGACACCGGTCATCATCGCCCGGCTGGTGGATCTCGACATGCTCACGCCGCCGGAAGCCAGGGAACTCTGCGCAAAGAGCCAGCGCTGGCGTGCAGAGCACATCGCCCCTGAACCGCTCGGAAACTCAGCCAGCACCGTGATCGAAGTGCGCCGGATCGCCGCGGACGATCCCAGCTCGGCAGCGGACGATCCCGGCTCTGCCGCGGACGATCCCGGCCGTTGCGCAGTCGATCCCGGCTCGGCCGCGGACGATCCCATCTGTGCCGCGGTCTCCAGCCGCTTCATCCGTCTGGCGCTGGCTCTGTTCCTTCAAGATCGCATCTCGCAAGATCAACTCTCGGCCATCCTGTGCGTCGGCGAGACAGAGATGAAACGGCTCATGCAGTGGATCGAAGCCTCACGTCAAGCAGCCAAGCACAGCACCCCGGACGACGGACCGGACGACGGACCGGACGACGGATCGACCGACAGAACGGCCGACGGACCGGACGGCCGCTAACCGAGGCCAACGAACCCGCCGGCGACCAACCGAGGCCGTCAGACCGGCCGGCGGCTGACCCAACGAACCGCCGGCGACCCACCATGGTCGTGGGATCCACCCCTGGCTAGAGGTCATTGCGGGTGACGCCCCAGCGCCGGTTCAGGGGGCCTCGTTTGGGTTGGTCGGGCAGGAGGGGGATCTGGCTGCGGGCTGACTTCAGCGTTCTTTCCAGCCGCTTCAGTTCACGTTCGTCCGCATTTGATTCCTCGAGCAACACGCCCGCGCGACGTGCGGTCCCCTGGTTGCCGTAGAGCATGACGGCTGTCACGAGGTCGGTTGCCGTCACGAGCCCGGCGTGCAGGTCAGAGCGGATCCAGTCCAGGGCCCGGGGCAGACTCCCGAAGCGCGACCAGTCATGGAGCGCGTCGACGAGCGTTCGGGTGCGCGAGGAGATGGGCACGGCTCGCTCGGGATCAAAGTCCACATCGGATCCGTCATCGGTCTCCACGTCCCCGAGCCGGGCGGGTGCGACCTTGATGAAAGTGAAGCGGATCAGGCCGATCGTCCGCCGGCCCGAGACGCGGTCGTTGTAGACGAACACACTGGAAGGCACCCGCGTATCGAATCCATACCTGCGAAATGCGTTCGGACCACAGATCTGATACTTGGCCCGTCTGTCAGCCATGAAGGCCTGGAGCGCCGTCGCCAGATCAGGAATCCAGCGACCACCAACTGGCAGCCGGGCAGGCACAAGGTAGAACCCACGGCGCACTTGAGCGATGAGACCCCGGCGCGCCATACGGCTCAGCAATCCATGCTCCTGTTGCGGTGTAAGCCCAAGAGGCGCAAGCAACTGCCCGCTGCGAACCTCTCGCAGCCCGTGCGTCTGCGCATAGGCAAACAGCGCCCCTTCCAGCCGTCCAAGCCCACTTGACATGTTTAGTATTCTATTTCCTATAAATACGTTTGCAATGGATTTATTGTTATTCGATTACTTACGAATCGCGGTCGGACTGCCATGAGCGCCGCCGGCTCGACTCCCACGCTTTCCCGACAGGGCGGCCCCTTCCATCGCGCACCGCCGGATTCTCTTGCCGGCCGTACGCTGAAGGGGGTGCGCGCCACTCCTCAGCAATCCCCCCCGGGGGCAACTCCGCAGAGATCAGCATGCGCAACCGCTCGGCCGATGATTGATACACACGCGGTCTCGGCCAACGGCCGGGAAGGGGCCCCGCACACGGACATGGGCGGCGACGACGACTCGGGCATCCGACGACGACTCGGGGCATGCGGCGACGACTCGGGCATGCGGCGACGACTCGGGGCATGCGGCGACGACTCGGGGCATGCGGCGACGACTCGGGCATGCGACGACGACTCGGGGCATGCAACGACGACTCGGGCATCCGACGACGACTCGGGCATGCGACGACGACTCGGGGCATGCGGCGACAACTCGGGCATGCGGCGACGACTCGGGCATGCGACCGTAGCCGTCGCCAGCCGCAGGGAGAAGATCGAATCGTGTCTTGGCGATGGCCCAGAGGCGTGCGCGGCGTCCGCACCCGCAGCGCGTTGTTTGACACGCTCAGGATGAGCGCGCCAGCGTTGGCCTGCATGCTGGGACTCCTGGCGGCCGGCTGGATCCTGGTGCCGCCGGCGCTCGAGCGCATCTTGCTCGCTTATCAACGGGACCATCTCGAGGCAATGACCAGCGTCGCGGCCGGCACCGTCGACTACTACGTGCATGCTGCGCGAAGCGGACGGCTGTCGGACGCCGAGGCCAAGCGCCGCGCAGCGGCTCGCATCCGGTCGATGCGCTACGGCCCGCACGCCACGGGCTACTACTGGATCCAGGATCGGTCGCCTCGCATGATCATGCACCCCTTCCGGCCCGATCTCGAGGGTCGTGATGTTGGGATCCTGCAGGATCAGGACCGGAAGTACCTTTTCGCCGAGATGGTCGCGGTCGTCTCCGCGCGCGGCCACGGGTTCATCGACTACCGGTGGCAATGGCTGGACGATGCCAGCCGCGTGGGGCCCAAGCTGTCCCACCTCCGGCTTGTTCCCGAATGGGATTGGATCGTCGGCACCGGCGCCTATGTCGAGGATGCGCAGGCCGCCTTCGCCCGCATGACCCGCGGCTTCATGCGCGTGTGGAGCGCCCTGATGGCAGCGATTCTGTTGCTCTATGGCCATCGGGTCTACCGATCCCACCGGACCGAGCGCCGCAGGCGGGAGGCCGAGTCTCATCTCGTCCGCGAACAGGATCTCAACGCCCAGCTCATCCAGGCCTCCCCGGCCCTCATTCTGCTCCTCAATCCAGACGGCACCCTGGCCCTGGCCAATGACACCGTCCACGAACGGTTCCATAGCGCAAGTCGTGCCACGGTCGGCGCCCACTTCGCCCGCACCGTCCTGCCCGCATCCGAGCGACGCCGCTTCGAGGAGGCCTGCCGGCGGGCCGCCGCGCAGAAGCCCGCCCAAGCCGACCGGTGCAGCGGGCCGGTCACCTTCCGGACGCGCATCGCCACCTCGCCCTCGAACCACCGGCTGATCGAATGGCGTCTGCGACGGTTGCCGCGGCCGTCAGCCGCGCGGGACGGCCGCGAGTATCAGATCCTGGCGATCGGCCTGGACATCACCGCCCGCCATCGCGCGGTGCGACGGCTGAAGGCGCACCGGGCCCGCCTGCGACGGCTCACCTCGCATCTCATGTCGGCCGAGGACCGGCAACGCCGCCACATCGCCGCCGATCTGCATGACCAGGTCGGCCAGAACCTCGCGGCGGCGCGCTTCCATCTCACGCAGCTCGAAGCCGACTGCACCCAGCCGGCCCACCGCGAGATGGTCCGCAGCACGCGGTCGCTCATCAAGCAAACCATGCGCGAGACCACTTCCCTGCAGTTCGAGCTCTGCCCCCCGATGCTCTACGAACTGGGTCTCGAGCGCGCGCTGGAGTGGTACCTGGATCTCGTGCGAGAGAAGCACGGTCTGCGCACCGAGCTGCGCGAACTCGACCCCCTGCCGGACCTGCCGGCAAACGTACGCGGCATGCTGTTTCAATCAACGCGCGAGCTGATCCGCAATGTGGTACGGCATGCGCGGGCACAAAGCCTGCGCGTCACCCTGCGGGTCGCCCCGCGGGCCACCCGGCAGGCCACCGCGCCGGCCACCGCGTCCGCCACCCCGCAGGCCACCGCAGCCACCGCGTGGGCCGCCCGCCAGGCCCCGTCTGGCGGCGGTCGCAACCGCCTCGGTTCCCGGGGCCGGCTCATCGTGGTCGTGCGCGACGACGGATGCGGATTCGACCCCGCCGTCTCCCGCGCCAGCGCGCTCCAGCCGACGGGCACCGCGGATGCGACCCATGGGTTCGGCCTCTTCGGTCTGCAGGAGCGACTGCGGACGATCGGCGGACAGCTCGATATCCAGTCCACACCCGGGCACGGCACGGCCGCCCGCATCCTGATCCCCCTGCCCCTGGCGATCGAGGGTCCGACCGGCACGGCCCCACGGGAGAGCAGCGACGACTGCGGCACGCTGCAGGACGCCGACGACCACCACACGCCGCGCGACATCGACGACTACCGCGCACCGCGCACCGGGGTCCGGCCCTCCACAAAGGAGTGAAACCATGGCGATCCGTATCCTCCTGGCGGATGATCATCGAGTGCTCCGGCACGGTCTGCGGGTGCTGATCGAGAAGCAGTCCGACTGCGAGGTTGTGGCCGAGGCGACCGATGGGATCGAAGCCGTCCGGCTGAGCCAGGAACTGCGCCCCGACGTGGTGGTCATGGATGTCAGCATGCCCCGGCTCAACGGAATCGAGGCCACACGCCAGATTCGCGCCGCCCTGCCCGAGGTGCGGGTGCTGGCCCTCTCGATGCACCCCCACCGGCGGATGGTCGCCGAGATGTTGCGGGCCGGCGCCTCCGGCTATCTGCTGAAGGACTGCGAAACCAGTGAGCTCAAGACCGCGATCCGCACCGTGGCCGGCGGCAAGATGTACCTATCGCCGGATGTCTCCGGTCCGGTGGTCGAGGAGCTGGTCAGCCAGGCACCGGCCGAGCCAGGTCCCCTCGCCGTCCTGACGCCCAAGGAGCGGGAGGTCCTGCAACTGCTGGCCGAGGGCCATGCCGTCAAGGAGGTGGCCTACACTCTCGCCATCGCCGAACGCACCGCCCACACGCACCGGGTCAACATCATGCAGAAGCTCGACCTGAAGAGCATGGCCGATCTGACCAAATTCGCCATCCGCGAAGGCCTGACCTCGATCGACGCCTGACCCGAACGGCCGCCGGTGATGGCTGGATGACCGCGTCGGGATGACCGCCGCCGACCGCCAGATGCCCGCATGACCACGTACGAACCGCCGCCGGCCGCCAGATGCCCGCATGACCACGCCCGAACCGCCGCCAGCCAGATCCCCGCATGACCACGCCCGAACCGCCGCCGGCCGCCGCCGCCAGCCAGCTAGCTAGCCACCCGCTCCAGGGCCGCCCCCCATCCTCGAGCCACAGCCGGCAGTTTACGCATGCCCAAATCTCATTTCCTGCTATGCGCCGCGCCGCGCTCCTGGCCGAACAAAAGAGAGGAAACCAGACACCATCCCGGGAGGGTGGCACGTGTCCCGCCTGCAATCATTTGAGCAGCGGCACGTTACGCCGATGCCCGCCCGGATGTCTGAGAGACACCGACCACGGACACCGGGTCCCGGCCCGGCGGCCTGGGGTTCACCCGGGACGCCCGAGCGCCAATCCGGTCGCCGGCGCAACCCACGAGGGATCGCTCCGATCGCGCTGCGAACGGGGCTGTCCACGGACGCGAGGTATAGCGATGCGTAACTGGACGATTGGTAAGAAGCTGACCTTTGGATTCACGGCCGTGCTGTTGATCACCGTCGCCCTGGGCGTACTCAGTTGGCATAACGGCGTCACCATCGGCGGCAAGGCCGACATCCTGGCCGGCGAGGTCGCCCCCACGGCCGTCGCGTCGGGCGAAGTGTGCATGGGCGCTCTCAACGCCGTCTTCGAGGCCCGTGGCTACATGCTGTATGAAAGGGAAGATCTCGCCCAGAGAAGCCTCACCAGTCTGGACGAGGCCAGCAAGGCCCTCGCCGACCTCAAGGCGCTTGCCCGGGAGCGAAGCCTGACCGAACTGGAAACCCAGTCAGCCGCCTCCCACTCTCAACTCGAGCAGTACGCCGGCTACCTGAGCGGCTACTACGACCTGATGCGCAACTATCGCAAGGAAGGCGATCGCATGAGCGTCCTGGGACAGGACATGCAGAACGCGATCAGCGCCTGGGCCGGCACCCACTACGAGACCCTCTCCCAGCTCGCCGGCGGCGGCGACGGGTCCAGCGCTGCGCCGCAGAACCTATCCCGTTCGGCCGCGGCCAGTCAGATCGCCCAGGGGATGACCGAACAGCTTGCGCTGGCCCGCGTGCACACGGCCTTCGTCGTCACACGCCGCGACAAAGATCACGCCGCATCCGCGCTCACAGCCCTGGAATCGCTGGGCCGGCATGTGGATGAGGCCAAGACGCTGATCGGCAACAGCAGCGGCGCCGCGGGCGGCACCCTGCGCGGCGCGGGCGCCGCCAGCACGGCCCATGCGGCCGAGTACACGCGGCTGACGGATGTCGAGAGCGCCATCGCGGCCTACCGGGCCGGCGTGCAGTCGCTGCTTGGCATCGACGCGCGGATGGCCGAGAACGACCGCACACGCGGGCCGCTCTACACGGCCGTCCTCGAAGATGCCATGGGACAGCTCGCCGGTGCCAACGCGCAGGTGGAGGCCACGGCCGAGGAGACCGCTCAGGTGGTCAACGCCGGCAACCGCGTCACGGTCATGGGGGTCATCCTGGCCATCCTGGTCGGCACCGGCCTCGCCTTCGTCATCACCCGCGGACTGACCCGCGCCCTGACGCGCCTGGCCGCCTCGCTGGGCGAGGGCGCGAATCAGACCACCTCGGCGGCCAGCCAGGTTGCCGCGGCCAGCCAATCGCTCGCCGAGGGCGGCAGCGAGCAGGCCGCCGCGATCGAGGAGACGGCCAGCAGTCTCGAGGAGATGACGGCCATGACCCGCCAGAGCGCCGGCAGCGCCAAGGAGACGCGTCAGATCACGCTCGAGACCACCCAGGGCGCCGAGAAGGGAAGCGCGGCGATCGAGCGCATGTCGCGGGCGATCGAGGACATCAAGCACTCATCGGATGAAACCGCCAAGATCATCAAGACGATCGATGAGATCGCCTTCCAGACCAACCTGCTGGCCCTGAACGCCGCGGTCGAAGCGGCCCGCGCCGGAGAAGCCGGCAAGGGCTTCGCAGTCGTGGCCGAGGAAGTGCGCAATCTGGCCCAGCGCAGCGCCGAGGCGGCCAAGAACACCGCCAACCTCATTGAGGATTCGGTGCAGAAGGCCGACGCGGGCGTGCAAATCACCCAGGAGGCCTCCGAGGCCTTCACGGTGATCTCCACCAATGTCGCCCGGGTCAACGACCTGGTCGGCGGCATCGCCGACAGCGCCGACGAACAGGCCCGCGGCATCGAGCAGATCAACCAAGCCGTCTCGCAGATGGACATCGTCACCCAGCAGAACGCCGCCAACGCCGAGGAAAGCTCGGCCGCGGCCGAGGAGCTCAGCGCCCAGGCCGAGGAACTCAATCGTATGGTCGCCGAACTGCTCCACATGGTCGGCGGCAGCCTGGTCCACAGTCGCTCGGCCCAGGACAGCTACGGCGGTAGCGACTGGGCCGGCAGCAGTCCCGGCGCCCACGCCTGGACCGGGGACCACTCCGCCTCGCACCGGAACATCGTCTCCCTGGCCAGCCGGCGCGCACAGGGCGGCACATTCTCTCACGAAGATTCGCGCTCGCGGGGAAGCCAGCGCAACGACGGAGGCAGCAACAAGCAAGGAACGAGCAGCAAGGATCATGACATCCTTCCACTCGATTCCGAGCGAGCCGTAGGCGATTTCTAGGCGGGCCTCCTGCATCCGGGCATCCACCTCACGCAATGTCAGCCCGGGAAGCCCGCCGCCTCCAGCCAACGCCCCGCCCCGCAGATCCCCCACGTGATCTGCGCCGGCGGGGCCGCGGCGTTTAGGGGCCCGGGGTTGGGTGGGGGCC
>CAYQJL010000198.1:0-4177 GCA_964417675.1 uncultured bacterium | reverse complement strand
AGGCCGTTGGCAAGTGGATTCTGACGATGGGCGCGCCGCGTAAGCGCGATCCTCCAACTGTCTATCCATGTGGGCGTTCGAATATTCGGGAGGCACAGTGCGATCGTACTCCGCGAATATTCCATTTCGAGGTTCTCGGGCGGATTTCGGCAGCTGATCAGCGCGCCATGGGAATGATCTACGGAGTGTAGGGAGCTGTCGAGCGTCGGCGGCGGCCCTTCTCGCGGCGGGATGACGACGATCCGAAGGAGCGAACACACTGATGCCAGGCCGCAAACTTGTCGAGCGTGCGGTCGACCGCCTACCTACGCGACCAACCTGTAGTCATGCTGAATGCCACCAAGGACGGGAAAGGCCACCAACGTCCCAGCAGGCGGCGGAGGTTGCCGGAGTTCCGGATATGGGTCCGGGATCCCATAGATCGCCCGTGATGGCCGTGTGCCACTATCGTAGTAAGCGCATGTAGACGCGATCCGGCGAAAGCAACTGACAGTCCGAAAGATGAGGGTGACGCAGAGCGGCATTCTCAAGCGCCAGGCTCGCCCGCGGCATCAGCACGGCCCGCACGAGGGCAAGCACGGCAGATAGTGTTGTTCTGATCATGGTGGAATTGTACCATTGAGAGACAGATGATCGACTGTGAGGGAGTCACCGATCTTTCGCGGACCACGACCAGATCATCTGAGGATAGCCACGCGCGACGTCCGGGTTTCACCCGCCGCGGATATCCTCGCAAGGTAGATTCCTGCTGCCACTGCGCGCCCGGCATCGTCGCGCCCGTCCCAGAGTAGATCGTGTGCACCGGCGCCGGCAAACGGGATCTCCAGCCTGCGCACCTTGCGGCCAGTGATGTCCGAAACCGTGGCTTGGACACGGGAGGCCGCCGGCAGGATTAGGCGGAAGAGGGCGCACCCCGATGCGGGATTCGGGAACACTTCCGCGAGGCGGAAGGGGATGTGCCGCGCCTCCTGGCCGACCCCAGCGGGGTCGCACTGCAGAGGGAGGATGAGGAAACCCGATTCCCCGGCGGCCAGGCAAGCGAATCTCCCCGACACGGCCAGGTCCCGGGCGCCGATAGCCGCACCCTCGCCTCCCACATACTGTGGGTTTGGTGGATCGGAGATATTGAACACCTGGAGCCCGGCGGCGCTGGTTCCCAGGTATAGATGGGAACCTGAAAGGGCGAGGCACCACGGTTCTCCCGGTGCGGTGCCCGCGCCCCCGGCAAACTCGGGGCTAGCCGGATTCGAGACGTCGAGGATCTCAAGCTGGCCCCACGCGCATTCCCGCCACTCTGCGACGAAAGCGTACCCGTCCGCAACCTCCACGGCGTTTAGGTACCCGGGCATATCCAACTCTCCGACCAGAATCGGGTTTGCGGGTTCGGTGATGTCAATCACGGCGAATCGACCGGTACAGGGGAGCCCCCACCCCACGACGTA
This sequence comes from uncultured bacterium, assembly GCA_964417675.1. Classification (GTDB taxonomy): domain Bacteria; phylum Eisenbacteria; class RBG-16-71-46; order CAIMUX01; family WJJG01; genus CAYQJL01. The sequence continues at coordinate 2,735 of CAYQJL010000198.1, read as the reverse complement.
GGCGAATCTGTCGGCCACGGCCACGCTGGTCGTGTGATACGGCAAAGCCAGGGCGCCGACGATCCACGGGTTTTGCGGATCGGACACATCGATGATCTGGAGTCCTTCGTAACTGGCGGTGACGTAAGCATGATTGCCGGAGACGGTGATGCTGGTGGCACTTTCCCAGGTGTCCACGCTCCCCACGATCTGCATTCGTCTCGGATCCGTAATGTCGACCACCTGTAGTCCCAGGTATCCCGGGACATAGGCGTACCCCCCCTGCACCGCCAGATCGGGCCCGGTCGCGATTTCCATCCGACCGAGGATCAGCGGGCCATCGGGACTCGTGGAGGCGGCGATCCGAATTGCATAGAGAGAGTTTTGGGAGGTGACCCAGGCGATATCGCCTGAAATCGCCAATCCTATGGCTGGGGTGGGGGTGGCTACATGGCCCAGCAGTTGCGGACGGCGCGGGTTCGAAATGTCGATCACATGCAGGTCGAAGCCGCTAACGATGTAGCCATAAGTGCCCCCGAGACCGAGTGCCCAGGCCGCCATTGGCACGCTGCCGATGATCCGGGGATGATCGGGAATGCTGACATCGATCGCCTGAAGTCCGGCATCATGGTCAGCGACAAAGGCGCAGGCTCCCGAGACGACCACATCCTCGGCGGCATACCCGGTGTCGATCGTGGCCGTGATTCGGGGGTGGATGGGGTCCGCGAGATCGACGACATGAAACCCGCCCTGCCAGTCCGCCAGATAGGCGTATTCGCCGGAGATGAACAGGTTGTTGGCCGAACCCGGAGTATCCATGCTGCCGACGATGTGGGGCGCGTGCGGATCGGCGACGTCGACGACCTGGAGTCCAGCGCTGCAATCGGCTACGAAGGCAAGGTTTCCGTCGACGAATACGCCGAGGGCGTACGAGTACGGCATCTCCGCGCTCCCCAGGAGAAGAGGGTTGCCGGGATTGGATATGTCGACGATGTGAAGCCCCGAGTTGGTGCCCAAGTAGGCCAGGGAACCCCGCAGGAAGACGCTGTACCCGACACCCGGATCCAAGGCTCCGATCAGCTGCGGGTGCTGGGGGTCCGCTATGTCGATGACCTGGAGTCCTCCTCCTCCGACCAGATAGGCGTGATGACCGGAAACGGCAACGTCATAAGTTTCTCCGCTCCCGCTGGAGAGGCTGCCCACGATCACGGGGACCTCGGGATCGCTGATGTCGATCACCTGAAAGCCGGCAGGTCCGTTGGCAACGTAGGCATGGTCTCCCGAGACGGCCACGCCGTAGGCGAAGCTCGGAGTTCTCAGCCAGCCGACCTCGTGAGGATAATCGTTATAGTCGATGCAGCTGGCGGCTGCGGGGCACCACGCCGCGAGCTGTCCGGCCATCCAGAGACACAGGGAAACTGCCGAGAACCTCATGCCCTATTCCTCCCCTCTCTCCCGCGGCCGCATTGGATACAACACACAATGAGTATAACGGGTATGCAGTTCTCCCTGAAAGGGGGATCCGTGTCTTGCCCGGCGGCGGGAGGAAGGCCTCCATCAGGTCTCAGAGTTTGGGAACGGGCCACCCGTAGTCCGCAAGAAGCACGTTTCGGGGCGGGCAGTGCAGATCTAGCAGTGGATCGAGTGTGGGTCCCGGAAGTGTGCCACGAAGGCATTGAAAGGAGGTCGGAAGACCGACTGACAGAAGCCATGCTGCATGGAAGATGGGGGGCCACCGAGGACGGGTTACGGACCACTCCAACCGGGCACCGCCGTCGCCGGGCGCACCTCCCCGGACTCTGAGCAAGAACTGAAGCGGATCGAGCTGCCGCAGGCCCTTCAGGCCGCCGTGCGGGAGCGAACCTCTGAGATAGAACGGGCAGCCGCAGTAGTGGTGAAGGCCGAGGCTCAGGGCCAGAGCTGGCTCCAGCGCACCTGGCGACCGATCACGATGCTGGTCTTCGTGGCCCTCATCGTCGCCCACTGGCTCGGCTGGTCGGCGCCCAACCTGGGGGAGGCCGAGGCCCTGAAGCTCTGGGACATCGTCGAGATCGGTCTGGGCGGGTACGTGATCGGGCGGTCGGCGGAGAAGGTGCTGCCGGGGCTGGTCGAGACGATAAAGAAGGGCTGAGTAGCCGGGCCAGCCCAGGAGCAGCGCTCCCCCTTCGACTTCTCCCGCCCATTCTCCCCGACAGGCCCACAAAAGACTTGGTCCCATCCTGCCAATGCCATTGACGGAGCGAGCCTACTTTTATAGGCTCTCACCGACCTCCCTCGCCGCAAATAGACGCTCTTCGAACCCGAGGGGAACTCTGGGACATGGGATCTGAGGAAGGCTGGGTCGGCATCGAGAAAGTAGCCACCCACCTGGGGGTGGCCAGGGATTCCATCTATCGGTGGGTCGAATCGAAGGGCTTCCCCGCTCACCGAGTAGGTCGCCTGCTTCGGTTCAAACTCTCTGAGGTTGACGAGTGGGTGCGGGCAGGCGGGAATAGTGATTCTTCTGACCCCAAGAAGGCCCAGAAGATTGAGCGCCGAAAGGGCCAGGAGCAATGAGCGGGGGGCCGCACTACCTCGATCATCGAAAGCGCCTCCGGGAGCGTTTCCTGAAGCACGGCCTTGGTGCTTTTGCCGACTACGAGGTTGTGGAATTGCTCCTGTGGGTCCCGAAAACGTCATCCGCTGCAAAGGAGCACGGTTACTCCGATGAAGACCAGGTATTCTGGGCTTGCGATGGCGTGAGAAGGGCATGCTTC
>CAYQJL010000197.1:0-2900 GCA_964417675.1 uncultured bacterium | reverse complement strand
GAGGGTGCTGGAGTCGACGCGGGTGCTGGGGCGGACGAGGGTGCTGGAGTCGACGCAAGCGCTGGGGCGGACGAGAACGCCGCGGCGGACGCGGGCGGCTCGCGCGACAGCGAGTGCTAGACGAATGCGGCGAAGATGGTGCGGCGGGCGCTGGCTCCTGTGGTATGGTTGGCAGTCCATTGCGGTTGTGCTCCGGGGCAAGCGAGCTGAGACAATCGGCGCCCACAGGTGACCAAGGCGAAAGCTGGCGCCCATGCGATATTGTTGCGTACGCGTAGCACCCGGGCTTGGATGGTGGCTTCGCTCGGGTCGCAGGCGTGCGGAGTGCCCCTCTCGGGCGGGCGTGAAGCCATGTCCGGCTGGTGGCTGGACGGAACCTTGATTCCCAGGGCTGTGTTGTATAAGCTTGATATGATGATATTCAAGACCTTCATCGTCGTTGTCGTCCTGATCTTCGTGGCCATTCCGTTGCTTTGTGCGGCAGGCCATCTGATTCACGACGACCACTGCGACGGCATCGACTGCGATCATGACGAGAAGCACTTCGATCACGATCCCGGTGAGCATGTTATCGCGGTGCGGCCCAACGTCGGCTCGACGCTGGGTGGGGCGGCGTTGCTCTTCGTTCCCACAGCTGCATCGTTCTCTATCGATGGGCTCGGATCCTGCGATCCCAAGTGCTCCAGGACGAGACTGTCCATGCCGGGGCGGAACCTACCCTGTCCGCCAAGCGCCCTCCCTCAACTGGCTTGAGATTCCAGCCCACGACACCAACGCATCCTGATGTCTGATCCTGGCCGATCCCGGTCTTGCGGGGTGGCATGCCAACGACGTGAAGACGGCCTGCTGCGGCCTTCTGGCGGTACGCAGGCGGCCTTCTGGCGGCAAGCAGGTGCTCTGCCGGCGGCCTGCCGGTGACCTGCCGGTAGCATGTAGGCCGGACGGCACACGGCATCGGGCATCGATGCGGCCAATCCCATGTCGATCGTGTCTCCTTTCCCATGCCTGAGGAGGTTGCCCTGTGCGCAGAACCGTCATGTATCCATCCTCCAGGTGTCCGCATTGGTGGATGCCTGGGATTGGCCCGAGGCTATTCGGGCCGCTGGTCCTGGTGTTCTTGCTGGCCGGCTGTCACACCTGGCGCGACGAACGCGTCGGCCGAAGCCCGCTTTCCTTGCTAGAGATAGACTCCCCTCCGGGAGAGGGCGGATCGTCCTATGGCGAGGGCCATCTGCCGGCAGGATCGTGGCAAGAGGCAGGCGAGGACACGCTTTGGGTGACAGTCGCCCAGCTCAGGGACTGGGGCGTCGAACACAGCCCGGGCGTGCGGGTAGCGCGGGCGGCCCTGGCGGCCGCCGAGGCCAGGGGAGAGCACGCCGGCCGGTGGCCGGATCCGGAACTGAGCGGCCGCGTCATTCGCCCCGATGGCGAGACCTCGGCCGAGGGGGCGCTCCTGTTCACGCTGCCTCTCAATGGAGCGGCAGCGGCCGCAGGCCGGGTCGCAAGCCGGGACGCGGCTCAGGCGCGGGTGGCAGTGGAGGCCGCCCGGTTTGCGGCGCTGTGTGACCTCGATCAGATTCTGGCACGCTTGGCTACGGCCTACATTCGGGCCGAGGTCTGCGAAGAGGTCGCAGCACGTGCAGCCGAATATGCCGAGCTCACGCGCCAGCGACGGGACGCGGGCCTGGCGGACCCGCTCGATCTTTCACTGATCATGGCCGACGCCGCACGTGACCGGAGAGCCGCCCTACGCAGCCGCGATGAGGTTCGCGCTCACAAGAGCGATTTGAGAGTGCTGTTGGGTGCGGCGCGCCCGATCGCGGTGCGGCCGGACGAGGTGAAGGCGTTGCTGCCGGGCCTGACTGGCGAGCTGCAGCCCATTGTTGACGGGCCGCTGTCCGCAATGGACGGCCCCCCGCCGGCTGCTGATAGGCCGCTGTCAGCGTTGGATGCGCGGCTGCCCGGGTTGGACGAGCTGCTCCTACGTGCGGATCGGAACCGGCCGGACTGGAAGCGGGCGCAGCTGGCTTACGAGAAGGCCGAATGGGAAGCGGTCAGGGCCGGGCGTGAGCGGATCCCGAATCCGGTGGGAGGTCCCGCCGTGACGCATGACGGGGAACGGACATCCTGGGGCGTGTCGTTGGGCCTTTCCATCCCCATCTTCTCGAACCGAGGGGCGGCCTACCGCGAAGCGCTCTCGGATCGTGATCAAGCCTACGAAGCGATGCGCGGGCAAGCCCACCACGCGACGGCCGAAATCGAACGCCTCTATCACCACATCGGCATGTTGGATGAACAACTGGCCGCCACGAGCGGTGTTCCGTTGGCGGCCGCCCGGGAGGCACGCCAATTGGCGCATGACCGGTACGAGGCCGGGCAGGTCGATGTCCTCTTGCTGCTCTCAGCGCACCGGGCCTACGCGGATCTCGAACGGGAGGTGCTCGACCTGAGGCTTGCACGGCATCTCGCGCGGGTGGATCTCGAACGGGCTGTTGGGGCGGTCCCGACCTGGAGCGGACACGCTGATGCCGAAAATGAGGGAACTACGCGATGAACACAATGATGTACGAGAGGCTGTATATGAAGATTCATGGGCGGGTAGCCGGGATCGCGCTTCTGGTCTGGGTGGTCGCACTCGGTCTGACGTCCTGCGGCCGGGACAGCGAACAGAGCCAAGCGGCGGCCCATTCGAATGCTCATGGCCACGAAGCCGCGGGCGCCGAACTCAGGCACGGGCATGACCTCGAGCACGAGCACGAGGACGGGCACGAACTTGGGCTCGGTTCGAACCATGTTCACGGGGACGACTGCGATCACGATCACGGCGATGAGGCGGTCGGGCATGGATCCGACCACGGCCACGAACACGGGGACGACTGCGATCACGATCACGGCGATGA
>CAYQJL010000196.1:0-6956 GCA_964417675.1 uncultured bacterium | reverse complement strand
AGTTCGATCTCCGGCTGTGTGCTGCCGGGCGGTCGGACCACTCCATAGCAGCCAGCATGCCGCAAGATCCAAGTGGCCAATCCCTTGGCATGCCGGTCTATGGCCGCGAAGTGATCATCACGCACCAGCATACCCGGCTGCCAATTCACGCTCTTGAGGTCAATCGGTTTCATCCTGCCCTGTCGATCTTAGGACTTTGGGGTTACGGATCAGTCTGGGTGCGGTTTCATGCGACCGGTATGCCGCCGGATCGCCCAGATCCCCAGCACTCTTCAACGTCACATACGAAATGTACACGCATCTCCATTTGATTCAACTGCCGAAGTCGACTTCGATACCGAAACCTCCCGAGCTCAGGCTCACCGGGCCGGACCTGCTCATCATGGATGGTGAACACCTATGGCCACGAACATCACCTCATAATGTGACAGGCTGACATCTTCCGCTCCATAAGGGTGCGAAGGGATAGCGCCAACCGCTCGGCAGAGTGCTTCCCGTTCGCTCTCGGTACCAGCGCACGTTGCCCCCCCCTTAGCTCACAGGACGACGACTTGACGACAATCAGGAAGCGAGCAGGCTTCCAGCAGACCATGGCCCACGCGGTGGTGTCAAGGGCAGAAAGGCCACCGCCGGCGAGGCTTAGGAATCCTCTGGCACCATCTAGCCCGAGTGTACCGCCTTCGATAGCAAACGCGAGCTGAAACTGCTTGATCGCCTTGCGCCACGAAGCTTGCAAGCCCCACAGCCATGAGGTTTTGCTGCGATCAGAGCCGCGTGTGGGCGGTCGTCCGCAGATCGTCGAATACGTATGACCTAATGCATGGCAAGCCTGGTCAAGAAAACCATCCGCGGCAGACCCTACTACTATGCCCGCGAATGCAAGCGGGTGGACGGCAAGCCGAAGATCTTGTGGCAGAAGTACCTGGGCCGTGCCCAGGACATCATCGACGCCGTGACGGGTCCGGCGGCGCCGGGAACACCAGCGCAGCCGAAGGAGGCGGCGATCTCCGACTTCGGAGCTGTGGCGGCCTTGTATGACCTGGCGCAGCAACTCCAGATTGTGGCCTTCATCGACCGCCATGTCCCCAAGAGGGGCAGGGGCCCGACCGTCGGCACCTACCTGCTCGTTGCGGCCATCAACCGCTGCGTCGCGCCGTGTAGCAAGGCGAGCATCGGCGAGTGGTTCGAGGCCACGGCGCTGCGACGGCTGATCGACATCGAGGCACGACAGCTCACCAGCCAGCGCTTCTGGGACAACATGGACCGCGTGGCGCAGGATGCGATCGTCGCCATCGAGCGGGATCTCGTGGCGCACATGGTGCGTGAGTTCGACATCGACCTTCGGCGCGTCTTGTTCGACGCGACGAACTTCTTCACCTTCATCGACACCTTCAACGAACGCTGCACACTGGCGCAGCGCGGCACGAGCAAGGAGGGCCGAGCTGCTCTGCGCATCGTCGGCCTCGCCCTGCTGGTCTCTGCTGACTTCCATGTGCCGCTGATGCACTGCACCTACCCCGGCAACCAGGCAGACGCCCCGACCTTCAGCAGCCTCATTGAGGAGATCGTCGTTCGCTATCGGTCTGTCACCGAGGGGGTCGAGCACATCACGATGGTGTTCGACAAGGGGAACCACGGGATCCTTCGACTTGTCGATCTCGTGCCAGAATGGAGCGTCACATTGCGGGCACGAAAGCGAAATTTTGCATTTGTCGTGCCGGTCTAAGGACGGATCATTTCGGCACGAAATCAACATGTTGAACATTCCGTGCCGAATATGGTAGTGTTCCAAGCGTCACGAAATCGACAAATCTTCAATTTCGTGCCGGTATGTGTTCTTGGTTGTGGAAATTCTAATACTTTGTAAATCAATGTTTTACGCGTCTCGATGTGGGAGGGGGCATGTTCGTTGGCAGGACCAAGGAGCTTTCGGATCTTCGTGCCCTGATGCGGAAGAAAACGGCCTCGCTCGTAACATGCCGAGGGCGCCGGCGGATCGGCAAGAGCACCCTGATAAGGGAGTTCGGGAAGGACGCGGATCGGTTTCTGGAGTTCGAGGGCTTGCCTCCCCGTCCGGGCCTCAGCAATGCGGACCAGCTAGCTACCTTCAGCCAGCAACTCGCCCGACAGACCAACGTGCCGGAGTTCACCCTGAACTCCTGGCCGGAGGCGTTTCATCTGCTGGCCAGCACCCTCGGGGACGAGTGGACCGTCATTCTCCTGGATGAGATCTCATGGCTTGGCGGGCATGATCCAGACTTCCCCGGGCATCTCAAGGCGGCCTGGGACAGGATGCTCAAGACGAACCCGAAGCTCATCCTCGTGCTCTGCGGATCGGTCTCGGCGTGGATCGATGACAACATCCTGAAGCACACCGGATTCGTCGGCCGAACATCCTGGGACATCGTGCTCGGCGAACTCCCACTGAGTTGCTGCGACCTCTTCTGGGGAAAGACGCGCACACGCACACGAGTGCAGGAGAAGCTCAGCGTCCTATCGGTTACGGGAGGTGTTCCGCGATACCTGGAAGAGATCGATCCCGCGCTATCGGCGGAGAGAAACATCCAGCGCCTATGTTTCGTGCCCGAAGGTCTACTCTTCCGTGAATTCGATCAGATCTTCAGTGACGTCTTCGGCAAACGAGCCCAGGTCTGCCGCGAGATGCTGCGGTCCGTCACGCATGGAGCAAAGACGATCTCCGAGATGACACAGGCCATGGGCAAGGAGCGCGGCGGCCGGGTAAGTGAGTATGCCCAGGATCTGGTCCTCGCGGGATTCCTCTCAAAGGACACGCCACACGACCCACGCACGGGACGTCCCTCCCGGTTGATCCGGTATCGGCTTCGCGACAACTACTCACGGTTCTACTTGCGATACATCGAACCCATCCGGGATCGCATCGAGCAGGGCCTGATGTCGAATCTCTCAATGGATCAGCTTCCCGAGTGGTCTGGTCTGCTTGGGCTCCAGATGGAGAATCTCGTCCTGGCGAACATCCCGGTGCTTCTTTCGCATCTAGGACTGCAGAAGACACCCATCCTCTCGGCGTGCCCCTACGTCCAAAGAGCGACCGCCCGTCGCCGAGGGTGCCAGGTCGATCTGCTGATCATGACGCGGAGAGGTCTCTATCTGATCGAGATCAAACACCGGGAGCACGTGCATTCAAGCATCGTGGACGAAATCCGCGAGAAGGTACGACGGTTGGATGTTGGTACCGAACGATCGCTCCGAACCGTACTCATCCACTCCGGGAGCCTATCGAAGGGAATTCAAGAGGACGATTACATCGACTACACCATCTCCCTGGAGTCTCTTCTCGCCGGAGACTGATCCGACAACCGCGACGATCGGAACCCTCACCGAGACCGGTACCGAAACTGTGACTTGATCGCGCCCCCGCGACTCGTCCCCGGCCCCGCATCGGGGCCTCCGATGCTCGACAGGAGGGCCCGGAGGAGGAATCGGTGTGTCCGGTACCCGAGCCGAATCTGTGCCCGTGGAGTGCAAGTCGGGGGAGACGATCGCGGCTGAGTTCCCGGAAGAGGTGGCCCCCCAAGCCTGGACAGCGTGGCGACCCAGCCAAGCCGGTGCCGCGCCGTCGTGATAAGGTGCTTGCTCCGAACCCGACCCAGCGCAAACAATGCAGCGAGCCCGTGCGGACTCGCCCGGTGTGGGCGAGCGCATGCTCGGGGGGATGGGGTGGAAGGCGTGTGCGGTCATCGCGCCCCCTTGAGTCTGCGCATCGTGGGTAGATCCGTCGCAAGGGGGGCAGCCACCGTGTGGAAGGCCGCCGATCGCCCCCGCGATGCGACCCGCCCGCCGCCGGGAGCGGAGCAGGACATGTCGGATCCGACGCTACACGGACGAGATCTGGATCTGCTCGCAGCGCAGGCTGTTGAAGGAAGTGATCCCGCGCGCGAGGCGCTACTGGCCGCCCTGCGCGTAAGCCTCCTGCCGGTTGCCAAACGACGGGTGCGGGAGGAGGATTGCGAGGATCTCGTCCATGACGGGCTAAGGATCGTTCTGGAGAAGCTTGCGGCGCGCTCGGTGCGCGGTCCGATCCTCATCTGGTCCTACGCAGTCCTGCGCAACGTCATCGGCAACTACTATCAGAAACGGCAGTGTCGGGGCGAGGACGTGCTCCTCCAGGAAGACCGATTGGCCGCGCCGCATGGCCACTTCCTGATCGAGGAGGGCGAGGCCGGCGGCGCGGCACCGGATCTCGCCCAAGCGCTCGAACGGCTGGGCCGACAGCACCCCCGCTGCGCTGTGCTCTTCGGCTTGATGCTCGAGTGCCTGGGGGAGATCGGGGATCCGGCTGAGGCCACGCGGGTGGCCCTGCGCCGGATGCGCGTACAGGATGGGCTCCTACGCGCAATGCGCTCTACGTGTTGCTGCACCGCTGCCGTGCGCGGTTGCGGCGACTCTTGGAAGAGGAAACGGACACGACGTCATGAAAGAAGAAATCCGCTGCATCGACCCCGACAAGGGCGCCATGCTGGCCGCCTACGAGATGGGCCTTCTGACCTCGCAGGATCGCAACGAGTTCGAGCAACACGTCTCGCTTTGTCCGGCCTGCCAAGAGCAGCTCTACGCCATGGCGCCGCACATGACCACCATGCAGGCCAATCCGGCCTCGACCGGTGAGACGCTCAGCGGCGGCATGGGCGGCATGGGCAGCATGGGCAGCATGCAATCGCACGCCTTCGGCCAGGCGGGCCTGGGACAGCTGGAAAAGGAACTTCGCCGGGAGGCCGAGCGCTCACGCCGGCGCGCCGCCGGGGAAGACCGGCCTGGCGAGGGTGGGGCTTTTCAGTGGTTGCGTGACCTGGGACGACGCTGGCGGCCCGACCGTGGCTGGAAGGGGAGCTGGACGACCTGGGTACCGGCGGTGGTCACGGTGGGCCTGCTGCTCGTGACGCTATTCCAGCAGATTCCTTCGGGGACTGGGCCGAACTGGTCCGAATACGCGGTGCTCGAACCTCTGCCCTATACCCATCAGGAGGTCCGCGGAGCTACAGGTTCGGAGTCGGCCCCGACGTCGGGGCCGACGTCGGCACCAGCTGAGGGCGACATCGGCGCGGGGCATGCACGCGGCGCGCTGGCGCAGTTCGCCCATGCGGCGGCCGTTTACCAGCGTGGCGATTATGCCGAAGCCGCTCCCCTGCTTGCCCAAGCGGCCGACTTGCTGGCCGCAAGGCCCGAAGGCGCCGGCCCCAACGGGGAACAAGCGCGCTTGCTGGCGGGGGTGAGTTTCCTGCTGGCGGGGCGCCTGACCGAGGCGCGGATCTATCTGGACAGCGCACTAGGTGCTGACCTGCCGGTGATCGCGTATCGGGCCCGCTGGTATCGCGCCCAGCTAGCCCTGCTGCAAGGGGAGCCCGATCGCGCCCGAGAAGCGCTGAGCGAGTTGGCGGAGCATAGCCCCGGATACGGTGAACGGGCCAGGGCGCTGCTGGACCGACTGCCCGCGCAAGAGTGAGCGTGCGCCGATCAGCGGAAGAGTGTTTTGATCGCCCCCCAACTTGACGGCGCCGCAGGCGTCTGCCCGCAGCCGATCTCCCAGGCGCCGATTTGCCCGCACTCGGGGTTGTTCTCCTCGGCACAGGGAGAGGCTGCATCGAGCCGGTAGTCGCCGGTCCACGGGGCGCACAGCAGAGGGTCTTCCGAGATGTTCCCCCGGATGCCGTACTGGTCGGCGATGCTGCCTACCCAGTCACCGCCCGCGTTGCCGTAGATGTCGCAGCAGGTGAGTTTGGCGTAGTCATAGGGCGAGGCGACTGCCGCACCTTGCGAGGCGAAGGCGAGCAGACAGTTCTCGAGGACCACGGTGTGATTGCCCGCCAGCACGGTCGCATCCGAGGTGTGGTTGCGGTAGAAGGTGCACTCCAAGATGTAGGTTTCGCTGATCTTCTCCGACCAGATCGCGGCTCCTGAGGCGGGAGCCACGTTGCCGGCAAAGGTGCAGCGCTCCACGATGTTCGGTCCCGAAATCCAGAACGTCAGTGCGCCTCCATAAGAATGCGCCGTGTTGTCCTGGAACAGGCAGCCCGTGAAGTGGCTCTGACTATCGTCGTTGAGTCGTACGGCCGCACAGAACGGGGCGGTGTTCTGGTAGAACCAGCACTCGTTGGCCACCACCTCGGCGCCGTAGCCCCATATGGCGCCGGCGCTATGACCTCCGATGTTCTTGACGAACTCGCAATTCTCGAGGGTGACGGCTGCGTGATGCAGGCTCATCGCCCCACCGTACTCGCCCTGATTGTAAGTGAAGTAGCAATCGGTCAAGACCGCCGCCGCCGCTTCCTCGCAGCGGATGCCCGAACCCAGATTGCCCCAAAGAATGCAGGACTCGATCCGGGGGGCACAGCCCGCGCCGATCAGGATGGCGCCTCCCTGTTCGGGATGAATGACCCCGCCTTGCAGGATCATGACGCCCGATAACACCGAGGAAGCGGACTCCTCGTTCTGGAAAATCACGCCCCGATGCGGATCGGTGGGTCCGCCTTCCGGATGGAGGATGCAGGCCTGCGGATTCCCACTCTGGGAGCGGACGGTGATCGCCTTGCCCAGGAAGTCGAGGTCACGGTTGCCTTCGCCGGTGAAGCTGCCATCGGTGAGCTCGATGACGTCACCGCCGGTGGCCGCGTCGATGGCTGTTTGAATGGTCGGAAAGTCACCGGACCCATCGGGCTTGACCACAAAAGTGTCGGCGCTCGCCCCTGAGAAGGGAACTGCACAGCCAATCAGGAGGATGCTGATAACGAGACGGCGTCGATCCATGATGGCCTCCCTTCGCACTCGCTCCTCGGTGATGGTTCAGTCAAATCGCTCAGATCGTTCAGATCACTCGGTTTGCTCGGATTGCTCGGATCACTCGGATCACTCGGATCACTCGGATCACTCGGATCACTCGGATCACTCGGATCACTCGGATCACTCGGATCACTCGGATC
>CAYQJL010000195.1:0-1991 GCA_964417675.1 uncultured bacterium | reverse complement strand
TTCGGTCGCCATAGGAAGCCGCCTCAAGAGGCAGTGTCGGGTAGCGCCGCATAGTCCAGCCCGAGTTCGGCAAACTCCCTGCATACCCGCTGCCAGGTCGTGACGCCGATGAATGCCGCGGCGATTTGCTTCTGCTCTTCGGGCCCCCGATGGGGAAGGCTGGCGGCGATGGCGGCGGGGGACACGGTCTCTCTCGCGAAGGAGAACCACTTGGCGGGAACCTCCTCGGAAGCATCCTCGCCCTCGACGATGAAGAAGCCGGCCACCTGTCGGCCGCCGCGGATCTCCCACGCGCAATCCAGGTGGCGCAGCATCTGATGCCGCCCCGCCATCCACTTCGTGGCCTTGGTCGCAGTGGCCTCCGTGCGTTTCCCCTCGATCACGACCAGAAGGTCCTTGGTTTCGAGGTAGACATCCGGCCGAGTCGGCCCTTCGAAGATATGCCAATCCAACCGCTGCGGATTTCGCCTGAGAAGCTCCAGGCCCTCGAGGATGCGCTCGTCCGATCCCTCCATCCACTGGCGTCGGATCGCGGCCTTGTGGTGGTCACTGCTGAGTCCGCCGGCAACGGGCGCCCGTGGGTTCCGGATCAGCCAGGACAGCAATGCCACCGGGGGATTCAGTTTGACCTCGGTTCGTCCCCATCCGTGCCTGCAAAAGGTGAAGTCGGTCTCATCCCTGAGTGAGGGTGGATGGCCGCCGACAGGGAGCTGGACCAAGCGCGGCAACCACGTTCTTCCAGAAGGATCGGCCGCGCGCAGTTTCTCGAACACGGGCGCGACTCGAGTCACAGAGGAATCGCGTTCTCGCATGCTTGCCCCTTCAGTCCGTGGAGCCCACGGAATGCCACTCACGGATCTCCCGGCGCATGAATTCATCGAAAAGTGGAACGGTGAATGCTGTCTCTCCGTGGGCCGGACTCCAGATCATTCGCTTCTTGATCAGCCCTACTCCACCACCACCCCGGCTCCGCACCCGGACGTCTCCGGGTGATACATCTCCTCCGCCTGTGGGGGCGGCGCCACGAACCGGCCCGGGGTGGTCGCCCGCACCGTGCACGTGTAGAGATGCACGCTCCCCCTGCAGCAGGCTGGTGAACGCCTCGGCGCGGTCGTCGCGGAGATTCTGGTGTTCGAACCAGCTGCCATGCCACATCGCTCTCTCGCTGCTCGGGCAGTGACTCGCCTCGGACGTCACGCGCTCAGTTGAGCCATCCCTGGTCGCGCATCACATTCCGAGCGAGACGCAGCTGGTCTCGAGAGAACCGCTTCTTGCGCTCTCCCCAGGCGTAAGCCTGCTCGATCACTGACTTCTCTGACTCAGCGCCTTCGTGGGCAGCAACCCAATGAACGGTCGCAATCAACTCAAGACCAAAGGGCGACTCGAACCCCTCCACCAACCGGCCCACCCGCTTGAACCTCGCTTCAGTCTCCGGCCGCTCCTTGAGAAGTGCTCTACCTCGCCCTACCGATGTCTGCACCAGCTCGAGCCGCTTGCGCGGACTATCCTCGCCGGCACCGTACCCTCGAATGAAGTACCCATCGATGGCAATCAAGACGTGCCGGAGGTTCTCGGCATAGGGCCCGTAGGGGCCCTTGGACATCCGCAGTCGCAGCGGCTCACCTGCCTCCTGCATGAAGCACATGAGCTTGTGGACTTCCAAGAGCGAAATGAACGGCTCGAGCATCCCGGCCAGATATTGCTCCATCAGACCAACCAAACATGCCCTTCCAGTGGTCATCTTCGGCTCTTGCTTGGCACGGTGGACGGTCCCTTCCAGCGGAGCCGGATGCGGTTCGACCTGCATCATGAGATCGATGTCCAGGGTTGCACGTGGCAATGCGGTGAATGCGAAATCAGATCCTCTTCGTCTTCCTGATCCTCGCACACGAGCGACGCCGGGTGCTCCATTTCAATGTGACCACAAACCCCACGGCCGAGTGGACTGCTCAACAGATCGTGGAGGCGTTCCCGTGGGACAGCGCGCCGCG
>CAYQJL010000194.1:0-13260 GCA_964417675.1 uncultured bacterium | reverse complement strand
CGCCGACACCGAACTGCTCTGGTCCTTCTCGGGCAATGGAAGTCTCGAGTGCATCGCCGCCTTCCCCGACATCGACGGCGACGGCGGGCCTGATATCGTCTTCGAGGGCTACGGCAGCGGCCCCTCCGGCGTCGATCATGTGTTCGCGATCCGCGGAGCCTCGGTCGGGGTGGGCGAGGTGCTTTGGTCGGCCCGGCCGATCGGCGGCGCGAGCAGTGGCGGGGGTGACGGCGACAACTGCCTCCGGCTCGGCCCGGATCTGAATGGGGATGGATTCCCCGAAGTGCTCCTGGCCACCGCGTGGGGCGGCCGCACGGCCTATGCCCTGGACGGCCTGACCGGCGGGACCGTCTGGAGCTTCGATACCTACGAGCAACCGCAGTCGGGCTGGGTCTACGCCATGGATGACCTGGGCAGCGACCTGACCGGCGATGGGGTGCCGGAGATCGTCATCTGCTGCGGGAGCTACAATGACCGCGTCTACTGCCTCAACGGCGCGACCGGCGCCCAGGTCTGGACCTTCAACGCGCAGGACGCCTCCTTCGACATCCGCTCCTGCCAGGACATCAACAACGATGGAATCCGTGATGTGGTCGTGGGCCTCGGCGATGATTCGGTCAGCCGGCAGGTCATCGCGCTGAGCGGCGCAAATGGGCAGGTTCTCTGGTCGCGTCCCACCGGCGGCACCGTGTGGAACCTCACCTTCGTCAGCGACCTCGACGGGGACGGCATCCGCGAGATCGTGCCCGCGCTGTGGACCGGCACCCTGATGTGCATCAACGGCCGCACCGGCGCCGTGGAATGGAGCGTGAGCGCGCCGTACCAGCAACGGGTCGCCACACTCGATGACGTCAACGGCGACGGATACGATGACGTGGTCGTGGGCTTGAACACCTCCACGGGAGTCCGCGCCTATGACGGCGCCAGCGGTGCGCTGCTCTGGACGGCGGTCACATCCGACTGGGCCTGGGCCGTCGACCGGGTGGCCGACTGCACCGAGGACGGGATCAACGATGCGGTGGCCGGCGACTTCGACGGCCGGGTCTATCTCATCGACGGCGTCTCCGGCCAGATCGTGTGGAACTGGCTCAACCCCACCGGCGACAAGATCATGACGATCCGCGGGGTCCCGGACTTGAACGGCAACGGCCAGCCGGATGTCGTGGGCGGCACCCAACTGCTCTACAGCCCACCCACCGGAGGCAACATCTACGCCCTCGAGGGCAACAATGAGCCGATGGCCGCCCCGGATCGGGTGCTGACCGGGCCGGTGTACCTCTCGCCGGCCCACCCGAACCCGGCCTGCGGCCGAGTCGCCTGGCGGCTGGACGCCCGGGAAGCCGGACAGGTGCGGCTGCTGGTGTTCGGCGCCGACGGCCGCCGGGTCGCCGACGCCGGCCACTGGAGGGTCGCCTCCGGAACCAGCCTGCCGCTCTCCTGGAACGGGTGCGACGATCTCGGGCGGCCGGTGGCGGCGGGGGTCTATCACACCCGGATCCTGCTCGACGGCCGGATCGCCGCCGAGGGCCGCGTCGTGCAGATGCGCTAGTCCAGGGGCGGCCCGGGCGTCTCGAGCACGCGCGCGCACTCGGACAGGAGGCGGCCGGCCAGTCGTTCCCAGTCGCCGTCGCGCGCGGCCGGGCCGGCCAGTCGTTCCAGAGACGCAAGACGCAGGAGGCTGGCGCACAGGAAGGCCGTCAGAGACGCGCGGTCGAGGTCGCGGCGGGCGCGATAGCCATCCAGAATCCCCTGGCCCAAGCGGGGCCAGGCCGCCGCGGTGCTCTCCCCGAACTGCAGGGTCTCGGCGAGGATCAGGTGCGCCAGCAGGTTGCCCACATCCAGCTCGCCCGGTCCCACGGCCGCCTCGTCCAGGTCGATCAGCCCGCAACGCGCGCGCCCCACAATGATCTGCTGCGGGTACAGGTCCCGGTGAATGACGCCCCATGGCCGCCGCGGCCCGCTGTCGGGCGCCGCAAGTCGTCGAACGATCTCGGCCCACAGCCGCTCGAAGCGGGCCCGGGTCGGCCGGCTCCACGGTCCGGCGGCCACCCGGCCGGCGGCCTGCTTCAGAATCTCGACTTCCTCCGCACCGGCATGCGTTTCGAATTCGGGAACGGGGTCCGCCACGGGTGAGCGCGAGGCCGTGCCGGGACGCAGCGAGTGCAGCGCGGCCAGCAGCGCGCCGACCTGGTCGAGCAGCTCCCGCGGCGGCTGCACGCGCTCCGGCGCCGCGAGCCACTCGGCCAGGCTGCCTCCGGGAAGCTCGGCCATCAGAAGAAACCGGCGGCGGGCGTGGTATCCCAGCGGTTCAGGCACATCCAGTTGCGCGGGCCGTTGCTGATAGAGCCACCGGTGGCGAGCATGGACGCCGGCGCCCCGCCGGCCGCGGAACAGCTTGCCGTACAGGTAGAGGGTCCGGCTGCGCTCCTGGCCGCCCAGGATGTGATACTTCACCGTCAGGCGCCGGCCCGGCCACAACTTCACGATGCGGATGGCCAACAGCTGTTCGCAGGACCACCCCGGGCGCGTGATCGTCTCGCGCAGCAGACGCAGGGCCTTCTCTGGGTGCAGCGCCCGCTCGCGGGAGCGCTCGAAGCGCTCCGCCTTCTTTCTATCGGCGTCGGATGACATGCTGCTCCGGCGTCCCGCCGCCCCGGGAGGTGGAGAGGCAGGATGCCATTTCGCCCCACTCCGTCTCGAAGAAGGCGGCATACCCTCCCCCCGCGCGTATCAGATCCGCGTGGGTACCCTGCTCCCGAACACACCCATCCTCCAGGAAGACGATGCGGTGGGCCTGCAGGATCGTGCTGAGCTGGTGGGCGACGACCAGCGTGGTGCGTTTGCGGGTCAGCGTCTTCAACGCCTCGATCACGGCCTGCCCCGAGATCGGATCGAGCCCGGTGGTCGGCTCGTCCAACAGGAGGATCGGCGCCTGGCGCAGGAAGGCCCGGGCGATGGCGATGCGCTGGCGTTGGCCGCCCGAGAGTGTGGCGCCGCGCTCACCGACGACCGTGTCATATCCCTTCGGGAGCGCGGCGATGAAGTCGTGCGCATGCGCGGCCTGCGCGGCCTGCCGGATCTGCTCCGGGCCGGCGCCCCGTTTGCTTCCCAGGGCCCCGTAGGCGATGTTCTCTCCAACAGTGACCCCCGTCACCACCGCCTGTTGCGGCAGCAGGCTGATCTGCCGGCGGAGGGAACGGATCCGGATCTCACGCACGTCCCGGCCGTCGATCAGAACCTGGCCCGCCTGGGGATCGTAGAAGCGCGGGATCAGGGACAGCACCGATGTCTTGCCCGCTCCGGTGGGCCCCACCAGGGCCACCAGCTCGCGGCGGCCCACGCAGAGGGTGACCTCGCGCAGGGCCGCCACACCCTGGCGATACCGCAGCGTCACGTTGCGCAGCTCGATCTCGCCGCGCACGCGCTTCAGAATCGTCGGGTGCGCCGGCTCCTGGATCGTGGGCACCGTGTCCAGGATCTCGATCACCCGGTCGCCACAGGCCGAGGCCTTCGCCATGCGCTGGGTGAGCTTGGAGATGTCCCGCAGGGGGCGGTAGAGGCCCCTCTGGTAGGCAACGAAGACCAGCAACTGGCCAGGCGAGAGGCGGCCGGCGATGACATCCTGCGTGCCCAGCCACAGGAACAGGCAGAGGCCCACGGCCAGGGCCACCTGCACGGCGCGATTGAGCTGGGCCTCCACCCGCGTGACGCGCACCCCGGAGCGCATGCTCCGCTGGTTGAGCTGCTTGAATCGCGCGGCTTCATACCGCTCCGCCGTATAGGCCTGCACGAGTTGGACGCTCTCGAGCGCCTCGTGCGCCGAAGAGGCCAGGCGCCCCTCCCGCTTGCGCTGCTTCTGCGCCGCCGCCACCAGGCGCAGCCGGAAGAGCGAGAGGATCAGGAACAGGAGCGGGCAGACCGCCAGGGCGATCAGGGTCAGCCGGACATTCATATGGAGCATGATCGCCAGGATGCTGATCAGCACGAGACCCTGGGTGAAGAGGGTTACGAGTGCCGCGACGACCATCTCGCGCAACATGACGATGTCGCCGGTCATGCGCATCATAAGATCGCCGGTGCGCGAACCGTGGTGGAAATCCAGCGACAGGGCCTGCAGGTGTTCGAAGAGCTGGCGCCGGATGGCCATGACCACGTCGATCCCCGAGGTGGCGGTCAGCACTCGTTGGTTGTAGTAGAGCTGGCCGCGGACCGCCGCAAGCAGGAGTACGGCGCCGGCCCCGATCGTCAGCAGCTTCATGCGGTCGCCGGACACCAAGGCGCCCAGGTCGAGCCCGAAGATCACCACCGGCTGTTGCAGGATCACCCCATCGAAGATGACCTGCATCGTCCAAGGTTCGAGCAGGGTGGCCAGGGTGTAGCCGATGCTCGCGGCCACGGCCAGGATCAGGGTGCGACGCTGCGCGCGCAGATACCCCCGGAAACGGCGCAGCACGGCCGTGAAGCGGGCCGCTTCGCGACCCATCTCGGTCAGGGGCTTCAGGCTAAACACCAACGCCCGCGCCATGGGGCACATCCTCCACGGAGCGGGGCGCCGGCTGTGCCAGTCGCTCACTGCCGGCACCCTCACCGGCCGGCGTCATCACACCCGCGCGTTCCCGGAGTTTCGGCAGTGACCAGCGCACCTCTCCCCGCGCAGAAACCCGCATCAGATGAATCAAGACCTTCGCATTCTTGAGCAGGTTGAAGCGATGCTCGAAGAGCAGCCGCCCGCGCTGGGCAAGCTGCCCGGCCAGGTGATCGTCGCCGAGAATCCGGGACATCGCCAGGGCGAGCGCCGCGGCATCGCCCGGCGGCACCAGCAGGCCGGTCTCGTCCGGAAGCACGGCCTCACGAATCCCGGATACATCGGTCGCCACGACCGGCACGCCCACGGCCAAGGCTTCCAGGATGACCGTGGGAATCCCATCCTGGTCTCCGTCGGCATCCACGATCGACGGCTGCACCAGGACCACCGCCTCCCGATAGTAGCGCTCGAGCAGCTGATCCTGCCGAATCGATCCGGGGAGCACGACCGTATCCTGCAATCCCAACTCCGCGATCAAGGCCTCGAGCCGGGGACGCTCGGGTCCCTCTCCGGCGATCAGACAGCTCACATCGCTGTCGCGTGCGCGCAGGAGCGCGCAGGCGTGGATGAGGACATCGAATCCCTTCTTGGGCACCAGGCGCCCCACCGCCAGGATCAGGGGGCGGCCCGCCGAGCCCGCGGGCGCCGCCCCCCATGTGGGCCGGCCGGCGGGCCGCAGGAACGGCCACCTGCGAGGATCAAGCGCATTGTACACCGTCACGATGCGCCGCCGGGGCGCCTTGAAGTTCAGCGACTCGATGAAGCGCCGGTTGTACTCGCTGATCGTGATGACGAACGCGGCCAGGACCACCCGCTTCTTGAGCTTGTTGTTGTGGCCGTGATTGTGCCCCTTCCAGTAGAGGTCCTTGGCATGCGCCGTGAAGCTGAAGGGGATGCCCGAGAGCATCGCGGCCAGCTTGGCCTGCCGGGCCGGACCGCTGGCGAAGTGGGCATGGAAATGCTCGACTCCCTGACGGCGCGCGTGGTGCACGATGAAGGGGGCCGCCAGAAACTTCTGCCACGCCGCCCGCGTGCCGCGCGCGCGGGCGAACCGCCATGTATCCCAATACCGTTTCGGATGCCTCAGGGCCGCCAGGAGATGAAGCCGGAGGTACTCCCAGCGCCGGCCGGCCAAGGGCGGGATCACCCGGATCGTGGATTTCAGCTCGGCGACGCGCGGCTGGCGCAATGTCTCATCGGGAGACTTCATCGAGAAGACGACGATGCGCAGGCCCCGACGTTCCAGCTCGAGAATCTCATTGAGAATGAACGTCTCCGAGAAGCGCGGAAACATCTTGAGCACATAGCCGACCGTCAGGGGGCGCTGGGCCGCGGCGCCGTGCACGCCGGATACCGGTCTAGGAATCATCGCTCCACCTCCATTTCCCGCGGCGCACCCGCTCGGTCTCACGAAGCAGCTGAGCGACCAGACGATCCCAGGTCCACACCTCGGCCCGGCGGGCCGCGCCGGCCATCCTCTCGCGGGCCGCGGCATCGGCGCGCAGGCGGGACAGCTCCCTGGCCAGGACGGTCTCATCGCCGGGCGGCACGAGAACGACCGCCTCCGACGCGCTCAAGCGCTCGCCCAGTTGGCCGATGCGCGAGGCCACCACGGGACGGCCGACCGCCAGGTATTCGGCTACCTTCAAGGGCGAGAACCAGAATCGATCCACCGGTCCATAGGGCGCGACCAGCACGTCGCAGGCCGACAGATAGATCCCCACCTGATCATGGTCGATCGAACCGACGAAGGTGATCCGGTCGTTCAGGCCCAGCCGCTCGGCCTGCTGATGCAGTTGCTCACGGCAAGGACCATCCCCGATGACCAGCAGATGCGCCCCCGCCAGGGCCTCCCCGGCCGCGGCCGCCGCCTCGAGCAGATGATGCAGGCCGTGCCAGGGCTTGAGCGTGCCGCTGAACCCGACCGTGAAATGGCCGTTGAGCTCCAGCTCCCGCCGTACTCCGGTCGCGTCCAGACCGGGGTGGAAATATTCTTGATCGACCGCATTGGGCATCACCAGGATGCGCTCGGCCGGCACACCCGCGGCCCGCGCCCGCAGGCGCAACTCCTCGGAGACGACCACCAGCCGGTCGGCCCTGCGCCACAACCAGCGTTCGGTCCAGCGCGCCAGGGCCCCGAGGCGCAACTCCCGGTAGCGGGCCTCCTCCTCGGCCAGCGGCGCATTGACCTCCAGGATATGCGGCACCCGCAGGCGCCGGGCGAGCAGCGAACCGGCCACGGCGGTCAGGGCATAGCGTTCATAGACGGCGTCCGGCTTCCAGGTGTGCGCGAGCCGGCCCAGGGTCCGGTGGATGTAGAGGTTGTCGATCAGGCGCAGGACGGCCTTCTCCAGGGGCGCCCCGCCCCGGCGGGCCGTCCAGCGCCGCACGCGCCCTTTCACAGGCTCCGGCGAGCCGGCCCCAATCAGACGCGCGGCCACCTCGGGACCCTCCCGCGGACCCTTGCGGGCGGCGACGACGATCGTCTCGATTCCGTGCCCCCGCAGCGCCTTGACCAGGGAGCGAACGTGCACCGAGGCGCCCTTGTGGCCCCGCACCGGCACGCCTCGGTCGGCGCTGACGTAGAGGATTCGTTCGAGACCGGTGGAGCGGCGCAGGCGTTCGACCGTCTTCTGCTCATGCCGGCGAGCGCTGAAATGCTCGACGACCCGCTGCCGCCCGGCCCGCGACAGGGCCCGGTGCAGTTCATCGTTGGTCAGGATCTCCTCGAGTGCACCGGCCAAGGCGTGGGGATCCTCGGGGGGTACCAGAAGTCCACAGCGCGGATCCGGGATCAGCTCTCGAATCGAGGGCAGATCGGACGCGACCACCGGCACCCCGCAGGCCATCGCCTCGGCGAGGGTGTTGGGGATCCCATCGCGATCCCCCTGATCCGTGATCCGGGATGCCAACACCTTGCAGCGTGCCTGCCCGTAGCGCTCGCGCACCTCGTCCAACAGAAGCATGCCGCTGAGACGCACCGCATCCTCCAGGCCCAACTCACGAATCAAGGCCAGCAGCCGCTTGCGCTCGGAACCCTCTCCCACGATCTCGAGCCGAAAGGCCAGGCCGCGGTCGCGCAGGATCCGCGCGGCTCGCAGGAGCGTCTCGTAGCCCTTCTTGGGCACCAGGCGGCCTACCGAAAGAATCAGCGGAGGCTGGCAGGCCTGCGCGGACGGCTGCCTCTGGGCCGGATCGGCGGCCGCCGGGTGGAAGTAGTCGGTATCCACCCCGTGGTAGTGCAGCTCGATCGTCGGCCGGTGGATCGGCGTCTCCTCGCCCGCGTCCGAGTTCACGATCTCATTCAGACGCGCCACGTTCCATTGGGTGCAGGTGAGGGTGTAGCGCGCGGCCCGGATCTTCTTTCCCAGGGACGCGGGCGAGGAGAGGTGGATGTCCTTGGCGTGGGCCGCCATGCTCCACGGCACTGCGCTGAGCCGGCACGCCAGGCGGGCCACGCTGGCCGGCGTGTGCGCCCAGGCGGCGTGCAGGTGACTGATCCGATCCCGCCGCAGGGCCTCGGCCAGGTAGACCGCGCGCCACAGCTGGCGGAAGCGGCGTGCGCGCGGCCGCCGCAGGTACCGCCCGATGGCCTTCAGCGCGGCCGTGCGATCGCACCGCAGGGCCTCTCCCAGGGCACGCAAGAATCGCGGCGTGTTGTTCCAGGTGACCGGCGGAAGGATCTCGACCTCCGGCATCAGGGCGCGGGCCGCCGGTTGGATCCGGTGATCGCGGGTCGGCGGCAGCGTCGAGTAGATCTTGACCGGCACGCCCTCCCGGCGCAGCGCCAAGACCTCCTTGAGGATGAAGGTCTCCGAAATCCGGGGAAACATCTTGGCCAGGTACCCGAGCCGGCCGCCGGCCGAGACATCCTGCGCGTCGCCGCAGCGGTCGTGCCGGCTGTCGCTCTTCGGCTTCGGGGCAAGGCTGTCGATACGTGCCGTCATAGCGCTACTCAAAGTTGAGGGTATACGATTCGCTGCGGGCTTCGATCTCGTCACCGAGCTCGAGCTTGACGCGCCAGTAGTACGCGCCCGCCGCGACGGGCCGGCCGGCATGGCCGCCCTCGTTGCCGATGCCGTTCCAGACGGCGGTCGGCCCCAGCGTCTTCTCCGAACTCCACACGCGTTCGCCCGCAGCGCTGTACAATTGAACGCGAGCGGATGCGATACTGACCGACGGCAGCGCCCAGGAGAACTCGATCGGGTCAAACAGGCTCGGCGGCGGATGACTGCTGGCCTCGGCCGGGGCCAGCAGCGTCAGGCCGAAGGCATGGATGTCAAGCTCCGGCAGGACGGCCTGATCCCCGCGCTGGGCCAGCCCGAAGATCCTGCTCACCGAGTCGAAATCTCCGTCCTCATCGCCCGAAACCTTGATTTCCCAGTCCCCGCTGGGCACATCGGTGAACAGGTACTCTCCGTCGTCGTCCGTGGTCGCCGAAGCGATGACCTCGGCGGAAACGCTGCAGCGCAGCTCCACCTTGAGATTCTCGGCCGGCGCGCCGGCCCGGGCGACCTGTCCCATCGCGTTCGGGACCGGCACCCGCGGTCCAATGTTGTCCCGCACATCGGGCGAGCAGGCGCCCACCGCCAGTGCCAGCCCGAACCCCCACAGACAGGATCTCGCGCGCATCGTGATCACCGCACCACCAGGACACGAACAGCGTGGGCCGCCTGGTCCGCGCGCAGGAAATAGGCCCCCGGCGAAACCGGCTGTCCGCTCGCCGCCGTGCCGTCCCAGTGGATCCGCCCCCGGGGGTCGCTGGGGAGTCTGCGCACGAGGCGGCCGGTGGCGTCGAGCACCTGGATGTCCGGCCCGGCCTCCGTCTTGCTCGCCCACTGGAGCCACACCCCCCCCGGGGTGGGATTGGGGCCGAGCAGGGTCAGGGCCCCCCGGCCCACAGGGGGTTCCCATTCCACCGCGGTGGTGGCATTGCCCATCGCCCACACCCGCCCGCTGACATCCGCCACATAGAGGTCCCCGTGGCGGCTCGGGGCCGGGGTCGTGTAGATCGGGGCCCCCACCGTGAAGGTCCAATCGAGCGACCCGTCCGCATGCAGCAGATAGAAGGTCCCATCGAGAGAACCGACACCGACCACGTCATCGTCCTCCCAGTAGACGGGGGATCCGTAGATGCTGCCGCCCGTGGAGAAGTCCCATTCCAGTTCGCCGGCCGCGTTGATCGCCAGAAGCCTGCTGCCCGATCCGATGTAGACCCTTCCGTCGAGACCCAGCGCGGGCGATGAACGCAGAACGTTCCCGGTGGGATAGACCCAGAGCAAGGTCTGGTCCACGGTCACCGCGTACAGGTTGCCATCATAGGATCCGAAGTAGACCTCCCCGGTTTCGCTGATCGCCGGGGAGCAATACTTGATCTGCGCGCCGGTGGCCGCGCTCCAGCGCAGGGATCCATCCGGCCGGACCGCATACAGGTTGCCGTCGTTCGATCCCACGAGGATCGTGCCGTCGGGCGCGATGGCCGGCGAACTGCGAATGGTATCCCCGGTGGCGAAGGTCCAGGCCAGCGTGCTGTCGGGGCGGACGGCGTACAGCAGGCCGTCATCGGCACCGAAATAGATGGTTCCATCGCTTCCGATGTTCGGCGAGGTCTTGACGGCGCCGCCCGCCTCAAAGGTCCACTTGCGCGACCCGTGGGCATCCACGGCGTACAAGTGGTTGTTGGAACCGCCGATGTAGATCGTGCCGTCCTCCGAGCGGGCCGGCGTCGAATAGCGGAAGTTGCCGTCTCCACGGAAGGTCCACAGGGGCTCGCCGAAGAAGGAAAGCGCCACGAGATCCTTGCCCAAGGTTCCCACATAGACCGTTCCATCCGGCCCCACGATCGGAGAGGAATACACGATGCTGTCGCCGGTCGCATAGGACCAGCCGAAGAGCGAATCATGGGGCGCATCGCACAGCGTCAAGCCCGAGTGCCTCGCATCGCCGTGAAACATCGACCAGCTTCCGGCATCCGCCGTCCCCGCGGCGATCAGGAGAGCTGCCAGGAAAAGGATCCCGCGTGTACCGGGGCGTGTGATGTGCATGGCTCGATCCTCACTTTGATTCCCAAGACCAGAACACCCCCCCCGAGATGACATGCTCGGAGAAGGCGCCCTCTTCGTCATAGTCGACATCCTGTCCACTATCGAGGCGCACGCTGCGCCACTGCGTTCGGTATTGCGAATACAGCGACAGCACGTCGCTGAGTGCGCGCTCCCAGGACAGAGCCAGATCGCCAAAGCGATCATGGCGGCCGTAGTGATTCCAATCCGCCGGGTCCTGCGCGGCGTACTCGCGCCAGGTGAGCTCCAGGAACGCCGTGAAGATCGACGCGGCCGCCGGCCAGCCGGCCTCCACAAACGGCTTCCACAACCACTCGCGATTCGAGAGATCCTTGCCGAGATCCGGTTCGTTGCGCGACCGGCTGCGGCGGACACCCACCTCGCTGCCCACCGTCAGACGGCGGTCGATCTCGAACTCGACCTCGCCCAGCACGCCGAGCCGGACCCGGTCGCGTTCGCGGAACGCCTCGGCGTACTCCCGCCAGGATCCGTTCAGAGCCAGGGTGAACTGCACGCGGTCGCCGTGCCTGCGGCGCATCTCCAGTTCCAGGTCCCAGCGCTTGTGCACCTCGGCGCGAAACTGAAACGCTCCGGGAAGGGCGTCCTTGTCGAAGCGGTGACGCCCATAGATCTGGGGCCGGTGCGCGACCTCCAGCGCGACGCGGGAGCGGCCGCCGGGTTTGAGATAGTAGGTGGCGGCGAAGGCTTCGGCGCTCTTGATCGGGTTGCGCAGAAACTGGGTGCGCTCATACCCAAGGCCCAGTTCATGCTTGCCCCCCAGGCCGCGCCCCAATGTCCAGGTGCCCTCCCACGCCATCGCGAGAAAATCGTCTTCCATATCGTCTACCACGAAGAAGGTCCCCGGAGCATCGGTCGCGAAGGCTTCCCGTTCCGCGTCGGACGCATCCAGAAGATTCGAATCGCGGCCGTAGAGCAGGCGGCCTTCCATATCCGCCGGTCGCCATTCGAAGGCGCCCGCGACAGAGCCGATCCACAGCAGAAGGAGAACCCACAGCGATGCCAGGGCGGGGCCGGGAGGATATCTCCTCCCGGCACCCATGGGGTCGACTCGTGACGGCATGGGTCGGGGACCCGGCTGGCCCACGGAGGTCCTCCTCCCCGTCCGTCCCGAAATCACCTCCCCCCCCTGAACCTTCTGCGTGGGGCTCTTCTCGCTCTCCCGCCGCGCAGTGGGTCGCGGCGGCGCACCGTTTCGGCGCCGGGGTGCCCGGCCGACACCGGTGCCGTAGAGCTGAACGAGACGGCTCTTGAATCGATCCACGCCGCTCAGCCAGGTATCGTTGCGCACCCGGCGCCCCGGCTCACGGGCCAGCGCATGCCGGAACGCGTCGTCCAGCCGCCCGGGCGTCAACCGGTCGAGAGGCAGGACGTGCACGATACCGAAGGCCTCCAGCGCCCGGGCGCGGATGATCTGTTCCCGGCGCGGCGCCACGCGGGGCACGACCACCGAACGCGGCGCCACTGTCATCACCTCACAGAGCGTGTTGTAGCCACCCATCGAGAGCACCAGATCCACGCTGTTCATCCAGGCCGCGAGCGGTTGCACGAACTCGTGGATCGACACGTTGCGCAGTGCCGGCAGCAGATCCCTCAGGCGTTCCTGCTGATCGTTGTCCATGAGCGGTCCGGTCACGAGGTGCAGATGATAGGGACTCGCCGCTCCCAACCGGCGCTGCATCTCGGCGGCGCACACGAGCAGGTCGGCGCCGTCGCCGCCACCGCCGGCCGTGACCAGAACCCTGTGCCGGCCCGCCTCGCAGGGGGGCAGGTCGGGATTCCCGGTGCGCTCGTCGGGGTAGGGAGCCAGGTACCCCATGTAGCGCGTCTTGGCGGGCGGGAGGCCATAGACCTCGCGCGCGTCATAGATATCGGGGGATCCAAAGATGCTGATCTCGTCGTAATGACGATCGAGAATCGCGGGAACGCCATGGTCCTTCCAGGACCTGCGGATGACCTCGGGCTGGTCGAGCACGTCGCGCAGGTCAAGATGGACGCGGGCATCCGGCCGGTGCCGGTGGAGCCAGTCCAGCGTGCTCAGCAGCTCGCCCTTCATGCCCCCGGGCACATTGTCAACGAGCAGCAGATGCGGACGAAAATGCTCAACGGCATGGCGCAGCAGTTGTTCGCGCATGCCGCGGATGCGGCGATTCGACATCCCCAGATCACGGGCCTCGTATCGCTCCGGCCCGATCTTGACCACCGAGGGCAGCTTGATGTAGTCGAGGCCGCGGGGAAAACGAAAGCGATGGGCCACCGGGGAGCCGGTCAACAGCAACACACTGGCATCGGGAAACGCTTCGAGCACCGCGCGCGCCAGCCGCGTGCTGCGGGTCAGGTGCCCGAGCCCGTAGGTATCGTGCGAGTACACGGCGACCCGGAGCGTGTGTATGGGCCGGTGAGCCATCCGATTCCGTCCAATCCCCTCTGCTTACGGGCATAATCGGAATCCTGCCAATCCTCGGCGGGATTCCACCCTCGACGAGCCTGATGAGTAGACGAAACCGCGCGGCCAGAAATACGAAGGATGTGGCCCGAGGATGGGTGTCGGCCGCGGAGCGGGTCAGGCAGAGGAAGGGTCGGGGTCGGGGCCGG
>CAYQJL010000193.1:0-12112 GCA_964417675.1 uncultured bacterium | reverse complement strand
GGCGACCGCCGGCATTCCCATCATGGCCACGGTGTCGGCGCCCACCGATCTGGCGGTCGATCTGGCGCAGCGGGCCCGCATGACCCTGATCGGATTCCTGCGCGGGGATCGATTCACCCTCTACACCCATCCCCAGCGGATCCGGCTCGCAGAGTGATCCGGTCGTGCTAGAGGCGGGAGACGAATTCGAGGCGCACGCCGGTGAACGGTTCCTCCCAGCGGCAGACCCCCCCCGAGCAGGTGATGCCCCCACGCTCCTCACCGACCTTGACGGTCAGCTCGTGGCTGTAGCCCAGGGCCCAGGCGAACTGCACCAGATACCAGGCGTCGCCCATTTCGTAATGGGGCAGTGGTTCGCTGGCGCGGATCATGGAGAAGGTCAGCGACTTTCCGGAGGCATGGCTGAGGGTGATATCGGAGGAGAACTCGGTATAGTCCACCTCATCGTCGGTTCGATCGTAGAGATGGCCCTTGAACGTGACCGACATCATCTCGCTGAGGTAGTAGGAGAGATTCCAGGTCGGTCCGCCATACTCCCGCAACCAGTACCCGGTGGTTGTGATGAGCGAGTCTTCCTTGACGTAGTCGGCGCCGACCTGCACGGCGCCCTTGCCCCACCAGTCCTTGCGCAACGTTCCCCCCCAGGCCAACCGCTGGGCCCCGTCTTCATCGCTGCTCGACTCCCCGTAGGAGCCGTTGCCGTCGAAGGTGAGATCGGCCGCGGGGCTGGCGGTCAGAATCAACCCCAGCCCGCGCTCATCCACGCCATTGTTGATCGGGGCGCCGTCTTTGTTCGCGGGCGGGGGCGTGGCGTAGGCGAAATCGAAGCGATCGTACTCCTTGCCCTCGAGCAGCAGGACATACCCGGGAATGCCGAGTGTGACGGACCCGTAGTAGGCCTCTCCATCCCGGCCTTGTGAGTCGGTCAGGCCCGACCAGCCCCCCCGCGGATCGCGCTCTCCGCGCCGAATGCGCTGGACGCCCTCGAAGTAGGCATCCAGGATTCCGTGGGTGAACTGCAGGCGGCCGCCCGCCAGCTCCTCGATGGGACGCTGATACTCCTCCTGGAGGTCACCGCTGGCGTCCAGCCGCACATAGCCGCCCCCGATGCGCAGCGGCCCGGCCAACGAGTAGTCGAGGTCGAGTCCCGAGAGAACATCGTCGCGCTGGTAGGTGATGTCATTGCGGGGTCTTCCGATGAACCCCTGGCCTTCGATGCCGCGGTAGGCGACCGTGCCCAGGAGGCCGTCCACATCGCGGTCCAAACGGACCTCGTCCTCCTCCATCGCCCGGAAAAGAAGGCCACGCCCGAAGGTCGTGTAGAAGTTGCCGCCTCGAATCGTGAACCCATCATCCGAGTATTCCGCGTAGCGGCGGATGAGCTCCGTGCCGCGCTCGGGATCCCAGATCGACTCCTCGTCGTACTCGAGACGTGCACCAACGAGCCACTTCTCGGTCTGATAGTGAACGTCGAGCTTGTTCAGGTAGGCCGCCGCGCCCAAGGAGTCTTCCACCCACACCTCGAGCCGGTTGGCCCCGGATATCTCCCCGGCGCCGGATGGTGATCCACACAGAATCAAGCACAGCCATGTGGCGGCCACGCCGGCAAGACGGATCCCGCGGACCTGCGCTCGCGCGCGAATTCTCGACTGCACGCCTTCCCCCCTCGAAGAGTGTAAGTGCCCGCCTGGGCGGTCGCGCCGGGCGGGTCCGCCCTAGGGCAATGCGATCATGGCGGCTTGCACGACCTCGCCGTAGCCGGGCATCTGAACGAAGGCTACGACATGAACATGCTCCAGATTCCAGTCCGCATCGATTTCGAACTGCACCGTGCGTTGCAGCGTGGCGCCCTCGCCGGTCCGAATCGCCTCCGCAATGGCGCGCCGCGCCGTATAACTGAAGATTCTGATCGGGATCATCGGCAGCGGTGTCTCGTGTTCGACGACGACCACGTGGAGATCGAGATCCGCCGATGGCATGTGCGACACAGACTCGATCTGGATCGTCGCGTCTATGGTTTGATCGCCATTGCGCTCGGCCTGCAGCAAGAGCTGCAGCGAGGAGGTCGCGCCGGCCGCCGCCTCGTAACTGGCCCGGTACTCGTCATAGGTTCCCTCGCTGCCGCTTATGATCCGTTCCTCTCCGTCGAAGATGGTGGTTGGATAGACCGCCGGGCCGCCCAGGCGGTCGGTGTAGGCCGCCAGACGCGGGTCGGTCTCGGGGATCCCCAAGCCACCAATGTCATCCAGATACGGGTGCCAATGGATGACCGCCAGGTGACCGGCACCTTCCTCGTCATGCAGGGTGTCGAGCGCCTCTTCGGCAATCGGGCAGTTGGTACACCACCAGGTCGTGAACATCTCGCCCAGGACTGTGCGCGCAAAGCCCGGCGAGCTGCCGGCGGTTTCGAAGGTGAAGATCAGAGTCGTGGTCAGGGAGGGGTCTCCCGTGGACGCCACCGTGACGCCGACCTGTCCGCTGCCTTCGCTGTACGGGATGACATCGATGCCCCAGTTCTCGACGCTCTCGCCGGCGGCGATGTCCAACTCGAGGTGGTGGCCGATGCAGAACCCGCGGTCATCGCAGATCGAAAGCGCCCAGTCCGGGGGGATGGTGGTCAGGTCATCGACGATGTCGATCGTCAACCGGTCGTCCTGCTCCCCGGTGTTCTCGAAGAGGATATGGGCGAATACGGTCTCCTCGAGCTCCGCAACGAAGTCGGTGAGGGGAGCCGTGGCGGTGAAGGCGTAGGAGCCCGCCGGCTCGGTCGTGAAGTGAATGCGCAGCGTATCGGCGAGGGCGGGATTGCAGACGGATTGGACCGTGATCCCGACCCAGCCCTGGCCCTCGGAGAGCGCGAAGAGGTCGATGACCAGATGCTCCTCCACCTGGCCGGCATCCAGGTAGAGGTCGTAGGGGGTCGTGAAGCACATGCCCTCCTCGGTGCAGAGGAAGGCGCTCCAGTCCTGGGGAAGGTCGCGGTAGTCAGCGGGCAGATCGATGCGCAGGGTATCGCCCAGGGTGCCGGTATTCTCGAGATAGATATGCGCCAGATTGGCCTGTGCTCCGACGACCGCGACCAGATTCGTGTCGGGTGCCGAGAATTCGAAGCTGAAGAAATCGGAACCGGAGCCGGCGTGAACCTTGGCCATGGCCGACTGCAGGACCTCACCCAGGTCCAACTCCTGGAAGATGGCAACGACGTAGAGCTCCTCTTGGTTCCAGCTGCCCTCCAGGGTGAGTGCGGCGTTGTAGCGGGCTATCTCGCCCGGTTCGAGCGTGATCTGCTGGGCATTCACCACCCGGGCCACGAAGCTCAACGTGTCCGGGCCGGGCTGGCCGGCCGGCTTGGGAACATTGTGTTCGACCAGGACGGCGGTCATGTCCAGCGTACGGGCCGCGAATGCCGCGGAGACCTCGATGTCGATGTCGACATCCACGTGATTGCCGGTGATGACCGGGTCCAGGCTGGCTCCGATCTCGGCAGCCAGAAGCGCCTCGCTCTCGAAGCGGCCGCGATACTGGTCATAGGTCGCCGGACTGCCGCCGACGATGGCGGCCACGCCGTCGAATACGCAGGTAGGAAGGCCGACGATTCCGGAGAGCTCGTCCCGATAGGCCTCGTACCGGTCATCGCTGGTCACGATTCCCAGGGCGTCGGGCAGGGTGCGGGTCGGATGCCAGTGAATGACGGCGATCTTGCCCATCTGCTCCTCTTCGTAGAGCCGGTCGAGGGCATGCTCGGCCTCGGGGCAGTTCGGGCAATACAGCGACGTGAAGAGCTCGGCCAGGACCACCCGGTCGAACGCGCCCGCGGTGCCCCCGGCGGGGGGCAGATCCTTGCCGCAGCCGACCCACAAGACGCTCAGGGCCAGGGCCGGGACGCCCAGCGCCAGACCAAGGAGCAGAAACCGTCTCACGAAGCCCCCCTTCCGTACCGATCGCCGTGTGCTGGCATGGTTCCCTTCCTGGGCGCGGCGTCTACTCCTCAGACGCGGTCTCTTCCTCGGTGACCGAGGTCTTGGCCAGCAGCTTCTGGATTTCCTTCTCGTACTTGACCTCATCACCGGGGCGGTAGCCCACGTGGCTGTAGACGATCTGGCCTTCCCGGTCGACGATGAAGGAATGGGGCACCGGCTTGACATGGTAGAGGCGCATGACGTCACCCTTCTGGTCGAGCAGGATCGGGAAGTTGAGACGCCGGCCGGTCACCCACGGCTTGACCTTCGCGACAGTCTTGGTTCCGTCGATGGAGATGCCCAGTACCGTCAGCCCCTGCTCCTTGTACTGGTCGTAGAAGCGCTGGAAATGCTTCATCTCCTCGGGGCAGTTCTTGCACCAGGTCGACCAGAAGGAGAGGATCACCGGTCCCTGCTTGTATACGTCCGAGAGCTTGACCACCTTTCCATCGAGGTTCTTGAGCGTGAAATCGGGGGCGGCATTCGTGTCTGCAGCGGCATTGTGTACAGATGCAAACAGAAGGCCCAGGAGCAGAACGGCTAGGACGATACGCATGAAACCTCCGAAACATGTTCTCGGGAGCACCCGAGTCGGTTGGCCTTGCCTCCAGCAAACAGCGGATTTCCTCAATGCGATGTATAAGGTAAGTAAAAAGGCTAGCTTCAAAGGGTTCCATTGTCAATTGGTCCAGGCGTCCATTCCTGCCTGAGGCCGTTCCCCGGGGAGGCAACCTGATTGCGCCTCCCGCGCCGGCCGCCCAGCACCGCCAGCCGGCACCCCGGTCACTTCCCTGTCGCCAGCCGGCACCCCGGTCGCTTCCCTGTCGCCAGCCGGCACTTCATCCCCCCCCCGATACCAGGCGGCCCCCAGGCGGCCCACAGCCGAGCCGGGCACCTCCCAACCGCGGATTCCCTGGCTGTACGGGGCGAGCCCTCATGCATGCCGGTGTTGTTTGCTCGCCTGTCCCTCTCAAGGGAACCTCTCAAGGGAGCCTCTCAAGGGAGCCTCTCAAGGGAACCCTTGATAGGGGCCTTTCAAGGGTAACCTCAATATTCTCAAAGAGTTGGGATTGTTCTCGGATGCTGGGTGGCTTGTGGCCAGATTGAGCCAGGGTTCCAAGGCGCCCGTCCGCATCGCTCGGTCTTGCTGCTTGCTCACGGCTCATGTTCCCATCGCGTGTCACTGGTGCAGATCCGCGCCGCAGGTTCTGCCGCGTCTCCGGTTCCGCGCGATCCCGCGGCCTTGAATTCCCGCTCTGCGGAACGTATAGTCGCGTGACAGGATTTGCTGCCCGTGCTGAGTGCTGAGTGCTGGGTGCTGGGTGCCGGGTGCTGAGCGCTGGGTGCTGAGTGCTGAGTGCTGAGTGCTGAGTTGCGGGGACCCGTTTGAGCGGCCGGATGCGGAGGGAGATAATGGCAAATAAATTGCATAAAGATAAGAGTGGCCGCTACAAGTATGACACTCTTCCGGGGAAGCTGCGGACACTGAAGCGCAAGGCCTGCGCCGAACCGGTCAAGGCGCTACAGCTGAGCCCCAAGACCACCGTGGCGGATCTGGTCGAGAGCATGGCTGACATGTCCATTCAGGCGCGCAATGTAGGTCGTTGCGCCGAGGTGCTCAAGGGGATGTACTCGGACCCCAAGCGGCCGACCGTGTTTCTGGGGCTGGCCGGCCCGCTGGTGGCGGCCGGGTTGCGGGGGGTCATCCGGGATCTGATCGCCTCCGGGGGTGTGGACATCCTCATCTCGACCGGGGCGATTCTGTACCAGGACATATACCAGGCGCGCGGGTTCCAGCATTACAAGGGCGATCCGCAGGCTGATGATGCCCTCTTGCGGGATCTGCATCTCGACCGCATCTACGATACCTATGTCGATGAGGACCAGTTCTGGGAGACGGATTCCTGGGTCGGGCGGCAAGCCGACGGGCTGCCCCCCGGCAACTACTCCAGCCGACAGTTCATGAATCACCTGGCCGATCAGCTCGACGATGAGGATTCGATCGTGGTTACCTGCCGCCGCCGGGGGGTGCCGATGATCGTTCCGGCGATCAACGATTCCTCGATCGGCATCGGTCTGACCGAACATCGCATCCGGTGCCACCGTGAGTCGCGCGCCGGGGTGGCGATCGACTCGATCCAGGACAATCACGAACTCACCCAGCTGGTCGTGCATTCACCCATGACGGCCGCGATCTATGTCGCGGGCGGCGTGCCGAAGAACTACATCAATGATTCGGTGGTGATGAGCTACCTCTACGGCCTGGAACGAGGTCATGACTACGCGCTCCAGGTGACCACGGCCGTGTCGGCCGACGGCGGCCTGTCCGGCTCGACGCTCAGCGAAGCCCGGTCCTGGGGCAAGATCAGGAAGGCCGCCCGCTACGCCATGGCCTGGGTCGAACCGAGTGTTTCCCTGCCGCTGCTGGTGGGGTACGTGCTCGGCCGCGATCTCACAAGCAACCGCCGGCCGCTGGCACTCGAGTGGGACGGTTGCCTGCTACGTTCTCTCGGTCCTGCGCGCCCGGCACCCCGCTCACGGCCACGCCGGAAGCCAGCGAAGTAGACTCGCCCAGCGAAGTAGACTCGCTCGGGACCTGCACGCGGTTCCCGCTCATCGGCCGGCGGCGCCCATCTGGGCGTCGCCCAAGGCGTAGCCTTGCAAGGAGGACCCCGTGGACAACACAGCGAAATACACGGCCGACTATGTTCGCTTGCAGGCTCCCGACCTGTTCGCCCAGATCGAGGCGGCCCCCAATCTGGGCCATTTGAGGGCCCGCCTGTCGGGCTATGCCAATCAGATTCGCTTCGACACGTTCAGCGGCGCCGACTGGGAGGCCGGCCTGCCGGTGGTGCGCGTGCGCGACTGCGTGCGGGCGTTTCAGAGCTTGATCTCGCGCCGTTCCGACGACAAGGCGGGCTTCAGCATCGCCCAGGCATTGCAGGACATGGCCCGTCATGTGGTCCGCCCCGATCTGACGCCGGCCTTCTATGCGGACATCGCTCACATCATCCTCGGCATGCATGGCCGGGGCCCGGAACTGGGCCCCGCTGAAAGCCTGCTGGCGCCCTCGAGCCTGACCGGCCGGGAGGCGGCCACGGAACGGTCTCGCCAGCTCGATGAGCTGTGGAATCGCCTGGATCACTTCATGGCCCGCTACGCCTCCGGACTGGATCCAGCGGTTCTTCAACGGCGGCAGAAGCGCCGGACCCGGATTCGGAAGGCTCTGGATGGTTCCGAAGAGCAGTGGGAGGATTGGCACTGGCAGTTTCGCAACTCGATTCGCGATCGCGACACGCTGAGCAAGGTGGTCGACCTTCCCCCGGAGATGCTGGACGCCGTTGCGCGCGCCCGTGAGCGGCAGGTGCCGATGGGAGTGACGCCCTACTATGCCTCGCTCCTGGATGAACAGCCCTCGGATCTGGACCGATCCGTGCGGCATCAGGTCATTCCATCGCTGAGGTACATCGAAGGGCTGTGCCATCTGCGCACACAGGATCCCTCGATTCTGGACTTCATGCGGGAGGAAGACACTTCGCCGATCGATCTGATCACGCGACGGTATCCCCAGATCTGCATTCTGAAGCCGGTGAACACCTGTCCCCAGATCTGCGTCTACTGCCAGCGAAACTGGGAGATCGAAGATGCCATGGATGCGCGCGGCTTCCTGCCCCAGGAGCAGATCGAGACGGCCATCCGATGGATCGCGGATCATCCTTCGATCCGTGAGGTTCTGGTCACGGGCGGGGACCCTTTCATTCTGGGGGATCGGCGGCTCCGCCAGATCCTTGATCAGCTTGCCTTGATTCCGTCGGTCGAGCGCATCCGGATCGGATCGCGGATACTGGTCACCGCGCCGATGCGGGTCACGGAGGAACTGGCCGACCTGTTGTCTCTCTATTCGGTGCCGGGGCGGCGGGAGCTGTGCGTTGTCACCCATGTGCAGCATCCCTACGAGGTGACGCCCGAGATGATCGAGGCGGTGCGCAAGCTGCGGTCGCGGCGGATTCCGGTGTACAACCAGCTCGTCTACACGTTCTTCGTCTCGCGCCGCTTCGAAGCCTGCGCGCTGCGCCGCCTCTTGCGGCTGGCCGGAATCGATCCCTACTATACCTTCAACGTGAAGGGTAAGGATGAGATGGCCGACTACCGTGTTCCAGTGGCCCGCCTGCTGCAAGAGCAGAAGGAGGAAGCGCGGCTTCTTCCCGGGCTTTCGCGCACCGATGAGGCCGTCTTCAACGTCCCGGGCTTTGGAAAGAACTACTTGCGCGCTGCTCAGCACCGTGATCTGCTTTCGATTCTCCCCGACGGTTCCCGGGTGTATGAGTTCCATCCCTGGGAGAAGAACATCACCGGGAGCCAGGAAACCTATGTGGGAACGGACGTGCCCATCCTGGACTACCTCGATCGGCTGGCGGCCGTGGGAGAGGATCCAGCCGACTACGCGAGCATCTGGTACTACTACTAGGATCGGTTGGGGCGCGGTGGACCGCATGATCGGTAGAGCCGTGCGCGTGTCGGGATGCGCGTGCCGGGGTGCGCGTTGTCGGGATGAGCGGCATCCAAGGGAGCGGATCCAGCATCATGGCGGGATTGAAGATCATCGCGACGCCGATTGGCAACATGGGCGACCTTTCCACTCGAGCCCGTGAGGTGCTGCAGTCGGTCGAGATCATTGCGTGCGAGGACACCCGCAAGACCGGCCTGCTATTGGCGCGCCTGGGCATCGTGCCCCGGCCACGATTGATCTCCTACCACGAGCACAACGAGGAGAGGGCCACGGGGCAGATCGCAGCCTTCCTGAGTGAGGGCCTCACCGTGGGGTTGTGTTCGAACGCCGGCTACCCGGGCATCAGTGATCCGGGATATCGAGTGATCCAGGCCGCGATTGCCGGAGGCCACCCGCTGGAGGTCATCCCGGGGGCCTGTGCGATCGAGCCGGCGTTGCTGCTTTCGGGATTGCCGGCGTCCAGTTTCCTGTTCAAGGGATTCGCCCCTCGCAAGCCTGGCCCCCGGCGCAGGTTTCTGGAACAGGAGCGAGAGCAGGTTCACACCCTGATCTTCTATGAATCCCCGCACCGGGTGCACAAACTGCTGGGGGAATGCCTGGAGATCTATGGAGACCGTCCGGCGGCCGTATGCCGCGAGGTGACCAAGAAGTACGAACAGGTCCTGCGCGGAACCCTGAGTGAGCTGCGCGGGGAGATCGGGGAAGGCAAGCTGCGGGGGGAGGTCACCGTCGTCGTGGGCGGCCAGCGCCCCGTACGATGACGCGCAGATCCTCGCCACCTGCGGTTCACTATTCGCCGCGGATCGGTTAGGCTTGGGCGGTGGGAATGCCAATCTGCAACTTGACCCCGGTGCGGCCCCGTGATGGTTCGGATGCCGCCCCGGGCGGTGACGTGGGAGGCGGACATGAAGTTTCGTGGCACGCTGTGGTGTCTCGCCCTGTTGTTGACGAGCGCCCTGATGGTTACGGACATTCCCGGCCGGGGAGTGGAGGGGCCGCCGCCGGCCGGCGCCCAGACGCCGCTGGTGGTGGATGGCGAGTTCGAGGGCAGTGACAGCTATGCGGAGCTGCGCGAGCTCAAGGAGCCGCGCAGCTGGTACGAGAGCCGCAGTGACGGCCAGGTGGGCCCGAAGCAGCTCATGCTGAGCAAGAAGTCGATCGGCGGGAACGGCACGCACAAGGCCATGATCAAGGCCAACGTCGAGTACAATACATACCTCTCCCAGGAATTCGGCCAGCCGCAGCGGGACGCCTTCTCTCTGCAGTGGGACATATTCGTTCGCGAGATCATGCCGCCGTACAATCGATCCGCCTTTCAGATGATCGGCGACACATCGGTCAAGGGCAAGGGGCCGAATGCCACCGGTCGCGAGCGCTTCGTGTTCCTGGGCTTCATGAACGGCGAAACAGAGGGATCGCTGAATCTCTTTGCCTTCGAGGGCGGGGAGGGCCGTGAGTGGGACGATCGCACGATCCTCGTGCGAGGCCTTCAACTCGAGAAATGGTACACCGTACGGGTGGACGTGAACGTCAAGGATAAATGGTACGACCTGTCGGTGGCAGGCGTTACCGAGAAGCCGGTCCGGGTGAAGGCCTACAAGACCAAGAAGTCACCGGTTCCGCGCGAGCTGACTCATGTGAGCTTCGCATCCTGGAATGATGGGCCCGGGACGTTCTACATCGACAACGTCCGCTGACAGTGTCTGTCCAGTGTCTGTCCGGTGTTTGCCGGCCGGTCAACTGACAGTCTGCGCCGATCCATGGCCACGGTCGAGTTCCGGGCGTGGCCATCCACGAGACCGCTGACCAGAGGCTACCTCAGGCTACCTCAGGCTACCTCAGGCTGTAGCGATGGTCGCCGGCCTGTGTTTGGCGGACCACATGCAGCCGTCCGTTGGCGGCCAGGTGCTCGACCAGGTGGAAGATCACGTCGGCCTGGTCCGCCGCATCCAGCCGCAGGGCGATTTCGGGGACGGTCAAGGCCTCCATGCCACCCCGCTCGAACAGGTCCACAACCCGATTCTGAAGATCCAGAACCGCGCCGGCCGCCCGCTTGCCGGCCTCGACGCCCGGCTGGTGGTAGGCATTGATGCCGAGCAGCCCGGCATAGAGCCCCACGGTGCGCTCGAACAGAGCGATCAGAGCACCCAGCGACAGCGCATCCACGGTGGGAATCGTGATCGTCATCGAGCCGCGGCCGGCCTGATGCAGCGCCGCGCGGGTGCCGAGCAGGAACCCCAGGAGGTAGTCGCCGGAGGTGACCCGCGGCTCGACCTCGATGCTCTCCCCGGCGCGGTCACGAAGGACCTCGACGAAGGTGACGAAGAAATCGTCGGGTCCCTCGCGAAGCTGCTGCACGAAGGCATGCTGATCCGTGGATCCTTTGTTCCCGTAGACGGTCAGACCCTGATGGACGGTCTCGCCCGATAGATCCTTCTCTTTGCCGATCGATTCCATGATCAGCTGCTGCAGATACCGGCTCAGAAGGAGCAGCCGGTCCTTGTAGGGCAGGATCACCAGATTGCGCCGGCCGCGGCCGCCACCGGCGGCATGCCAGTGCAGCGCCATCCGGGCGGCCGGGTTGTGCCGGGGGGCCTGACCGCGGGTGAGCACATCCATGCGCCGCGCCCCCTCGAGCAGGGCATTGACGTCAACGCCCTGAAGCGCCGCGGGCAGCAATCCCACGGCGGAGGTGACCGAAGTCCGGCCGCCGACCCAATCCCACATGGGAAAGCGGGCGAGGAAGCCCTCCTGTTCGGCGAGGCGGTCGAGCGCGCTCCCCTCGCCGGTGACGGCGACCGTGTGTGTGGCGAAGGCACGTCCGGCGCTCTCGAAGGCCCGCCTGACCTCCAGCATG
Source organism: uncultured bacterium (assembly GCA_964417675.1). Classification (GTDB taxonomy): domain Bacteria; phylum Eisenbacteria; class RBG-16-71-46; order CAIMUX01; family WJJG01; genus CAYQJL01. Next base: position 786 of record CAYQJL010000193.1, on the reverse strand, counting down.
CCGTTGCGGGTTTCCTGGGTCCCGCCCGATTTCGAGATGACCAGCACCAGGGTGGCCGCGAGGTCCGCGCCCAACAAGGCCAGCGTGCGGTCCATACCGTCCGGATCGGTGTTGTCGACGAAATGCGGCCGGAGGGCGTCGTCGGGCCCCCCCAGCGCGTCGGCGACCAGTTGTGGCCCCAGCGCCGACCCACCGATGCCGATGACCAGCAGATGCCGAAAGGGCCGCTCCGGGAGGGGTGCGATGACGCCCTCGTGAACCTGGCGGGCGAATGCCTTGATCCTCTCGCGAGTCGCGTGGATCTGGGCACCCAGCGGACGCTCGGGGGCCAGTTCCGGAGCGCGGAGCCAGTAGTGCCCGACCCGGCGTCCTTCGTCGGGGTTGGCGATGGCTCCGCCTTCCAGCTCGCTCATCTGGATCAGGGCTTGCTGCATGCGAGTCTTCAGAGAGGCCAGGGAGGCCTCATCGGCCAGCATGCGGCTGGTGTCCAGCCGGAAGCCAAGGACGGGTTCTTCGATCAGATCGGTCCGAAAATGCTGCCACCGGTCAATCATGGCTCTCTCCTCATGGGCCGCAATGTGTCGAGATCACGCGGACAGCATACCCGCTTTCCGCATCCAGGTCAGGATCAAAGCGGGAGGGGGGCTGGCTGCTTGCATGGTTGTCTGGCGCCGCTGGCAGGGACACGAAAGCGGCCCCTTCCCGAAGGAAGGGGCCGCTCGATCGATCATCCGATGTGAATCCGACCGAAGCCGGACTCACCGGCCGCGCATCGCTTAGCGATAC
>CAYQJL010000192.1:0-2029 GCA_964417675.1 uncultured bacterium | reverse complement strand
GTGATCGCGTTCTCGAACAGGATGCCGCGCCTGGCCAGCTCGTCCAGCCGGGGGGTCAGTCCCCCGGGGTGGCCATAACAGCCCAGGCGGTCGCGGCGGGTCGTATCCATGGTGATCAGGATCAGATTCCACGGGCGATCCGGTGCCGGAAGATCCAGCCAGGCGGTCGCGATCGGACCGGGTTCGGGGATCTGCTCGGCGGGCCGCTCGGCACAGCCAAGCGCGACAGCTGCGGTCAGCAGAAGGAGCCGGAACAGAGTCCGGCCGGCACCGCCCGGCGCGATGAACCTCCGCCTGAGACGCAGGGGGTCTACCGGCAGCAACAGCGAACCTCCCATCCACGGGCCGATACCGACTACTGAAGGACTCCACCCTGATCGATACACCGTCCGGTCGGCGGCCGCAAGTCCTGGAAGGACGGCCGCCGGCCGCACGTCCTGGAAAGGCGGGCGCTGCCCGGTTTTTCCTTGACGATGGCGAGTGAAATCCCGATAGTTACTTGTTTGCGGGGCCATAGCTCAGCTGGGAGAGCGCATGACTGGCAGTCATGAGGTCAGGGGTTCGATCCCCCTTGGCTCCACGGAAGAGCCCCCTCGGTATGTGCCGAGGGGGCTTTGTGTTGCACAACGGCCACCCCGGGAGGTGTGGCGGGATGGCCGTTGCTGGGTCCACCTTGGGAGGTGTGCGGAGCAAGTTCGTCAAGCGCGCCGGGGCACGGGCCCGGCGGGCGCCGGTCTCCTCTCGATCGCTCTCAGTAGAGCGTGATGTTCATCGTGTCCCGTGCACCCAACGCTTGCGCGATGATCGAGGTGATCCCGGTGACCTGCGCGGACTGATAGGTGGCCACCGCCAGACCATCGGTGGTGTAGATCGTGGGGTCGACCTTTCCTGTGGTGGCCACCAGACTCACCTTGGTGCTGTCGGCCACCGGTTGGCCGTCTTCGAGCACCGTGACCCACACCGTGGCGGTGCTGCTCGAGTCGGCTGGAATGATCAGCGGCACGACATCGACATTCAGGTGGATCCCGTTCGGGCCGCCTCCCGGGTCCGCGGGCTTGGACGCCTTGCAGCCCATCAAGACCAGCGTCAAGGCTGCCCACAGAAAGCGCCGCTGATAGAGGGGCATCACGATCTCCTTTTCTGCGCGTGGGCGACGGCGTGGGCGATCTCCTCGGCGGCCCGTTGCGCCAGCCGCCGGACGCCCTCATCGCGCAACGCGTTGCGCGCCTGCGCGGTCGAGACCCAGGTGTCCTCGTCCTTTCCGGAAGGCAACAGGCGCATGCCGGTCCCGCGCTTGCTTTCCACCTGCAAGGGGAGCCCCTCAAGCACCATGCCGCGCGGGCCTCTGATCGAAACCTCCGCCAGCATCGTGATGCTGACATGCGGGGTGGCCAGAATCTTGGGAACACTCAGGCCGCGGCCGTTGGCTTCCGTGAGCTGCAAGACGCGCAGGTAGACGGTGTACTCCGCTTCCCCGGCCAGGGTCGGCTCGAGACCCTGCCAGCCCGACAGCGCGCGCACCAGGCTCCCCTGCAAGCGCGGGGCCAGGCCGTGCGCGTCAGACAGGTGACAGGTCACCGGGGCCACCGCCACGCGGATGCCCCGCGCGGAGTAGCGGCCCAGAACCGGCGCAGAGGGTTGCCAGTCGGGGCGTCCCATCCCCAGTCGCAGCATCCATGCCGAGGCCGCCTTGTCGCCGGCCAACAGCTCACGGTGGATTCCGAACTCGAGGCTCAGCCCGAATGGAATGTCATGCGCCACGGATCCAAAGAGCTCATGACGCAGCTTGTCATCCGGGAGGTCGTAGCGCGTGAAATACTCCCCGCGCAGCCGCAGCGCCAGGGGAAGGCCGCGGCGCACGTCCAGGCCCAGACCGCCGAGCAGTTCATTGTGCCAATCGCCGCCCGGCAGAGAGATGCCTGGATTGAAGTAGATCCCGACCTCGGGGGTTTCATAGCCAATCAGGCCGATCAGCTCCGCGTCGACGGTGCGCGAGGTGAAGGGCAGGAGCCCTTCGGCCTCCTGATCG
>CAYQJL010000191.1:0-56324 GCA_964417675.1 uncultured bacterium | reverse complement strand
TTCAGCCACCCCTCGATGTCGCGCTTGCGGAAGGCACCGCCCGGGAAGGCGGCGTGCTCGTAGAGGTCGGCGGCCGCCACGACGATGTACATGCACCGCACCGAGTCCGGCAACGCGCCGGCCAGCATGTTCTGTGAGATGCCGCGCGCGGAGCCGCCGTAGGTGCCGATGCGGCCATTGCACCAGGGTTGGGCGAGGATCCAGTCCACCGTCTCTTTGCCGTCCTGGTGGTCGGGCCCCCAGCCGTCATCGCGGAACATGCGATCCAAACCCTCCGACCCGAAGCGCCCGCGCATGTCCTGGCTGACCGCGACGAACCCATGCGCGGCCATCCAGCCGATGTTGTCCGACGCGATGCCGTAGGGCGTCCGGTAGAGCATGACCGGCCACGGCTCTCCGCCCGATTGGGGGTAGTAGATGTCGCTGTTCAGGTGAATGCCATCGGACATCTCGATCTGGACGTTCTCGACCGGGGGGTAGTCGCGACCCTCCCCCGGGGCCGCGAAGGCCGCGGGCGCCACGGCTAGAACGAGGGCGAGGGCGAGGGGGAGGACGAGGACGCGGGCGAGGGGGAACATGTGACCGATGTCAGCGCCGGCGGCGGTGATGCGATGTGACAGCATGAACTCCCCCTTGCAGGTGCGACCGGCGACCAGCTTAGACAAGTCTACCTGAAGAGGCTGTCCATCCCAAGGACTCGAATGCCCAGACCGCGCCTCAGATGACTCCTGGCGCGTACACCTCCCGAGAAGTCCATTCGAGAGGTGGCGGCCGTGTCATCGCTGCCTGCTCAGGGCTCTGGAGTGTTGGGTGCTTGATGTCTGGCTAACCCTGCTCCATCTTGCTTCTCAGGTCCTTCAGTCCCTGGTCGATTTCGTCAAACGCTTTGCCGAGCTCACGCCTGCCCGACTCCCACGCGTCCGCTCCGCTGTCGCGCAGCTCCGCGAGGCGATTCCGGGCGGCATCGTACTGGTCCTGAAGCTCGTCCACCGTCTGCTGCCAGGCTTCTTGCGCCTCTCCTTCCGATGTGCGCAGATTCTCCTTGGCCTCGGAAAGGCGTTCGCCCAGCTCGTCAAGCGAATTCTGCAGCGTCTGTAGTTCCGCCTCGCGGTTTCCCATGCCCTCGCTGCGCTCACCCGTGTCCTCTCCGGCACAGCCCGCCAGCACAGCCATGATCCCGAACAGTGCAAGTGGCAATCCCATTTTCCTCAACATTCTCTTAACCTCCCAATCAACGATGAAAGGATGATATCTCCACCTCACGCGCCCGACCGAACGCTGCCATGCTCCCGCGGCTCACCCATGACGGCACCTGCGACGTGCGGCAGGCGCGAGCCAGCGTCACGCCGCAACATACTCCCGCCGCTGTACACAAGGTATCAGGGGACTTCTGATTCCATCATGGGGGCACATCGCGCAGTGGGATGTCCATGTCCAACCGACCGCAATCGATCAGCCGGCGGAGCAGTCGGATGTCCATGTCCAACCGACCGCAATCGATCAGCCGGCGGACGGGACTCGTTTGCGACAAAATTGCGCTTGACAGTGAAGTATGGCGGTCCTTATTTTCTTTGTCTTTACTAACTTTTTCTTCAACACACAACCCCATAGAAAGGGACAGGTCTACAAATGATTACTGGCAAATCCGTTAGAGAGAGTACGGCAAACGGCCGCCAGACCAGCTTCCTGACCGAGGTGAAGAACCTGGCGGCTCGCACCAAGGAGAACGCCACGCGCATGCGGGCCGGCAGCTCATCGGTCCGGGGCACGCCTCACATGCTCTCGGCCAGGCGGATGGTCAACCATGCATCGCGCGACCCCGTTGCGTTCGCCCGCTGGGCGACCCGGGCACCGGTGGTCATCATCCTCGGTTTGCTCTGCGCATCCCCCGTGCCCGCGCATGGGATGGCTTCACCACGGCTTGGCTGTCGCATCGTCCTGCAACTCGAGGCCTTCCGGCGCGGGGACGAGAGCGTGCTGGGTCCGTCCACGGGACAGGTTGACCGGATCGCCGTTCGGGAGGCGGTGATCGAGCTGTCCGGGCAGCTCGGCCCGCGCCTGGAGTACTGCCTCGAAGCCGGGGCCGCGCAATGCCCCGCCGGCGGCGGCGGCGGTCCGGAGGTGGCATTGATGGATGCTGCGATTCTCTACCGCCTGGCGTCGGGTCTACGCGTCGGCATGTTGAACGGGCACATCCTCAAGGGGTTCATGTTGCACGAGGAATGCACGGACGGCCTGGCGGCCGAGAAGGCCCGCTTCGCTCCCGTCTTCTCACCCTGTCATCCCTCCGCAATGGTGGCCGAGTTCGAGATCGGTCTCGGACAGGGGTTCGCCCTCGCGGGTCAGGCCAGCTACCTGAATGGCACCAATCTGACCCTCGAGGACGAGCACGATGCCAACCTGGGGCTCGTGCTCCACACGCCTGTCGAGAATCTGTGCCTCGGCGGGTTCTACAACGACACGCGTACCAACCTCGGCATCTTCGATCCGGAAACCTATGAGAAGGTCTATGGCGATGGGTACCGCGCCGGCCTGGGATTCGATTTCGCACATGCCGGGATCACGTTGAGGAGCGAGTACTACCTCGGGCGGGCATTCAAGCAGGGCGCCGGTGGAGCGCCCGTGATCGAGAACCCCGAAGACCGCGAGATGAGCGCATTCTATGCGCAGATGAGCTACGCCGCTTCGACCGGTCTGGCCGCCCTGCCCCGTGCCGAGCCCTATGTCCGCTTCCAGCACTGGGACAAGGCGGCGGATCTGGAGGACGGCCACCGCTGGGTCTTCTGGACCGTGGGCGCCATGCTGCATCTGTCTGAAGACTCCGCCGTTCTTCGGCTGGAGTACGAAGCCCCTGGATCGAGGCCGTCAGACACGTCGCGACCTGCCGATCGGCTGATTCTTCGACTGCAAGTATCCGCTTGAGACCAGCATGCCATCAGGTCGCACCGCGGGTGGGACCGGGAGGAGGAATGTCATGACTCGTAGACGCCATCAGCTAGCGGTACTCGTTGCGGTCACAATCATGGCCTCGGCGATTCCGTTGATCGCGGACGCCGCGACGTTGGTGCTCGAACCCACCGACGACATGTACAGCGATCCGGAGCATCCCGGTCCGCACACCGAGAACGAGCTCTGGGTGGCCAACTACACGGGCGCCGGCCAGTTTCAGCGCATCATGATTCGCTTCGATCTCAGTGATGTTGAAGCACCGGCCGTGACCGAAGCCATGTTGAATCTATACCGCTTCTTCGCGTGTCCCGCCGATCCGTACACGCTCACCGACATCTACGCCATCGCGCAGCCGTGGACCGAGGACACCTGGCCGGGAGATCAACACATCGCCTACGATCCGCAGATCTGGGCCACGATGGCCTTCGGGCCGCAGAATCCCTCGTGGTACAGCGTCGACATCACCGGGTTGGTACAGGCCTGGGTGAACGGCGAGGTCGAGAACCACGGCCTGGTCATCGTTGCCCGCAACGGGGAGAAGTGGAGCAAATTCCACTCGAAGGAGCATGTCAATCCCGGCCTGCGTCCCTCCTTGGAGGTGGAGTACAGCAGCACGTCGGTCGAGGGGCCGTCGCTTGCCGATCTGGCGGATGCGTTCGATCTCCGCTGCCTGACACCGGCATCCGACGGCATGACCCTCCGCTTTGTATTGCCCGGTTCCGGGCCGGTGGCCGTGACGATCCACGACGCCAGCGGGCGCTGCATTTGCGAACTGGCGGCCGGGACGCATCCGCCGGGCGCGCACGAACTGCGCTGGGACGGGCGAGACGACCGGGGCATCACTGTTCCGAGCGGGGTCTACCACTGCGCGGTGCGCACCTGGTTGGGGACCTGGACCCGCAAGGCGGTGCTGTTGCGGTAGCCGGCAGGATCCCGCCGGAGAGACAATCCGTGCGGGCGCCTGGGCAAAGCTGGCGCCGGATCCTCCTGCGCGCACCCCAGAGCACCGCGGGCAATCCCAGGAGGAGCCATGTGCCCGGTTCCGGAACCGCGTCCATGCTGTCCACCTGCCATTCACTCACGCCCAGTGTGGCGTAGGCGCCGCAGTCAGGAAGATTGCTGTGGCCGTTGCATCCCGTAGCTGCTGCCGTCGCACCTGCTGCAAGTGCGACTCCTATGGGCAGTTTTCTCCTCCGGGATTCCGGACGTGACGGATTCACGCCCCGGTCGCTATGATTGCGTCTGACTTCAAGCGTTCAGCCATCGGCCGCGCCGGGTTCGCCTCGCTCGCCGGTGAGCCGTGCATGCGCTGTTTGTGGAGGATCGGGTGCGGCTGGGCGTCAAAGGAGGACCAGATGGAATTCATCCACGCGATGGATCAGCGTGTGAGGAGGCTGGGCATCTGGGATCTGAAACTGGTCCAGTGCGCGGCGATGTGCCTGGCTCTGCTGTGGGCTGCTTGCATTCTGGCGGCCGGCTGCAGCGACTCCGACCAGACGAGTGCTCCGGCCACCGATCCGGCCGTCGCAGGAGTCGTCACGGAGCTCCATTCGGGAGCCGCGGTGGCCGATGCGGGACTGCTCCTGATCGATCCGGCCACACTGGAACCCGCCTCGCTCCTGACCGGGACGGACGATGACGGCCGCTACGCCATCTACGACGTTGCCTCCGGTGTGTATCATGCCGTGATCTTCCACGACAGCCTGGCGATCTTCGATCGAACCTCCGGGACGATCACGGTCACCGACGGGACGACGACGGTGTGGGACGCTCGCATTCAGCCGACGGGTCTCTGGGCCACCCCGCGCTATCGGATTGAGGGAGTCGTGCGCGACGCGGCCACCAATGCTCCGCTGTCGAATGCCTACGTGACAACCTTCTTCTCTTCCTCGTTTGATGTCTCCGCTCTCATCTTGGGGGTTGGCGGGCCGTGGCTTGCCGTGACCGACTCTGAGGGCCGCTTCTCCCTTGAAGCGCTGGAAGCGGTCGATCCCTGCGGGCAGGATCTGGGGCTTGCTCCCGTAACCATCACCCGCGCCGGCTACGAATCAACCACGCTGGCGGGTGACCGTGATGCGGGCATCGAGATCGGCTTCCTGCCTCTGCCGGCGGAAGGCGATTCGGTACTCACGGTCGAGGCTCACCTTCGAAGGCGAACGCCGGCCAGCCCGCGCGGCGCTCTGCGCGGACGGGTGACCTTCCTCGGCTCCCCCGTGCCTGGAGTTCCGGTAGCTCTGTCCCTGGACCATGTTTCAGATCCAGACACGCTCACCTTCACGCACACGGTGTGCAGTCCGGTGGCCGGTCAGACCGTCGCCACGGATGGAAGCGGACGGTTTCTCTTCACGGATCTGACACCCGGAAGGTACACCGTACATGCGGCCTACCTCTACGATGATGGTTTCTGCGGATTCGGAGTCGGCCCCCAGGCGGAAGAGGTCACCGACGGCGATACGCTGGACGTTGGCGCCATGGCCGTGTTCCGGGACATCCTGTGCGAGGCGCCCGTGGATGGTTCGGTCGGCGAGTCTCAGAGGCCCACCTTCCGATGGCGCGCCCTGCCCGACACCTTGGGACATGAGCTTCTCGACTACGCACTTGAGATTGCGATCGACGACTACATCCCCCGGACCCACGTCAACACGCGGCAGGAAGCCGAATGGACGCTCTCCCCGGATTCGGCATTCGCACCCGGAACCTGTGTGAAGTGGTGGGTTGAGGCCCGCGCCCTGCATACGGCCACGGGAGACACCGTCCTCATCGGATCGACCGAGCGCTTCTACACGTTCCAGGTCGCCGAGTAGAATGGGCCTCATGCAGCTCGGATGGCGGATCACCGCCGGCCGGCTCATCCTCCCGCAGCCGTCGTGAGCATCCGGCGCTGTTGCCCTGGAGATGCATGAGCACATCGTCTGACGGCTCATCCTCCTGTCGCTTTCGTGACCATCCGGCGGGCGTCGGCGAGGACCTCATCGACGACCTGCGCCGGGGCGGGCGGGTCGAGGCCCGCGTAGGCCCGCGCCAGGCCTTCCGCCCGTGAAATCTTGGCGGCATCCTCGAGTGTGAGCAGGCCGCGCGGCACGAGCACTTCATAGAGCAGGCGCACGGGCGGCAGGCCGTCCAGCGTGTCCGTGTCCGTGTCCATGTCCGCGCTCGCGTTCGTGGCGGCGGCGTCTGCGGCCAGCCCCGCATCGACCGCTAACCCCGCATCGGCCGCCAACCCCGCATCGACCGCCAGAGCGCGCATCACCGCCCCCAGGGCCGCAAACGCCTGGCCCAGCGCCTCGGATCCCAGATCGCCGGCCGCCAGCAACTCGGCCGCCGCGAGCTTGCGTCGCGCCACGGCCAAACAACGGTCGCGCCCGGACTCGCGCCGCGCCGGGCCATCCGAACTTCGATCGAGCAGCACCCGGGCCCCCACGAAGATCGAGTCTGCGCCCAGCGCTTCCAGCGCGCGTTCGGTCCCGGCGGCGATGGCCGTCATCCCGGCCTGTTCGGCGGCCGACCGGGTGGCCGCATCCACGCGATCGACCAGCGCCACCTGCTGGCCCGACTTCAGCTCCAGCACCCGCGCGAGGCGCGGGCCCAGCAGACCGGCCAGCCGCTCGGCGCAAGAGCGCGGATCGGTTGCGACGGCGTCGGCCTCGGCATGTTCATCTTCCGGTTCCCCTTCGCGCTCCACGAAGACCGGCTCCTGGCCGGCTTCCTGCTCCGATTCGAGCTCCACCAGGGCCGCTCGCACGGCCGCCAGACAGCTCGAAGGAGCCCTGACATCAGCGGCCGACGAACGGGCATCCAGCGCCGCCTCGAAGAGCTCACGCTTCGATTGCAATGTCAGTTCGAGCCCCGCTTCGAACGATTTCTCGGCCACCAGGCGGATCACATGCACACGTTCGGTCTGGCCGTGACGATGGATGCGCCCGATGCGCTGGTCGAGTACGGCCGGATTCCAGGGAAGCTCCAGGTTCACCATCGTGCTGGCGAACTGCAGGTTCAGACCCAGGCCACCGGCATCGGTCGAGAAGAAGACCTGACAGCTCTGGTCGTCACGGAAGCGCTCGATCAATCCTCCCCGCTTGTGCGTCGGTACGGCTCCGTGCAGGCGCGCGAAGCCCAGCCCCAGACGCTCGGCTCGTTGGGCACCCATGCGGCAGAAGGTCTCCCACTCGCTGAAGACCAGAACCTTGCGTCCCCGGTCAACGCACAGATCGCGCAGGATCTGCTCGAACTCATCGAGCTTGGGCGAGCCGACCGTCTCCTTGTCGACCAGCCCGGCGGCATTGCAGGCCATGCGCGCGTTCTGCATCGCCATGAACAGCCGCTTCTCCTCCTTGGGGGTCAGCGGCCGCTTCTCGGCGATCTTCGCCAGCCGGGCGGCGACGGCGACATTCTCGTCCATCAACTCGCGCTGGCGGGCCGTCAGATCCACCGCCAGCCGCGAGTCGATCCGCTCGGGAAGCTGGAGGGCCACCTCCTCCTTCGTGCGTCGCAGCACGACCGGGGCGATACGCCGGCGCAGCTCATCGAGGTTGCGATAGCCGGAAATCTTGGTCCTGCGCTCGTCGCGCACGACAAACCGCTCATTGTACGCCCACAGGGGTCCCAGGACGCGTCCGTCAACGACCTGCATCACGCTGTAGAGATCATCCAGACGGTTCTGCAGCGGTGTGCCCGTGAGCACGAAGGCGTGGGGCGTCTCGATGGTCTTGATGGCTTCGGCCGTCTTCGTACGCCAGTTGCGGATGCGCTGGGCCTCGTCGAGGATCAACAGGTCGGGCGCCAGGTCCGCCACGCCGGTCAGATCGCGCAGCATCAACTCATAATTGACGATCGTGTAGGGCGCCTGGCGCCGGTATTGCTCCAATCGCGCGGTCACGCCACCCTGGACGACCGCACACTCGCTGCCGGTGAAGCGCTCGATCTCGGCGGCCCACTGATGCTTCAACGAGGCCGGGCAGACGATGAGCGCCCGGTGCGCCTCGCCCCGCTTGCGCAACAGGTGGGTGGCTGCGATCGCCTGAAGCGTCTTGCCCAGACCCATGTCATCACCCAGCAGAGCCCGGCCGCGCGCGGCCAGAAAGGCGCTTCCCTCGACCTGGTAGGGATAGAGCCGCGCCTTCAACCCCGGGATGCGCGTCCCCATCTCGAGCACCTGACGCCTGACCTGGGCGGCCCGCGCCTCGGCCCGGCGCTCGGCGGCCAGCTGCTGCGAGAATTCGGCGACGTCGGCGTAGAGGACAACCTTGCGCAGCCGTCGAACGGCGTTCAGGAAGGCCGCCATGTCGGTCACCGGATCGCCCCGGAAGAATCCCTCGGCGTCGAAGAATCTCTCGGCCAGATCCGCCAGGGCCGGTGTGACGCGGCTCGGCAAGAGCAGGCGGATGCGCGGCACATCGCTGCGATCGACCAATACCCGCGCCACGCGGGCCGGCGCCGCGGCGGCGCGTTCGAAGGCGCGTTTGCCGCCCCGCTTGCGCAGGGCCGTCAGTACGGCCTCGATGTGCTTGCAGGTTCCGAGGGCAGCGCTGGCATAGTCACGGCAGGAGCAACGGTTGACGCGCTCGGCCAGGGAACGGATCTCGACGCGGTAGGTCTTCTCGGAGGGAGAGCGTACGTCGAAGAGACCGAAGTAGCCATCGCCCTCATGGCACATCACGCGGAAACCGGCCTTGGCCCCCCGGCGGCGGCGAACCTCGATCTCCTCGGCCTCCAGCCGGCCCGCAGAATCGGAACCGCCCGCTGGTCCCGTTGCGCCGGATGACCCCGCGGCCGTTGCCGACCGCGGATCGGTCGGTCCACCCGACGTATCCTCACGCGCGGCCATCCCGAACTGGATCGCGAGGGCCGCAATGGCGTGCTTGCAGAACGGCTCCCAATCGAACGGACAGCTGCAGGAGGAGAGGATCTCCTCGCCGTCGTATTCGAGCGCGACGAGATAGGGTTCGCCGCGGGTTCCCTCGACGCGCGCCTCCAGACGTCGATCGAGGGTCACGATGTCGGTCACCCGCTCGGCCCGAGCGTAGCTCAGGCCGCGCCGCACGATGCGGGCACTGGCAAGCTCGTAGAGATCCGCGGGCTGAAGGAAGAGCTCCGTATCCCAGATGCTCGCCGGCGATGCCGGCGGCGCGTTGGGTGCCGCGGCTCGGAGGCCGGCGCGGGCGCGGGTGCGAACTGCTCCGGCGGCGGCGCTCGCGCCGGGTGCCGCGGCTCGGACGCCCGTGCGGGCGCGGGCGCGAGCTGCTCCGGCGGCGCTCGCGCGAGTCGTCGCGGGAGCGGCGGGACGGCGGCGGGACGGTCCCGTCGCGGGATTCGATCTGCTTTTCGGCCTACCCATCGTGATTCTGAAGCCTCCCCTACGCAGGTGAAGGGCCGCCGCGGACTCACCAGGCAGTTCTTCACCCCCTGGGCCGGGCGGCCCCGGTCACAGATCCTCGCGCATGCGTTGCAGCAGAGCCTCCTGTTCGATCCACCGCCCGCTCGCGGCCAGACGCTCGAGCAGGTCCCGTCCGTACGGTTCCTGCCATGTGGCCAGCAACCGCCGCGTGCGCTCTTGCTCGGCGGGCGACATCGGCAGCGCCAGATCCTCGCAATGCCGGAAGCTCTCGCCATCCATCCAGAGCGGTTCCACCGGCAGATCGCTGCGGGCCCTGAGGCTGCGCAGGATCAGCAGGCCGGAGCGATCCAGATCGCCGGCGTGAAAGAAGGCCAGATCGCAATCCGTCTCATGCAACTGCCGGAGCAGCAACACGACCGACCAGGCGGGCTGGCCGCCGGTATAGACCAGGAGCGCCTCCGGCCAGAGTTGGGCGAGGGTGTGAAAGGCAGATTCGTTCTCGACCGTCACGATCCGGGTGCCCGGTGGCACGGCCGGCCGGCCCCTGCGCAGCAGACCGTAGGTGAGCTTGGCCGGAAGCCCGAGCTGGGCAAGCTCGCCGGTGTCGCGCAGCGCCTGGCCCTCCACCTGTATCGTCAGGGGACCCTGCACGAGGACCTCGAGGGGGGCATCGTTGGTGACGATCCCCAATCGCTCCAGTGCCAGGCGTCGTTGCAACGCCACGGAGGTGGGCGCCGCGAGGCGAACCTCAGCGGCCAGCTCGGGATCGGCGGTCAGGAGGGCATCGGCCAGGCGCTGGTGATCGGAGCTCCCCGGCCGCAGCGCCTTGGTATCGCCCGCCACGGACAACGAAAGGTGATCGAGCCGCACCGTGCCGCGCTGATGGAACCTGGCAATCAGAAATCCGGCTACCAGCCGCGCGGCCGCCGTTCGCACGGCGCCCAGCCCGCCCTCGCGGCTCAAGCGGCGCCAGAGACGGGCCGCGGGCTCTTCCATGGCGTTCAAGGCCGCGGCCAGCCGGCGGTGGGTCGGAACTTGATCCGCAGCCGACAGGTCCAGTCCGCCGATGCCGTAGAAGGGAGCGCACCGCGCGACCCGCTGCAGTCCCTCCTCGAGACCCGCGGCCAGCGCCGCCCGCAGCGCCTCGGCCGCGTGCTCGGTCTCCGCGCGCAGATCGCGCGCCGCGCGGCCGGCCAGGCGGTCGAACATCGTCTCGAGCGTCTCCCGGGGCCGTATCCCATCCTCGGCCTCGGCAGTCAGGACGCGCTCGATCCGTTTCAGATCGATCAGGACCTTTCCGGCCCCCGTGGACCTCATCGCGGCCGAAGGCAGACAGTGCTCGAGTGCGCTCCCGACCTCGGCCTCACAGGTGATCGTGCGGGGGAAGCGCCCGGTACGATCCCGCCGATCGAGCACGCGGCGCACAAAGGCAAGCCAGGCCGGATCCTTCGCCCAGGTGCCGATCTCCGCGGCGAAGCCGCCCTGTTCGGAACCGGGCGCTCCCATGGTCATCGTGGTCCCCCGTCGCGCGGGACCAGGCCCGGGATGATCCCGTTCGCCAAGAACCTCTGTCGCCGCGTGGGCCTCACTTCGGTCGGCTCCCCTCGGGCACGCCCACGACCAGGTCCTCCGGCGCCGGCTCCTCCCCCGGATCGAAGAGCGTCGGCGACTTCTGGCGGTAGTGCAGGTCAAAGAGGAAGATGTCGGCTTCGGGGGTCTTCTCGATCAGCACCGTCGTCGAGGAGGGCAGCGCCTCGGTCACCCCGTCGACCTCCGGGGTGGCCACCACCAGGGCGATCCCGGCCCGTCCGCAGAAGCGCAGCAGCTCGTTGCGCCGGCCGCCGTCGATGCCGTAGAAGGCCTCGTCTATGATGAGCAGGCGCACGCGCGCCTCGATGCCGTCATAGAGCAGCTTGGTCAGACAGAAGAGCAGCAGGTAGGCCGGCACGGCCTGCTCGCCGCCCGAGCCCTGACGCAGGCGCTCCTGGCTCAGTTCGACGCCGTCGTCATCCAGGGTCGACATGCGCAGGTGGAAGTCGAACCACAGGCGGTAGTCGAGGAAGACCGGGAGGCTGTCCCCCGACGGATCGCCGAACTCCTCGAGCCGCGCGGCGAAGTAGTCCCGCAGCTCCTCGCGCGCGCCGGAGCTCAGGCGCGAGGACTCCTTGAGCAGTGTGTGCAAGCGGCTCATCTCCGGCTTCAGACGCGGTTCGATCCGGTAGCGGGTGCGTCCGAAGACGAGGTCGCCCATCAGGTGATTGACGCCCTGGACGGTGCGGCGCAGGTCATCGACCTCACGGCGCAGCACACCGGCCAGCTCCTGCAGAACAATCCGCTCGAGCAACTCCTCGTTGCGGCCGCGCAGGACACCATTGAGCTCATCGACCTGGGCCTGGAGCTGCTCGGTGATCTCATCGATGCTCTTGCCCGCATTGTCGTGCAGCACGTTGGCGTCTTCGTCGTAGCGGAATGCATACTTCTGCCACAGGAGCGGGTGGCGGATGCCCTCGCCCTGGGTGATCCGTTCAAGCAGGACCGCGGCGCGCCGCACGGCCTCCTCACGCAGCGCCGGCAGATTGGCGGCCTTGATCTGACGCCCGCGGCGGGTGCGCATGACATAGTCGTCCAGATCCGCGCGATGCTCTTCGGGAAGGAGCCGCAGGAGCGCCTCGCGCGCCTTGCCCCGTTCCTCCAGCAATCCCGCCGCGTGCTCGCGGGCCTCCGCGAGCCGCGCGGCCAACTGGGCCTGACGCTCCCGCCGCCGGCCGAGGTCCTCGCCGAGCGCGTCGAGCTCGCGGCGCAGTCCGGCGCGCTCGCGATCGAGGTCGGCGATGCGGGCCGAGAGCGTTTCGAGCCCCTGTTGCTTCATCGTCGCGGCCAGGGTCTCGAGGTCGCGCTCCAGCGCGGCCGCCTCCTGGGACGCCTGCGCGGCCGCGGCCTGACGCATCGCCAGGTCGCTGCGCAGGCGCTCGAGTGCCCGGCCCAGTTCATCCCGCCGGTGGACAAGCGAGGTGATGCCGATCAGATCCAGCCGGTCGGCAAAGCGGGCGGCTTCCTCGAACCGCCGTGCGATTCGCTCGGCCTCGGCGGCCGCGACGCGCTGCTCGTCGGCCCTGGCCCACGCAGCGCCGGCCTCCTGCTCGAGGGACGCGAGCGCCTGCTCGAAGGCCCGGCGGCGGGCCCGCGCGCCCAGCCACAGCGCAGGCCCGGCCGGGACGCGCATCTGACGCCGGGCGTGGCGCAGGTGGCCGCCGGCGGTGAGGAAAGGCGCATGGTCCGTGGCGCCGGTGCGAGGCGCTTCGTCCGTCAACCAGACCAGCTCGCCGGCGTGATGGCGCAGATAGGCAGCGGCCGAGGGATCGGGGGACGCGAACTCGATCTGATCAAGAACGCTGGCCGGACCCACCGGGGCCTGCTCGGGCAAGCGGGCGCCTTCGGCCGCGGCGCCGTGCTCGGTCGCATGGCCGTGCTCGGCCGGACGGCCGTGCTCGGCCGCATGGCCGTGCTCGTCCGCATGGCCGCGCCCGTCCGTGAGGGCCTGCGCAATCCCCTTGCCGGCCGTGGCAAGATCCGCCACGGCGATGCCGGGGGCCTGGGTCATGACGATCTCGAGGGCGCGGGCGTGATCGGTGGCCGGAACGATCAGCGTGCCGAGCAGGCGCCGGCCCAGGGCGCGCTCGATCAATCCCGCGGCCTCGGGGCTCAGGGTCTCGCGCGGCTCGAGCATCTGATAGAGCGGGACGGCCTCGATGCCGCCCTCCCGCAAGCACCGCAACGCCTCACGTAAGCCTTCGAGCGGCGGGGCGCTCTCACCCTGCTCGCGGAGCGCCCGCAACGAGCCCTTCGCCGCGCGCCACTGGCGAAGCGCCGCGGCGGCCTCCTGACGGGCGGCTCTCTGTCGCTCGCGCTCGAGGGCCGCCTGGCGGTCGAGTTCGCGGCGCAGACGGCGGCGGCGATCGTCGGCATCGCCGATCTGGATCTCGGCCGAGCAGGCGTCGGCGGCCAGCTCGCTGAGTTGGCCGAGCAGATCGCGCGCCTCACCGAAATCCGCGCGCGGGGCGGCCGCCTGCAGATCGGCGAGCAGCTGGCCCAGGGCGGTCGCGGCCTCCCCGGCCCAGGTCGCCAGGTGGGCGACGGTCTGCTCTTGCTCAGCATCACTGCGCTGGGTTTCGTCGGCGAGCTCGCGCAGCTGGCCCGCAAGCTGCTCGAGCACGCCCTGCTGGCGTTCGAGCAATCGGCGCACCTCCCGGTGGCGCTCGACGATCTCCATCCCGCGCCCTGAGCGCAAGCGCTCGATCTCGGTATCCAGGGCCGTGAGTCGGCCCTGCCCGGCGTCGCGAGCCTCGCTGGCGGCGGCCAACTCCGCACCGGCGCGCGCATGCCGCTCGCCGAGGGCCTCCACCTCGCCGCGCGCCTCACCGTGGGCGTGATCGGCGGCCAGGTAGTCGTAGCGGGCGATCGCCTCGCGGGTCTTGGCGACCTCCTGCAGCTCGAAGAGCAGGTTGCGCAGGCGGGCCAGCTCCTGCTCGAGTCCGTCGAGGTCGGCGCGTGTGCGCTCGATGGCCTCCAGCGCCCGGCGCACCTCGTGAAAGGTCTCGAGGTCCGGTTGGGGCAGGAGCTCGGCAATCAGATCCGAGAAGTTGGCCGTCTTGCTCACCAGCTCGCGGTAGGCCTTCCCGGCGTGCAGAAAGGTCGCGACCTGCTCGAA
Source organism: uncultured bacterium (assembly GCA_964417675.1). Lineage (GTDB taxonomy): Bacteria > Eisenbacteria > RBG-16-71-46 > CAIMUX01 > WJJG01 > CAYQJL01. The sequence continues at coordinate 42,333 of CAYQJL010000191.1, read as the reverse complement.
GCGCGCGCGCGAACCGAAGAGCCGCTCGCCCACGCGGGTCCGGTAGCGGCCGATGTCATGGACATGCCCGTGCCCCAGGGCGGCAAGCAACTCGGTGCGATCGGCCGGACGCCGGGCGTCCCCGGCCGGCAGGGTCAGCGGGATCTCCTCGATCGGGGCCGGCTTGATGAAGCCCCACTTCTCGGGACGCGCATCGCGCGAGGCCACGTAGATCCCCATCCCGATCGACAACGGCCGCTCGCCCGGCTCGCCCCCATTCTCGGCCGGCTGGCGGAACTCGAGCGCCACGTAGGCCACCGCCCCGTCCGCGCGGCGGAATCCGCGCTCGAGGTCGTAGCCCAAAACGAGCCCCTGGAGATTGCGTCCGGCGCCGGCGCGTCCGCCGACCCGGGCGGCGGCGTTGAGCTCGACCTTCAGATCGCCGGTCAGGGCGCAGTGGATCGCATCCAGCAGCGTGGTCTTGCCCGCCCCGTTGTCGCCGATCAGAAAGAGGCTGCCCTGGACATCGATCGTCTCGTCGATGAAGTTGTGCCAGTTGATCAGCCGGACCTTCGCGAGCCGCAGGAGAGTCTTCATGCGCTGGGATCCTCCTCGGCGGCCGTCCCGTAGCTCGTCTCGAACACCGCACTGCTCAGCCGGGTCGGATCATAGCAGCGGATCCCCGGGAGAAACGCGTAGAGCAGGTGTTCGGTCTGGCCGCCGATCGCCTCCTCGGCGCTCTCGATGTCGGCCCGCTCCACCAGACGCAGGAAGCGATGCTTCTCGAGCTCCCGGAACAGGCCGTAGATGTGATTCAGAAGCTCGCGATCACCCGGGGCCCCCTCCCCCAGCTCTTTGCGGTAACGCGCCACGGCATGTTCGACGAAATCGGCCAGGACGAAGTTGAGATCGTCGTCATGTTCGAAGTGCACATTCTGGGCAGCCAGCTGCATCTCATAGAACTCGAGCAGCAACATGAACAGGATGCACTCGTCACGCCGGGTCAGATCGAAGAGGCTGCGCTGCTTGGGCGTCAACGCCTTGTTGTACTGCTCGCGCCTGTACAAGCGGGCCACCTTGCGGTCCACATGCAGATCCCAGCTGAAGTAGTCGCCGAAGAAACGCTCGAACTCGGCGCGGTGGCGGCGCAGGTAATCGAAGAGATCCGGATCGTCCTCGCGGTAGAAGAAGGCCGATTCGGTGAGGCAGTTGAGCACCCCGCGCACGCGCCGTCGCGAGAGATGGCTGAAGGGAGCGCGCGGCACCGCTCCCGCAGACTCAGAACCGCCGACAACCGAGATCTCGTCATCCGGGACATCACGGTCGGGGACCGCCGGGGCCGGGACATCCGCATCCCGCGGCATGCGGGTGGCCGTATCCGGGATGAAGTCGTTCATGCCGTCGTCTCCTCTGGTTTCGGCTCGGCCGTCGGCGCATCCGACCGAGCGGTCGCCGGCCGTCCGGCGCACCTCGCAACCCGCGCGTCGGGCAGGTCCAGGACGTGATCGACCGCCTCGATGCAACCGCGCTCGCCGGGAGCCGCGCGCTCGAGACGATAGCTCAGATAGCGGCGGTGGCGCCCCTCGGCAAGCAGATAGGCCGCCAGGGCCTGCACCAGCGTCTTGGAATCCTCCGAGCTCTCCAGCTGCGTCTCGGTCAACCGCGCCGCGGGGCGGCCGCGCAACAGGCGCGTCTCGACGAAGCGCGAGAGGCGCTCGAGGCGCAGGCGCTCGAGCTCGCGGCGCTGCCCCGGTTGGCCGCGCTTGGCAGGCAACGGATCGCCGCGGTAGTCGCGCCGGGAGGATTCATAGCGGCGGTTGGGACGCGGGGGGGCGGCCCGCCGTTCCGGCGTGCCGGCGCGCCCGTCGCTGCGGGCCCCGACCGCCGCGATCAGCTCGCTCAGGAAGGCGCCCGCCCGCCGGTCGCTGTCACGTCCCACCGGCAGGGCCATGAGTTCCACGGTACGCGCGCGAATCGCCTCGGTACGCACGTTGCGCAGGCGAAGCGCCTCAACATGACGCTGGATGCGGCGGATGGCGTCGCGGGTGCGGCGGTTGATCCGGCGACAGATCTCGGCCAGCCCGTGATGAGGATCGAAGAAGCGGCGCAGGGCCGCAACGGTCTCGCTGGCCGCCCGGAGCCGCACAGGCGTCTCAGCCAGCCCCGGGGTCTCGGCCAGCTGGCGGCGTTCGAGATCCTCGGCCACGCCCAGCAGAGGCCCGAGCCGCTCGCCGGCCAGCTGGCCGAGCACCCGGCGAATGGGCAGGCCGCGCTCGTCGAGCAAGGAAAGGTAGCGGTCCAAGTAGTGCTCGAGCCAGTTGCCCAGCGCAACCACATCCGCGATCCGAAACGGCTCGATCACGAAGCGGGTAAGCCGGTCCTCGAACTCGACGAGCTCGGCCGCCACCCGCCCGGTCTTGGCGTCCGCCTCGTGGATGAGGTGGGAGGCGCGCAACACGGCCTGCTCGAAATCCGCGCGGGGATCCGTGACCGCGCCGGCCTGTTCGGCGTCGCTTTCAGACATCCGTTCGCGCCGCTCGTCATGCGCCGGATCACCGTCCAGCTCACGCCCCGCGTCATCCATCCGTTCGCGGGCCTGCTTCAGGCTGCGCACGGCTTCCTTGAGGTTCTCGTGCACGTCGGCCAGCAGGTTGGCGCCCTGGTCGCGCAGGCCCAGGGGCAGCGGGTCGGCCAGACCCTCCAGGAAGTGCAGGAAGGCCGCGGTGCCGGGCTCGAGGCGGAGCAGCAGCTTGCTGCGCCCGCGGTCTGCAAGGCTGCGGATGCGGGTAGGCTCGATGCGCTCGGTGACGTTGCCCCAGCGGCGGAGCTGCTCGACATCGCTGCGAAACTGCTGCGGGTCCAGATCGAGCCCGCTGTCGCGTCCGGGAGCGAGTTCGCGGCCGGGCTCCACCTGGAGCAGCCCGGCGACCTCGTCGCGCAGGTCGTCGTGGTAGACCTCCATCTCGTGGGCGATGCGGCGGCGATGCAACGCATGCAGGATGGCCAGATAGGCGCCGCGCCGCGGCTCACTGATGAAACGGAACTGCTCGCCGGAGCCGGCCGCCGAGCGCAGGCGTTCGAACGCCTGGCGCGCACCCTCCTCGGGCAGCGCATCCGCCGGCCGGCCCCGCTGCGAGCGGGACCGCGGATTCTTCTCCGGCGCGGCCGGGTGGCGGGCCAACTCCATGACGGCTCCTGCAGATCCTCGATTGCAAGGGAGCCGTGAGCCTAGCACGTATGGGAGCCGGACGTCGAGTCGGTGGGCGGTAAGGATCGCGAATCCCGCGGGTGGGGGGCTTCCACGTGCGAGCCGGAGCCGGCCTGCCGGCCGTCTCACGCGGCGTTCTGCCCCCGGTCGCAATTCTCCCAGCCGGAGCCGTCCAGCTCCTGTTTCAGCAGGTGGAACTGCTCCCGCAGATCCCCCAGGGCCTCCCGCACGGTGGTCAGATCGCGTTGGGCCGCGGCCTGCTCCAAACCGGCGGCCAGCTCGCTCAGGGCCGGCGCGCTGACGTTCTGGGAGGCGCCCTTGATCGTGTGGGCCAGGCGGCGGGCCTCGGTTTCATCGCCGGCCGCCAGGCACTCCTCGAGAGCCGCGATCTGCCGTGGTATGTCCGCGAGGAATTCGCGAAGGACCAGGTCGATCAACTCCTCATCCCCGAGAAGCCGCTCCATCATGTCCGCGCGATCCCACGCCACCGCCTTGTGCGATGCAGCGGTCCCGGGCGATGTGATCGCCCCAGGGGATACCGCCGCCCCAGGTGACGCGGCCGCCCCAGGGGATGCGGTCGCCTCGCGGGGCTTCGCCGGCGGGAGCCATCGGTGCAGTACCGCGGCCAACGCCTGGAGGGTGATCGGCTTGGGTAGGTAGTCGTTCATGCCGGCGTCCAGACACATCTCCCGGTCGCCCTGCATGGCGTGGGCGGTCATGGCAATGACCGGAATCTCGGGATTGCGGGCTTCTGATCCTCGCCGGCGGATGCGACGGGTCGCCACCAGGCCGTCCATCTCGGGCATCTGCACATCCATGAGGACCAGATCGTAGGGGATCGATGTCAGCGCGTTGACGGCCTCGGCCCCGTTGGCCACGGCGTCGGCGTTGAGCCCGAGCTTCTTCAGGATCCCGAGCGCGACCTGCTGATTCGTGTGATTGTCCTCGGCCAGCAGGATGCGCGCGTTGCGGCCGGTGAACTGGGCCGCCAACGTCTGCGCCGCAGTCCCGGGCCGCGCACCGCCCGTGGCCGCCGCGGTCAGGGCCGCCGGGGTCAGGGCCGCCGCGGGAGGCGTGAGCGCCCGCGACAGGACGGCTCGGAGCGCCTCATGGCGCAGCGGCTTGGACAGGGAGTCGTCGAAGCCGATCTCCTTCAGCCGCCTCGGATCGTCCGGCACCCCCAATGAAGTGAGCAGGATCATGCGCATTGCCGCGAGCCGGGAGTCGGCCTTGAGGGTCCGGCACACCGCCTCGCCGTCCATGCCCGGCATCTGCCCGTCGATCAGGGCGATCTGGAATGGACGGTTCTCGGCCAGCGCCCTGTGGACCGCTTCGATCGCCCGGGGGCCATCCTCGCACTCGGCCACCTGCATCCGCCAGGACCTGAGACGCGCGCCCAGAATCTCGCGGTTGGTGGCATTGTCGTCCACGATCAGCACACGCATGCCGCCAAGATCCACCTGCGGCGCATCGCTCGGGACCTCGGCGGCTTGCCGCTCGAGACGGACCGTGAACCAGAACTCCGATCCCGCGCCCTCCCGGCTGCTGACACCGATCTGGCCACCCATCATCTCGACCAGCTGACGGGAGATCGCCAGCCCCAGACCGGTACCGCCGAAGCGCCGCGTGGTGGAGGCGTCCACCTGGGTGAACTCCTTGAAGAGCATGGGAATCTTACGTTCCGGAATCCCAATGCCGGTATCGCGAATGGAGAAGCGCAATACGATCCCGGGCCCGGGCTCGCACGACGCACAGGAGGCCGCCGTGGCGGACTCGGCCCCCGGCGGCCCCGGCGGCGACTCGGGTGCCTCCGGCGTCGACCCGGGTGCCTCCGACGTCGACCCGGGTGCCTCCGGCGTCGACCCGGGTGCTCCCGGCGGCGACCCGGGTGCTCCCGGCGGCGATCCGGGGCTGCTGTCCCGGTCCTGGTTCTGGCCCAGGTCCAGGTCCAGGTCCTGGCCCAGGTCCAGGTCCAGGTGCACGCGGATGGCCACCTCGCCCTGCTGGGTGAACTTGATGGCGTTGCCGGTCAGATTGGTCAGGATCTGGCGCAGGCGGCCCGGGTCTCCGCGCAGCTGGGCGGGAACATCCGGATCGGATCCGCAGACCAGCTCGAGGCCCTTCTGATTCGCCTGCAAGGCCATCCCCGTGGCGAAATCCTCGAGCATGGTCGCGAGGTCGAAGTCCAGCGTCTCGAGTTCGAGCTTCTTCGCCTCGATCTTCGAGAAATCCAGGATGTCGTTGATCAGCGCCAGGAGCGCTTCACCGCTGGAGCGAACGATTTCCGCATAGCGCCGCTGCTCGGTGGTGAGCTCGCTGTCCAGCAGCAGGCCCGTCATGCCGATGACGCCGTTCATCGGGGTACGGATCTCATGGCTCATGTTCGCCAGGAACTCGCTCTTGGCAATGCTGGCCATCTCGGCCTGGACCGCCATCTCATTGGCCCGCAGTGTGGTCTCCTCGAGCTGGCGATTGGTCTCGCGCAGTTCCTCCTCGGCTTTCATGGCCTCGGTGATATCGAGATGGGTGCCGAACATCATCTGCGGCCGGTCATCCTCGGTCCAGGTCACCACGCGGCCGCGGTCATGCACCCAGACCCAGTGCCCCTGCTTGTGCTTCATGCGCAGGCGGCAATCGTAGAACGAGGTCTCGCGGGCGAAGTGTTTCTGCAGAAGCCGCATCGATTCGCGCAGGTCATCCGGATGCGTCAGCCGCTCCCAGGTCGCGATGCTAACCGGCTCCAGCTCAGCCAAGGCGTACCCGAGCGTGCTGGCCCAGCGTTCATTGAAGATGGTCTCGCCGGTCCGCACGTTCCATTCCCAGGTGCCCGCATTGGTGCCGTCAATGACATTGGTGAGCCGTTGGCGCTCATCGGCGAGGCGACGTTCGGCCGCGCGCTTCTCCAGCGCGTGACCGATGATCTCGCTCACCAGTCGCAAGACCATCTGATCGTCATCGGTCCAGGCCCGGGGCGCTTGCACGGTATCGAAGCCGAGACACCCCAGCAGATGGGCTCCGGAAAGGACCGGCACAACCAACAGGGACTGGATGCCCTGCCTCTCCAGATGCGCGCGGTCGACGCGCGCCTCCTCGGGCAGCGCCGACCTGTCGGGCAGGTGGATGACCTCATGCCGGCGAACGCGTTCGGCGAACCAGGGCAGCGCCTCGTCCAGAGGGATCTCATGAAACGCCTGGATCTGGGATGGGATGCCCTTGGCGCACCACTCGTGCGTGATCTCCGCGAGGCGGCCATCGCCGCGCAGTTGGAACAGGTAGGCGCGATCCACCCGGGCGAAGGCGCCAATGTTGGCCAGGGCCCGATCGACGGCCTCATCCAACGCGTCCGGCGTGACCGCGACGAGCTCGCTGGAGATCTCGCTGATCATGCGCTCGACCTGCATTCGCTGGAGCAGCTCGCGTTCGGTCTGCTTGAGCCGGGTGATATCGATCATGACCGTGAGAAAATGCTCGCGGCCCTGGTTGCGAATCACATCGCCCGAGAAGAGACCGTCCAGGACAGAGCCGTCCCTGCAGCGAACCTGAAGCTCGGCATCGACGACTTTGCCGCTGGATTGTAACTGGCTGGCCACATGATTCTGCTGCAGGGGCTTCTCGAACAGGCCCAGTTCGGCGGATGTCCGGCCGATCACCTCCTCGCGCGTGTACCCGGTCGCTTTGAGGAAGGCTTCGTTGACATCGGTGAAGCGTCGCTCGGGCAGCGAGGAAAGCGCCATCAAGGCCGGGTTGTTGCGGAAGAGGCGCTCGAACCGCTGCTGCGCCTCGCGTTCCACGGTCAGATCCTTCGAGATCCCGAAGAGGCACTCCTGGCCGTCCCAGGTGCCGGCCCAGGCCCGGGTCTCGGCAGGCAGGAGCGATCCATCTTTGGCGCAGAGCGCCAGGGTACAGGTCTCCTGCTCGCCCCGCATAATGGCGGCCAGGATCCGCTCGGCCTCCGCCCGCTCGTTGGCCGGATGCAGATCCAGTACATGCATCGACTCGATCTCGGCGGCCGTATAGCCGAGCCTGCGCAGGAGGGCCTGATTGGCATAGCGCAGACGGCCTTCGGTGGTGGCCACGACGATCAGGTCGCTCATCGACTCGAAGAAGGCGCGAAAGTTCCCCGTGCGCCGGCGGCTCTCTTCGGCGACCTCGCACAGAGCCAAGACGGCGCCGACCGCTCGACCGGCCGGATCGAGCACGGGGACGCAGTTGCCGGCAACCCCACGCTGCGCGCCGGTGCGGGTCGTGAGGCCGCTGCCAGGGGGCAGCGCGACCGGCTCTGCGGAGGCCAGGGCTTGCTCCACCGGATGCCCGCCGGAGTCGTGGGCCGCGCCGTTGGCGATGGGGAAGAGATCGGCGAGCGGCCGGCCCTGGGCCTGCGCCAAACTCCAGCCGGCCATCGACTCGGCCGCGGGATTCAGGTCCACGATCCGGCCCGCCGCGTCGCAGGTAACCACCGCCTCGCCCACGGCGCGTAGCAGCGCCCACTGGCATTCCTGCCCGTTCAGGGAGGACACAGCCCTCCCAGGCACCCGATCCATCCTTGTCTTTCCGCGTACGGGTTTGTGCATGAGTTCTTCTGTATTGATCGATCCGTACCCCGATCGACCGATTGACCACGGCAATCGGGCCGCGGCCGTCAGGCCGGGTATATGCGGTAAGCATCGGCAGCGCTGTGCGCTACGATTAGCGGGATGATCCGGCGGGCGGGGAGACTCAAGGAAGCGGCCCCGCCCAAAGAGGACGGGGCCGCAACATGACCCGTGGTGGTGGCGTTGGGTTTCCCCGCTACGGGGCCCGGTCATGACGCCACGTGTGGCGAGAGGTCCCCTACGGGGACGCCACCTCCACCATGTCGAATCTGTCTATGCTCAACGGATCACCTCCTTTCCGGGCGTGTCCCGTTCGGCGAGTCCCACCTCGCCCGGCTCGCCTACCCGCCCCGGGTCGGTGTGCCGTGCAGCTCTCTGGCTGCAGACTCTCCATCTACACTTCATGATAGCCGCACTCGGCTTTCATGGAAAGGGCGGTTTTTCCAGCGGGAGCGGCTGGACCTCTTCCGCCGCGTCAAGCGCAACGCCTTCGGACGTGAGCGCAGCGACGACCGCATCGCCGCGTTGTGGTTGGATTACCGTACCTTCAACGACTTGCCCCGGCACGTGCCGGCCATCGATCTTCTGCTCCAGACCCAAGGCGGAGCCCTGCGCTCGATCGCCGACGCGGGGCAGGGCATGCTGGTCACCGAGTTTCGGACCGGGGACCGCTACGCCGACGATCTGAAGCGCATGCGCGACGGCCAGCAGGCCCAAGCGCGCGACCGGCATCGCCGGGACTTGCTGGCCGGTTACCTGGCGCAGATCCATCAGCGTCATCATCGCGATCCGATTCTCTGGAAGCGGAGGTTGCGAGATCTGGTAGGCCACGGCGAGGGCATCATGGGACTTACCGCCAGCTATCCCGAACGGGCGACGTTCGTGAGCCGCGAGCAACTCATCGAACTGGAGGAACGGGCCAATCGATGGCGATGGGAGCTGACAACGCTCGAGGAGCGGCTCTGCCAGGTCCATGGGGATTTTCATCCCTTCGCAGACAATGTTCTGCAGACCAGGGAATTCGACTACATCGACATCGAGACCTATCTCGAGGAGCGTGTATGAGCGCCGAACGGGGACTGGCCGTCTGGCTGACCGGCTTGCCGGCCTCCGGCAAAACCATCATAGGCGAGTCTCTCGAGACCCGTCTTCACGAGCGAGGCATCCGGGCAGCGTTGCTCGACTCCGACGACCTGCGGCGTCGACTGATGCCCGAAGCCGGCTACACGAGCCGGGAGCGCGAGCGCTTCTATGCCGAGCTGGTCGAGCTGGCCGTCCTCATAAGCGAACACGGCGTGAATGTCATCATCGCCGCGACCGCGCACTTGCAGCGTTACCGGGACGCGGCCCGCGCGCGTATCGAACGCTTCGCGGAAGTTCACGTGGTCTGTGATCCGGCCGTATGCCGGCAGCGTGATCCGAAGGGCCTTTGGCGCCGCGCCGATCAGGGCCAGATCGATTTCCTACCGGGCGCCAACGTCCCCTATGAGCCGCCCCGCCGGCCCGAGGCGATCGTGAACAGCGCGGTGTTCACTCCGGCGCAGGCCGCCGAGGTCATCGAGCGAACCCTGGAGGAAGCCGGACTGCTGACGCGAACGAGCGCAGGCAGTGACGCGGCTCACGCCGGCTAGCGCAGCGGCCCACGGGAACAAGACGGTGGCCTCTACGATACATGGATGATCTCGACCGGGCAGCCCTCGGCCGCCTCCCGCACGCCTGCAGCCAGGTCATCGCCCACCTCGCCCCGGCTCGGGTCACCGTCGACCCGGTGCTTCGCGACGATCTCGCTCCACGAATCATCCTCATTCTGTTGAAAGACGTCGGGACAGGCGCCCCAGCACACCTCGCAGGACGTACATTCTTCGCGGTCGATCGTGATCTTCATCTGAGAGTCCTCCTACATGGGCGCCGGCGGGCAGAGGATCCCTCACGCCCCGCACAGCCGGTCCAAGCGATGCGGAAGCCCCAAGGCAGGCGCTCGACCTCGTTGATTGGCTGCCGGAACTGCCGATGGGGAGTTGCAGCTGGGGAGGCCGTTCGTGTCTCACCAGCTTGTCTTCCGGACGACAGATACAACATCTCGGCTTCGTCCGACATCCGGCAATCCTCTCTTCTGACTCCGCATGCCCCCGGGAATGGGTTGGGGAACTTCCCCACCGGCGCCCGCGGGGCGGTCTTGACGTGGTCGGCTGCCACGGCCACGCGGTGCCGTCATGAACGGATGACATCCTGCCCGGACCCCGGGCGCGCCCAATGCTCCAACTACTAACGAAGGTCATACCGCAGGGTCACAGCAGGTTCCCCTGCCGCTGCCATATTGTCTCCGGGAGGGAAGCCCATGAGGTCTTTTCGAATTGCTGCTCGCTGGAGCCTCGACTTCGGCTTCAAGGATCGAAGCGCGACGGCGTCCCGGCAGAAACCACTGGCCATCGTTGTCTTTCCTCCATCGCGATCATCCTTGCATCGTCAAGGATCGTCATCAGGGAGACCAGGATTCACAAGACGGAGAGAAGGAGGAACCCATGCGGAGGTCCATGATGATGTTGGCGGTCTCGTTGGCGCTGCTGCTGGCAGCCGGATCCGCCGAAGCTGGAGTCAAGAATGTCATCGTAATGATCTCGGATGGCTGGGGCCAGACCGGTCTGGACGCCACGGCGTACTGGAACGGCGAGCGCGCCGGCTACGAAGTCGATCCCGGCTGGAATGTCTGCGGAATGACCAACTACATGTACCATGAGGGTGGCGAGACGCCTCCCTACGGCGGCGGCGGGTTCGTCGGCATCTACGGCTACGACCCGGACCTGGCCTGGGCCGACTGGTACTACATGCAGAACTACGCCACCGATTCGGCCGCGGCGGGCACGGCCATGTCGGCCGGTGAGAAGACCTACAAGGGGTCGATCGGCATGGGCGTCGGCACCGGTCCCGGCGGGCGCGTGCCGCTGGTTCACTTCATGCAGCGGGCTGAGGAGCTCGGCAAGGCCACGGGTGTCGTGACCAGCGTTCCACTGAGCCATGCGACGCCCGCCTGCTTCATCGCCCACAACGAGAGCCGCAACAACTACGCCGAGATCGCCCAGGAGATGATCGGCAGCGACATGGAAGTCATCATGGGCTGCGGCCACCCCAACTACGGCGGCGACGGCGAGTGGGATCCGGGCGACCCGAGCGTGCCCGGCGACTGGAAGTATGTCGGCGGCTACGAGCTGTGGAATGAGCTTACCGGCGGCCAGACCGACTGGACCTTCATCGACGAGAAGGCCGCCTTCGAGGCCCTGGCGGACGGCACGCTGCAGGCCGACAAGGTCTTCGGCGTCGCGCAGGTCTCGCATACCCTGCAGCACAACCGCGCGGGCGACAGCGTGCCCTATGGTGGCAACTACAACACGACCCTGCCGCCCTACACCGATCCGATGATCAGCAACGTGCCCTCGCTGGCGACGATGACGCGCGGCGCCCTCAACGTCCTGGGCCAGAATCCTAACGGCTTCGCCATGATGATCGAGGGCGGCGCGATCGACTGGGCCGGCCACGCGCGTCTCATGGGTCGCTGGATCGAGGAGCAGGACGACTTCAACGCCGCGTTCGACGCGGTGGTCGAGTGGGTCGAGACGAACAGCAACTGGAACGAGACGCTGGTCGTGGTCACCGGTGACCATGAGACCGGCTATCTCTGGGGCGCTGGTGTCGATCCCGAGGATCCCGCCACCTGGTTCGCGCCTGTCGCCGACAACGGCGCGGGCGTGGTGCCGAGCTTCTACTTCTACAGCGCCCCGGGCGATGACTGGCAGAACCCGGTTTCCTCGGCCGGCCACACCAACGAGGCCATCCCCTTCTTCTACAAGGGTTACGGAAGCACTCTGCTGGACGAGTATGCCGACGAGTACGACCCCGTGGTGGGCCCCTACCTGGACAACATCGAGCTGGCAATGGCGATATTCACACTGCTGGACGAGCCCACGCCCATCCTGGAGTACGAGCCGCTCGAGCCGGCCGTCGATCTCAACGTGCGTTCAGCCAGTTCTCTGCTGCACGAAAACTGGCCGAACCCGTTCCGTCAGTCCACGAACATCAAGTTCGACATCCCCACCGCGGCCCATGCCATGGTGCAGGTGCTTGATGTCCAGGGCCGACAGATCCAGACGTTGGCAAACGAAACGCTGGCGCCCGGAACCTATACGATGATGTGGGACGGTACAGGTGCCAATGGACTCCGTTGCGCCAGCGGAACCTACTACTACCGCTTGACTGTCAATGGCCGTATCGACACCAAGCGCATGACCCTGCTTCAATAATCAGGCAGTCCATACAGGCTGGATTCCGCGGGGGCCCCGCCGGCAGGGGCCCCCGTGTCGCCAGGGCTTATCAGGAGCCGCACGCTTCGCTCACGCATCACTAACCCCCGCCGCGCAGAGTTCCGCGGTCAAGCCTAGTCTGAATTGGAGTTGTGTGAATGACTGCACCAAACGGTCTGGGGCCCGCCAAAAACTTGAGTCGGCCCAGCGATGCCGAGGGGGAGAACGCGCGCGTCCGGGCCCTCGTCCGCGCTTCCGTGTTGGCGCTCAGTGCGGATGCGGGTTTGATCCTGATCCTCTACGGTTTGTCATGTTTGACCGGCAGCATCGTGCTGTTGGCGGATGCGCTGCACTCAGGCGGTGACCTGGCCGTGACGTCCACGGTACTGCTCTCCATCCTGGTCAATCACCGTTATCTATCCCGAAACTGGGGACGCTTCGCCGAGTCTCTGCTTTGCCTGGGTGTGGCCGCGATCATGGGATACGGCGCCTGGCATCTGTTGTCCTTTGTCGTGCAGAACCCTCCCGAGCGCTTCGTCCAGGCACGTGATCCCAGCCAAGTCATCGCCTTTGCCGGAATTACCGCTGCGCTCGTCATCACGTTCCTCATGTCGCGCTACAAGCGGAGTGTGGGCCGGCGCTACGACTCGGCGCTGTTCGAGGCCGAAGGCCTCCACACTCGTTCGGATTTCCTGACGTCCTTGGGAGTCTGGTGCACGATTCTCGTCGGCTACTTCGGACTGGACATCGAGCGCTGGATGACGGCCTTGATCGGTCTGACCATTCTCAACATGGCCGTCAGTCTGCTCTTTCGCACGGTGGCTCAGCTGCACGTGACATGGCCGGCGCCGTTGGCCACCGCCGGACGCAATCTCCGCCACGGCTTGGCCGGCGCATATCATCGGATCCCACACCGCCCCCGCGGCATCCTGCGCCAGGTGCTGTTGCCGCAGTGGTTCGCGCGGGTGGGGCAGCGGCTGAAGCGGGCGGTTCTGAAGGTGGCCGGCATCTCTGCCCACGTGCACGCGTTGGGGTTCTGGGGGGACGACTGGGTACTGCGCCACGGGCGGCTCGTTCTGGGCGGCCTTGCGGCGATCGTCCTGGCGCTGTACGTGGGCGTCGGGTTCTACACCATCCAGCCTTGGCAGGAAGGCGTGGAGCTGGGACTAGGGCGCGTGATGGGCGTGCGTGGACCGGGACTGCACCTGCACTGGCCGCCACCGTTCGGAACGGCGGAAATCTTCGACACCGGGCTCGTATCGCGCCTGGAGTTGGGATTCCGAACCGATCCGACGGTTACGGAGGACGAGGCGACGGCCAATCTTTGGGAGGCGCTCCACACGCAGGAGCGCCAGCGCACCCGCCCCGAGGAGGCCTTGACCCTGACGGGAGACGAGAACTTGGTCGACAGTCGCCTGGTCTGCTACTACCGGATCATCGATCCGGTCCGGTTCGGCCTCCAAGCCCGGGATCCGATCGCGATCCTGCGCGCCGTCTTCGTCCACGACGTGCACGCCGCGCAGCGCCGGTTTCCGCTCGATGGACTGCTGACATCCCAGCGGCACATGTTGCAGACAAGCCTTGAGCACGCCATGCGCGACCGCGTGGATGAACTGGACATGGGGGTCGAGGTTCTGGGCGTCTACCTGCTGGAGGCGCACCCGCCCCTGCCAGTCGTGCCGCAGTACAGGGCAGTGGTAAGCGCCAAGGAGGCCAAGAATGAGATCATCCTGCGCGCGCACGAGTATGCCAACGAGCTGGTGCCGCGCAGCCGCGGTCAGGCGGTTGCCATCGTCCAAGCAGCCCGAGCCGACTCGCTCGATCGAGTGACGAGCACCTCGTCCGGGGCCGAGCGCTTCCGACTACGCCAGCAGGCGTTCGGGCGCGACGACGTCGTACACCGGATCCGGCTGCACTGGGACGCCATGGAGGAAGCCCTGATCGGCAAGACCTTGACGGTGCTGCCCGCAGCCGCGCAGCGTCGCATCTACTTGTCGCCAGACACTGAGGATCCTAGATATGAGTAGAATCCTTGCCTTGAGCCTTGTGGTCGTGCTTGGCGGCATAGGCCTGTCACTGAGCACCATTGTATCCCGGCAGGGAGAAGTCACCGTGGTCCAGCGGTTTGGTAAGCCGGTGCGCATCATCGCCGAACCGGGGCTCCATTGGAAACTGCCCGCGCCCATCGACCGTCCTCGTCGGCTGGATGCGCGCCTCGCAATCATCGAGCCGAGACCCACGGAGTTCCTCACCGCCGACAAGAAGAACGTGGTCTTGGCCGAGGCGATCTGCTACCGCATCGTCGATCCGATCCTGTTCATCAAGACCGTGCGCGACGTGGACGGATTGGAGCTACGGTTGACCGACTTGCTGACCTCCTTCACCGGCATGCTGCTGGGCCAGTGCGCCCTGGACGCGCTGGTGAACGTCGATCGCGGTCAGATTGCCTTCGAGGATCTGGTTGCGGATCTGACGACCCATCTACGCAATGCGAGCACCGATCTGGGAATCCGCGTGGAACGGGTCTTCATCAAGCAGATCATGCTGCCCGAGCAGAACAAAGCGGCCCTCTACCAACGGATGCGGGCCGAACGCAACCGGATCGCCCGTAAGTATTCCGCGGAGGGTGAAGAACAGGCTCTGCGCGTCCGTGCCGACGCGGACCTGGCCAGCCGGACGATTCTTGCCGAGGCCGAGCACCAGGCGGAGATCATTCGCGGCACCGCCGAAGCCGAGGCGATGCGCATCTATGGCGATACCTACCGCGGCGACCTTCCGTTCTATCGCTTCGTCCGTTCGCTGGAGGCCTACCAGAAGATCTTCTCCGAACAGTCCACAATCATCCTGGACGAGCAATCGCCCCTTCTGGAGGCGCTGCAGTCCGGCGGGCGGGAGCTGCCCAGCCCGATCGGGAGAACGGCGCATGTGCGGTAGCCGGAAGCCGCTGGTCGCTCTTGTGCTGTGTGCGACCGGGCTGGTCGCCTGGTTGGCCAGCGGTTTCTACACGCTCTCCAGCGGCGAGCAGGCTCTCGTCCTCCGCTGGGGCAAGGCGATCGCCCTGGAGGTCGAACCGGGTGTGCAGTTCCACTGGCCGCGTCCGATCGAGCAGATCAAACGCGCCCGGGTCAGCGAATTGCACAGCCTGCCATTTCAGGCAGACACCTCCGGCCGCGAGCTGATCACCGGGGATGAGAACCTGATGATGGTCAGCGCGATCCTGAGCTACGACATCGTCGACCTGGACCGGTCCCTCTTCGGCGTGCAGGAGTTGGACCGGCTTCTACGGGCCGCGGGTCAGGAGTGCCTGTGCCGGGAACTGGCGGCCGTCGACGTCGACATGGCCATGACGGGCGGTCAACCGGTGCTACGGCGCGCTGTGCGTGAGGGCGTGCAGGCCTTGGCGAACAGCCTGGGTCTCGGTGTGCGGATCATCTCAGTGGAGCTGGCCGAGATGTCGCCCCCGGCGACGGTCGCCGAAGCATTTCAGCGCGTGGCCAGCGCGCGCGTGAGGAAGCAGGAGACCGTGCAAGAAGCCAGAGGATACGCCGGCTCGATCGTGCCGCGCTCACGTGGTGAGGCGCGCTCGCTGGTGGCGGCGGCCGAGGCCAGCGCCAGGGAACAGCTGGAGCGGGCGCGCGGTGACTCGGCGAGTTTCGTGCGCTTGGCGGCAGAGTACCATCGATCACCCGAGATCACGGCGCATCTGCAGTGGTTGAAGACGTTGAGCGGAATCTTCGAGCGGAGCCAGGTGCGGATCGATACACAACCAGCGCATTCGGTCTACTACCTGCGGTTCGAGCGACCCACCTCCCAGGAGGAAGCATCGCACAGGCGTATCGGTCCTCCGCCACCACAGGAGAGGACGAACAATGACTAGATCATCGCTACTGCTGATCCTTGTTCTGCTGGCGCTGGCCGGTTGCGGTGACGCGGGCAAGGCTGTCCAGAAGGTCGCGCCGGCGAACGAGGATGTCTCCGAGCTGGACTGGTTCACCGGCCATACGCTCTATGAGCTTCACCTACGGGGCTTCTCGGATACCGGAGATCTCAGAGGGGCCAGTCGCGAGTTGGATCGCTTGGTCGAGTTGGGGGTGGCGAATCTGGTCTTGGTACCGCTCTTCCCTCCAGGAGATGCCGAACGGGAAGGCGAGCTCGGGAACCTCTATGCCGTACGTGACCACCGCGCCATCGCCAGCGAGTTTGGCGACACGCAGCTTCTGCGCCGCTTCGT
This sequence comes from uncultured bacterium, assembly GCA_964417675.1. GTDB lineage: Bacteria > Eisenbacteria > RBG-16-71-46 > CAIMUX01 > WJJG01 > CAYQJL01. Next base: position 26,028 of record CAYQJL010000191.1, on the reverse strand, counting down.
GCAGTCGGCCCACGAGCGGGGGTTGCGCGTGCTGCTCGATGTGGTCTTGCCGGTGGCGGCAATCGACCACGTCGCAATGCGCGAGCACGCGGATTGGTTCCTGCGAGATGAGAGCGGCATGCTGACCCAGCGCATGACGCGCTGGAGCGGGATCGCCGACTTCGATTTCGACAACCCGGATGTGCGTGAGTATCTCGAGGGAACGCTCCGGTACTGGTTGCACGAAGCCGGCATAGACGGTTTCCGATGCCCTCTGGCCGCCATGGCCCCTGATGACTTCTGGCGCGACCTGATCCTGAATCTCCGCGCGACCCATCCAGGTGTGGCGCTCATCGCCGAATCCTCCAGGCCGAAGTACCTCGAGTTCGGCTTCAACGCGCTCTATTCACCGATGCTCAAGGAACGGCTGGACGAGGCCCGTCTGGAAGACATGGCCGATCCGGGACACAACACCCAGATCTGGCAGGCGCTGACGGCCGGGCTCAGGCTGCCGGGCCGAGGACAGACCACGATCCACTGCATCGAGGATCACTTCAGCCAACGTTCGAGCATACTCTACACTTGGCCGGCGGTACGTGGCTTCGCGGCATTCTTCATGACCATTCCCGGCACGCCCCAGATGCTCATGGGCCAGGAGATCGCCGTGCGCGAGCCAGTCACGCCCAGCGATCGAATGGCGATTGCCTGGCATGCAGGGGACCAGAATTACCTGACGCTCTACACGACCCTGACGAGGCTTCGGGAGCGAAGTGACACCCTGCGGCGGGGAGACCTGGAGCGCGTCGCGACCAACCACCCGGATGTCCTCGTGTATACACGCACCTTGGGCGGCGAGATGTTCCTCTGCGCCGTGAACTTATCGGACCGCCGGCCGCACTTCTCACTACCCCCACAACTGCTCGCACGGGCCTGGCATGAGTGGCTGGAACAGGACTTCCGGCCGGTTCCCGAGGAAAGCATGCGGGGGATGCAGGCCCTGGAACCCAACGGGTACAGAATCTGGTTCTCCACGGATCGGCTTCCGGGCGGCCACTGATCCCAACTGCCGGCGGGCTGCGGGCCTTTCGAAGCCCGCCCGCCCGACTGCCCGGGTGAGTCGTGTGCCGGAAGCCGGACGTAGGAATTCAACCGGGCGGCGAACCGGAGCAAGACGAATTCCGCGACGTTCGCTCGGCTGTTCGGGCAGATACTATCAGATTGCTGAGCGAGTGAACGCAGGTGGAGCCGGGTTGACTGCGAAGGATCACAGCCGCAGCGCGAATCCGATCCCGACCATGTTCACATCGCGAAACTCGGGCGGCAGGGCGCCGTGCACGAGCTTGAGCAGCACCGCGGTCCGGGTATCGTCGGCCACGTACCACTTCCAGGCCAGTTCGAGGATCGACTCCTCCGCGGCGTTGCGCAAATCGTGGTAGTAGCGGTAGCGGACCTCGATATCGAGCGGCCGCAGCAGCGGCGCCAGCATGACCAGTTCCACATCCAGCCGCTCGCGGTCGGGCACCGGCCGGGCATCACCGTGCCGCACGCGGTGCAGGTACGTGTAGCCGATTCGGATCGTCGGTGGAAGAAAGCCGCGCGGCATGGCAATCAACTTGTGCCAGGTCAGGAGCACGGGATCCACCAGGGGCAGCGAGAAGGTGACCGCAGGGCCGGCCGTGTAGTCGAGCACATCGAAGTTCTGGTCCCCTTCGAAGCCAAGCGGCGCAAGCTGGATGCCCAGGGCGTGGATGTGGCGTCCCCACCAGGCCGGCCATGGCCGATAGTGCCGCAGCCAGCTCCCTTGACACTGCACCTCCAACGCGTTGTGCGCCTGCCGCGCACCGCGATCGAAGGCCAGCAGCCCGTCGACCACGAGCTGGAAGTGCAACGCATCGGCCCACAGCCGCTGCCGAACCACGGGAAAATCGAGCTGGGATCGCAGATCGACGCCGACCCGGTTCTCATCGCTGTCGAGCGTGCGCAGGTCGATCGTACCGGAGATGTGCTGATCCACGAACCGGACGAACCGCACGAAGCCGCTGCGCAGCGACGGCGGATCCAGTTCCAGTGGCGCTACCTCAATGGGTCCGGCTTCGACCCCCGCCATCGCGATCATCAGCGTGTAGGTGCACTCCTCATCGAACGGCCCGTAGAGCACCACCCCGGTCGTGAAGCCTTCCCGGTCGCGCACGCCCCGCCATACGGCCCGTTCCACCGCAACCGCTTCACCGGGCTCACAGTCGCTCGTGAGGCGGTAGTTGGCCGGATCGGCAGCGATCTGCGCCGGCACCTCCACCCGCCACCGCCGATCGTTGCGAAACTCCACCCGGATGTTCCGGTCGAAGCCACCCGCCCCGGAGCGCTCCAAAGGCGTGATCTCGAGAAAGGCATCGCTCCCATCCAGACTCACGCCGGCGAGTGGGCTTGGGGTCGCGACGGGCGAGACGGGCGAGGCGGTCGGGACGGGCGCAGCGATCCGGGCGGTCGCGGGCGCTGCCTGCGCTTCGGCCCGGGCCGCCAGTGCGCCGGCGAGCAGCAGGATCGCCAGGACCAGGGGCATGATCCGCTCGGCGATCCAGTCACGCACCGATCGCATCTTGCGATTCCAGCGCAGGAAGATGCGTGAGTGCAGGTCATCGATGCGGTACCCCTCGCGGGCGAAGCGCTCCTCGATGACCGCCGTCAACGCTTCCTTCCAGAACTCCGGCCAGTCACGCGGCGAGGACTCGGGCAGCAGACCGCCCAAGGGCAGCTCCAGAAACTCCTCGACCGTGGGCAGCGGCGAACCGCGGCGGATGACCTTGTAGACCGATTCGTGGAGCAGTTTGGCAATGCGCTGGCGGGTCATGGCATCCTCCAGGACGTGCCCCGACTCACGGGGTGGGCACGTGGAGGGTGGCCCTGGCGTCGTGTTGAAGTACGCTCCCCTAGCGCGGGAGTTCTATGAGTATGACCCCGTGCCGAGGGTCGGGGCAAGCGCGGGGTGACGGCGGGCGCCGGAATCAGCTCCTGCGCCGCCGGATGGCGGCCACTGACCCCGCAAGTCCCACGCCGACCTGAATCATCGTTCCCGGCTCGGGGATCGGACCGATGACACTCTGCCCGTCGTCATCGTGCCCGGCCATACCGTGATACTGATAGGCCGGTTTGTCGCGAACCGAGTTGTATCCGCCACTGAAGTAGTCCGTTCTGATATGCCATTCATGATATAGACAGGGCGAAGGTCATCGCCCGTGCACACGGGCATAGCGGGAGCCGGCGGGCCGTTTCTGAGCGGCACGCCGGCTCTCTGTCCACGCAATGTGGCGATTTCGTATGAAGCCTGAACCTACTTGCGCGCGCGGCGATACACCGCGGAACCGGCCAGGCCGATCAAGGCCACACCGAAGAGGGCCATGGTTCCCGGCTCGGGGATCGCATCCCGATGCGACGTGATCGAGCACTCGGTGTTGTCCAGCATGGTCTTGAAGACCCACGTCTCGTCCACCGAACCCCACGCCGCGATGTCTTCCGCCAGCTCCTCGGGCGTGTTGGTCTCGTAGGCACCCCACCAGGCCATTCCGGCCGTCCCGATGACACCATCGGTCTGGCCGTCGCCGTCGCTGTCGTAGTCAATCCACGAGGTCGGCTCGAGCCAAGTGCTGCCGTAGTAGTCCAGATAGAAGTCCAACTCGGGTTCATCACCCCAGTAATTGAACAGGCTGACCTTGAAGCGGCCAGATAGACTCGCAACAGTCTCGCCCGGAACCCAGTAGATCCACGTCAGACGCTTTCCGAGATCGCCGAAGGAGTAGACCACCTCGTCCTGGATCTCGAAGTCCGTCGTGCCGACATTGGCCGGATTGTAGCTGTTGAGCATGTTCACGAATGTCCCGGTCGAGGCATCCGCAAACGCCGCTGTCTTCCAGGGTGCGTAGTCGGGTGAACCATAGATGTTGGGGGCCGCATCCACGTACAACGACACCGGCACCTGGGCCTGCACGACGGGCACGAGGACGAGGGCTACCAGCATCAGCAAGGCAGTCGCTCTGAAACTCATAAAGACCTCCTTATTGTGTATCCACAGAGGCTTCCCTCCTCACGGTCACCAGGTGGGTGAGGACGGTCGCCATGATGCTCTCTCGTTACCGGTGGCTTCGAACACGGCGCAGAGCGACCCAGGCGGCCAGGAAACCCGCGCCCATCAGCACCAACATCCCCGGCTCGGGCACGGGGGTGAGCTCACCGAGCTGCCCCTGGCCATAGATCTGGCTCTCGAACGGTACGGGCTGGTAGTAGGTGCCGTGGCCGGCGTCGCCGTCGGCGTAGTTGGAGAACGCGTCCTGGAGAATGATGTTGGCCTGGGCGTAGCCGCCATTGCTGAGCGAGCCGGTGTACTTGAACAGCCCCGTGCTCCACCAGCCGCCGGTGGCGGTGAAGTTCGCGCGCCAGCCCTGGTCGTGGCTGATTTCCCAGAGGGCGAGTTGGACTCCCATGGCCTGGCTGTAGTTGTTGGTCTTGCCGTACTTCTGATAGACCCAAACGGCCTCGCCCGTATTGAAAGGCGGAGGGTTCGGGGGATCGGGCGGAACGATGATCGGATTCACCGTCCAGGTGTTGCCGAAGTGGAACGTGTGGAACAGGTCCAGGCAATAGAGCGGGGTATCCATCACCTGGCCGTCGAGTTTCCAGGCAAAGGCTCCCGCCCCATAGGTCCCGCTGAGCGTGCCGTTGCCCAGATCCGACCACACACTGACGCCGCCCCCGCCCGCCATCCAGCCGGTGACCTGGAGCGTGCTGTAGGCGCCTGCCGGGCTGGCCGTCAGAACCGCCGAGACCAGCAGTGCAAAGGCTGTGAGGAGTTGCTTCTTCATGGATGTCTGCCCCTTGGTAGTGCGTTGAAGCGTTTGGATACGTGGATGCACTTGAACATCAACTTGTTTACACGATACCGATATCGTGTAAGCATACAGTGTGCCGAAGTGTACGCTTGCTGCGACAGACTCGCAAAATGCATAATATCAATAGCTTATGGTCGTTGCCGGCCCGCAATTCTTCATGCCATTTCACTGATGGCCCCGCGTTCGTTAGGCATGCCTTACAGCATAAACCATACTGTAAACTGCAAACTGGACAATGGACTGTCGTTCAATAGGTTGTGCATCACCTTGTCATGCAAGCGATTCCAGCATGCCTCTCTGCCACCGAACCAGCGGAGAAGGTAGCAGACGAGTTCGGCGTGCTTGCTGGTGTGTGGGTGGTGAGTGGCGGGTGTAGGTGGTGTGGGCGTGGTGAATGGCGCGTGTAAGTGGTGAGTGGCGCGTGTAGGTGGTGTATGCGTGGTGAATGGCGCGTGTGGGTGGTGTGTGCGCGAGTGAGTGGTGCGCGCGTGGGTGGCGGGTGGGCGCACGAGTTGTGAGTGCGCGCGTGGGTGGGGAGTGGGCGCGCGTGGGTATTGAGTGGATGGGTGGATACGCGGACGGCCGCAAATAGAAGACGGGCACCGATGCGGGGGTCGGTGCCCGTCGAGCACATGTCACGAGTGAATGTGCCGGTGATGTTGGTCAGCTCTAGGCGCGGCGCTTCCGGCTGTAGAGGAAGCCGCCGATCAGGGCTGCCGAGAGCAGAAGGGCCGTGCCCGGCTCAGGGATCTCGCCGCCATGGTCGACATTGTCGGTGTCGGCGTAGAACTGGAAATCTGTACCCGTCGCGAGGCCGCCTGCGTTCGTGAATTCGATCTCGAGGCTGCGGTAGAGATCTCCCACGGGGTCGAATCCCTCAAGGGCAATCAGGTCATAGTACGTAGCCGTGATCTCCAGAGACCCAAGCTCGTTCACCGGCATAAACGTCCGACCAAAAGCCGAACCCGGCGTGCCGACGGTCATGTTACCACCCGATGAAAACGTCGTGATGTCGAACATCGTATCGCCCGGAATGGCGTCGATGTGGATCTTCGTGAGCGCAAGACCGGTGTTGTTCGTCAGTGTCCAGGGGGCGCCGTAGGTGTCGCCATAGACATTGAGCTTCCAACCGGAAATGCTGCTCCCGACAGCTTCGCCTTCGGGCGCGGCCAAGGCCTGCCAGACCGACATTTCAGATGTAGGGGTGGCGAAGTAGGCGGTAACCTCCATGCCCGCCATCATGTTACCCGTAGTTCCGAACCCAGATATGCCTTCGGTTTCCTGCAGCGAACCGGCAACGAAATTCACGACATAGCTCGCGCCGGCCATCGGGGCAAGCGCGACGGCCCCTATGCAGCAGGCCAAACCCGCCATCAACCATTTCTTCTTCATGATGTCATCCTCCCGATTCTTTAAGCGGCTGATCCGTCTCGAATTGAAGCGAACCAGCCGCGAACGATGTCCATAGCCAGCTATCCGTTCATGTTTACAAGTTGCGCGCCACCGTATACATGAATCCATAATAGCCTACCAAGTGGTCACTTAGTAATTCACGATACACTCGCGCAAGGACGAAATTGTTCTCAGCCGTGACCATGTCTGCTGGCTGAAAAGCGCCCAATTTCATTCGCCCGGGAGCGATGCGGTTCAGGCCATACCGAACGGATCGTCCTTGATAAATCGGACTAGTCCTGTAGCATATTTGATCGCTTGGCCTTAGGGGTTCCCAGGCTGGCCCGATGCGGGAAGATCTGTGCCATCCTCTCCTGCAAGAAGCCACCTAGGTGCAGCCATGCCTGGCATTGGGAGTCGTCAGTTTACTTGTCATAATCACGTCAGTACAAAGTCCTATTTTTTGCGTTTCGCCTGTAAACGTATACACCTGAACCAACTACGTTCGTCCACTGGAATCGCCGGATTGTAATTTATTCTGACACATATAGCAACCCTTTGCGCATACAACACTTATAGATTCTGCGCGGCTTCGGTCTGGCCACGTGAGGACACGAAGTGACAGCTTCCCAAGACACTTTGAGTACCGCTCTCCCGCAGCACGCGATTGGGAGTCCGTTTCATACGGGAATCTGTGGCATAGGAGCTCGGGCTCAGGTCCGAGCGGGAAGACTTGACCCCGGCAGCGGCCCTTCCCTATATGTAGAATCCATCTCGGGTGCTTCTCAGGGTGGGCGCCTCTCGGTAGGCGCCTCTCGGTAGGCGCAGCTCGGTAGGTGCCTCTCGGCAGGTGCATCTCGGCAGGCGCCCCTCGGTGGGTGCCTCTCGGTAGGCGCAGCTCGGTAGGCGCGCTGCCGGGCGAGGCCCGTTCGCCCATGGGCGTCTCCGCCGGCCCGTTGAGCGTCTCCCGGGGTCCGGATGCATCTCGATTGCAACCGTGCAGTCAGTCGTTGTGAAGCCCGGCGGGTGAGGGGGGGGCCCAGGATCCCGCAGAGCCGGTGATGCGCAGAGCTGGTGATCCGGTGAGCCGCTGAGCCGCAGAGCTGGTGATCCGGTGATGGGCTCATCCGATCCAACCCGTCTATGGACAGAAAGGGACCATGCCCGAACATGAACCTAGTCACACGCACCCTCCGAGCCGACTGGTTTGCCTATGTTGCCCCCTTCACGCTCTTCATGATCCTCACCTACGCGGGATCGTCCCTGCCCGGAAGCGCCGCGCTGTGGTATGCGATCAAGACGCTCTTGGTCGGCGCGACGCTCATCGCGTTTCGCGGTCGCTATCCTGAGTTGCGCATGCGGTTCGATCCGGTCAACTGGATCCTGGGCGTTGTCGCCGGCCTGGTCGTGCTGGTGGTCTGGGTCGCCCCGGAGCAGATCCTCAAACCGCTGATGTTCACGACCCCCAAGGGGTTCCATCCGTACCTCTACGCCGAGGCCGGCCTTCCCGTCATGATGGTGATCGGGGTGCGGATCCTCGGCGCCAGTCTCGTGGTGCCGGTCATGGAGGAGCTGTTCTGGCGCAGCTTCCTGATGCGCTACCTGATCCAATCCGATTTCCGCAACGTGGCGTTGGGCACATTCCGCATGGTGCCGTTTCTGATCGTCGCCGTGGCGTTCGGATTCGAGCATCACCGCTGGCTGGTGGGCATTCTGGCGGGCCTGATCTATGGAGGACTGCTCGTCTGGCGCCGCGACCTGTTCACCGTCGTCCTGGCGCACGGCGTGACCAATCTGGGGCTGGGTATCTATGTGCTGCTGACCGAGCAGTGGGGATTCTGGTAGAGGTTCACTGGATCCGGTGACGGAACCGCCCTATTCTCGGCTCGGTATCAAGCATCGATCGTCGGGAGCCTCCGCGAGGGGCCCTGCGTGCCGCCGGCCATGCACATCCAATCAAAGGAGATCGACCTGATGAGACGGGGGGTTGCCGCAATGTTCCTATCCTTGATCCCGTTGCTGTTTGGCCTCGGGGAGGCCGCGGGGCGATCCGCCGCTTCCGACGAGGAATCGATCAAGGTTCCCATGCTGATCGACATGATCCCGATCACCAAGATCGACGGCACCGAGACCACTCTGGCCGAGTTCAAGGGCCATGTGTTGCTCATCGTCAACGTCGCCAGCGAATGCGGGTTCACCGACCAATACTCCGGGTTGCAGGAGCTGTACGAAAAGTACGCCGACCGTGGCTTCGCCGTCTTGGGTTTCCCCGCCAACAATTTCCAGAACCAGGAGCCGGGCAGCAATGAAAAGATCGCCAAATTCTGCCGCACGACCTTTGGGGTGACCTTCCCCATGTTCGAGAAGATCAGTGTCCTGGGCGAGGACATGCACCCGCTCTATCAGCATCTCACATCCAAGGATCTGCATCCGGACTTCGGCGGTGACATTGGCTGGAATTTCACCAAGTTCATCCTGAACCGTGACGGCAAGGTGGTGGCCCGCTTCAGCTCAGCCATCAGGCCGACCAATGAAGCCCTGCTTGGCACGCTCGAGCAAGCACTGGCCGAGCGGCGGCCGGAGTCGGAGTCGGAGCGGGAGTCGAAGCCAGCGTCCACGCCGGAGTCGGAGTCGAGGCGGGAGTCGAAGCCAGCGTCCTCGCCGGAGTGAGCGCCGGGGTTGCCAATGGACGCCGACAAGGGCCTTGCAAGGAGGGCGGTGTGTCTTCGTGCCACCTTGTCGCGGTTCTCGCCCTGGGGATCCACATCCCACCCTTCAGCGTTCGGGATCTCCCCCACTTCTGGAGCGGGGCGCGTGGCAATGTCGGCATGAGCGTCTCTCCGCCGCCGGTCGGGACTGACGCCCGGGTGAGCGGCGCGAGCGTGGAGCGCCGGTGAGTACGCAGGACCTCTTCGTGCCGGGCCGGCTCTGCCTCTTCGGCGAGCACAGCGACTGGGCGGCGAGCTATCGCGTGGTCAACGGCGCCCTCGAGCAGGGGCTCGCGATCGTCACCGGAACCGACCAGGGCCTCTTCGCACGCGTGCGGCCCCACCCCACCGATCTGGTATTGGGAACGGTGGACATCGAGGGAGGCGCGCGCCGGACCTACCGGGTACCGATGGATCCCGCCGCCCTGCGAGCCGAGGCCGAGCAGGGCGGCTTCCCCAGCTACGTGGCCGGCACCGCCCTGCAGATCCTTCAACGCTACGGGGTCGCCGGCATCGAGATTGACAATCACACCATGGATCTCCCCATCCGCAAGGGGCTCTCCTCGAGCGCCGCCGCCTGTGTCCTGACCGTGCGCGCCTTCAGCCGTCTCTACGGCCTCGGGCTTTCGGTGCGGGAGGAGATGGAGCTGGCCTACCTCGGTGAGCGGACGACCCCTTCGCGCTGCGGGCGTCTCGATCAGGCCTGCGCCTTCGGGCGCCGCCCCGTCCTGATGACCTTCGACGGGGAGCAGCTCGACGTCCGCCCGATCGAGATGCCCAGCGCCATGTACCTTGTGATCGTCGATCTCGGTGCCGGCAAGGACACCCGCGCCATTCTGCGCGCGCTCCATCGCTGCTACCCGGTCGCGAGCGACCGCACGGCCCGAGCAGTCCAGGCATGTCTGGGTGCGGCGAACCAGCGGATCACCTCCGAAGCGCTCCGGGCCCTCGAACAGGGAGACGCCGCCCGGGTAGGGGCGCTGATGACCCAAGCCCAAGAAGCCTTCGACAGGCAGGTGGCGCCGGCCTGCCCTTCAGAGCTTCGCGCACCGCGACTCCATCAACTGCTCGGCGACCCACTGCTGCGCCCCCATGTGCTGGGAGGCAAGGGCGTGGGTTCCCAGGGTGACGGCGCGGCCCAGTTCATGGCGCGGGACCGCGCGGCGCAACGAGAGGTGATCGAGATCATCAGCCGCCGCCTCGGCCTGAAGGCGCTGGCACTCACGATCCCCGCCTCGCATGACAACGCCCCAGAACCCCGCTAGATCTGCGACCGTGGCAGTCCGTCGACGAGGGACTCTCCCGCTTTGCCCATCTCCCAACGTCCGCTCCAGGATAGGGATGGAAGCGAGCTGACCACCCAATGGCGGATGGCGGCCGGCGACAGCACGCGATCGTACCGTTCCATGCCTCCTGCGGGGAGTGCGGCTCTCCTCTAGTCAATTACATGCAATATATATGTGTCATTTGGGACCCCGGGAGAAACCGTGAACACCCTTAGTTTCCGTGAGATACAGATTTCAATCTTGCCAAGAATTGCACGGGATGGTTGCCTTCCAGGTTCGCTTCAGAGAAACGGCCGTTCGGCAACCGCCCCGTGCCGCGACCGGCAAGCGGCCCATGGCCGCATCCCTTCGCGAGGCATCCGGCAGTCGCCCAGGATGAACCGCGCCCGAAGGCCGCGCCTCCCAGCACCCGGGACACGGCCGCCCGCACCCACCACCCGGGACACGGCTGCGCGAACACGACCGCGCGCACCCACCACCCGGACACGGTTGCACGACACGGCCGCGCGCACCCACCACCCGGGACACGGCTGCGCGACACGGCTGCGCGGCACCATCACGCGACGCCGGCGCCGGGCACCTCCTCCCCGTACGATCGCCCGCCCCTGCGCCGGGCTGGGCGGGGCACGAGCGGATACGGGAGCGCGGGCCGGCGGAGTTCCGGCGGCGAGTGCGAATCGTGGTCGATTTCGTGGTACAAACCGGATTTTCTGGGCTATACTCTCTCGCTTGATTGCCGAGCATGGGGAGCCGATCCCTATTATAGATGCGGGGATGGAACCTGCTGCTCCACAGGTGTTGCAATCGTTGAAAGAGACCACGTGTGGGCCTCAGGGCCTCCCAAGGTCCGCCAGACGCGAATCGCTCCGCTGGCTCGAGATGGTCGGATCCACCTGGAGCCGCCGAGGGCGGTTTGCACAACAGGAGCCATCCGTCATGGACCCGGCAGATTTTGTCATGGCCATCAGCGGGGACGCGGGCGAGGGGATCATCCTCACCGGCGACCTCATGACCCAAGTCGCCGCCCGAGCCAACCTGCATATCAGCAGTACGCAGACTTTCCCGGCCGAAGTTCGCGGCGGACAGTCCTATGTCCAGATTCGCTTCGGCGTCGATAGCGTCTTCAATCCGGGTGACCGGATCGACATGCTCGTGGCGTTCAATCTGCTCGCCTATCACCGCTACAAGGGCGATGTGACCCGCGACGCCATCCTGGTCGTGGACGGCGATCCCGACAAGATCGACAAGGTCACGACACTCGGCGACTGGCGCGGAGGGCCGATCTACGTTGTTCCCATGGGCGAGATCGCCGAGAAGCAGATCGGGGAACGCCGCGCGAAGAACATGGTCGCCCTGGGCGTGGTGACGGCGCACATCGGATTGCCCGAGAAGCACGGCACGGCGCTCGTCGAGCGCTTCTTCGCCAAGAAGAGCCCCAAGCTCGTGGAAGCGAATCTGAAAGCCTATCGCGCGGGCCGTGCCTATGTCGAGGAGCACATCCAGAAGCAGGATCTCCTCACCGTGCCGCCCATCGAGGGCGAAGGCCACATCGTGCTCTCCGGCAACGATGCGATCGGGCTGGGCGCGCTCTACGCGGGCTGCCGCTTCTTCGGAGGCTATCCGATCACGCCCGCCTCCGAGATCATGCAGCTGATGGCCGAGGAGCTGCCCAGTGTGGGTGGCACCATGTATCAGGCCGAGGATGAGATTGCCTCGCTCGCCGCGGTGCTAGGCGCCTCCTATGCGGGTGTGCGCGCCATGACGGCCACTTCCGGGCCCGGGCTGTCGCTCATGGGCGAGCTGATGGGTCTTTCGGGCATCGCGGAGATCCCGGTCGTCATTGTCGATGTGCAGCGCGGCGGCCCGAGCACGGGCCTGCCTACCAAGACCGAGCAGTCCGACCTGCTGCCGGCCATCTGGGGCGGGCATGGCGAGTTTCCCCGCGTGGTGATGGCTCCGATCTCGATTCGCGATTGCTTCAATGTGATGCGCATGGCCTTCGAGATCGCCGAGAAGTATCAGATTCCGGTGATCGTGCTATCCGAGCAGGCGCTCGGCCACCGGCGGGCGACACTGCCGAAGCGCTTGCTCAAGCAGACGCCGATCGAAGATGTCACCCGTCCGCTCACGACCTGGGGACCGGGGTACAATCGGTACGAGTTCACCGACAGCGGCATCTCCCCGCGCGCCCTGACCGGCGATCCGGGCGGCACGCACATGGTGACCGGCCTCGAGCATTGGGAATCGGGCGGACCGGCCCATCAGGCGGCCAACCGGACAGAGATGGTCCAGAAGCGCTTCCGCAAGATGCGCAATCTCGACCGGAAGTACGGGGGCGTCTTCGCGTTCAAGGGCGATGATGCCACCCAGCACTTCCATGCCACCACCGATCAGGAAGCCGGCCGGCTCTCCGCGGCGGCCGAGTCCTACCGCGGACAGATCGGCGTTATTGGCTGGGGTGCGACGGCCGGGGTCGTTCGCGAGGCGGTGTCCCGGGCGGAGAAGCGCGGCATCGACGTATCCGCGATTTTCCCAAAGATGATCTATCCGCATCACGACCTCACAATCCGCCCCTTCATCGAGGGGCATCAGCGCATCCTGGTCGTGGAGGAGAACTTCACGGGGCAGTACGCCCGCCTCCTGACAAGGTACTACGACTTCGAGCCCGAGCGGCTCAACAAGTACGACGGCCTGCCGTTCAAACCCGAGCAGATCCTGCGCCGGATCGAGGAGGTGGCCAGCCATGTCTAGCCCCCTAGTGCCCAAACAGACCGGAACGAGCGGAGCGAGCGGAGCAACTGAAGCGAGCGGAGCGGCAGGAATGAACGGAACGAATAGAACGAGCGGCGCCGGCGCCACCACCGGCGCCACCACCGGCGCCACCGCCGGAGCCACCGGAACAGCCGAGGAGGCCGTGATGCAGGCGCGCGACCGCACCGTGCATGACTACAAGGGACGGATCAAGCCGATCTGGTGCCCGGGCTGCGGAAACTACAGCGCCCTGGGCGCCATGCTGCGCACGTTCGTCGCTCTGGACATTGAGCCGGAGAATCTCGCCGTGGTCTCGGGCATCGGCTGCTCGAGCCGCATACCGGGCTTCATCCAGTGCTACGGCTACCATGGCGTGCATGGCCGCGCTTTGCCGTCGGCGGTGGGTGTCAAGCTGGGCAATCCGCGCCTGACCGTGCTCGCGGTCGGCGGCGATGGCGATGGGCTCTCCATCGGCATGGGCCACTTCCCTCACGCCGCCCGGCGCAACATCGACATCACCTATGTTCTGCTGGACAATCGCATCTACGGCCTGACGAAGGGACAGACCTCGCCGACCACCTGCCAGGGCTGGTGGACCAAGACCTCGCCACAGGGCGTGGTGGAAACGCCGCTGAACCCGATCGAGTTGGGAATCGTGTTCGGGGCCTCTTTCGTGGCCCGTGGGTACAGCGGCGCGCCCAATGGACTCGATCCGATCCTCAAGGCGGCCATCGAGCACAAGGGCTTCTCGCTCGTCCATATCATCAGCCCCTGCGTCACATTTGGGAAGGGCAGCGGATACAAGTTCTTCGGCCCCCTGGTCAAGGAACTCCCGGCCGAGCACGATCCGAAGAACCGGGCGCAAGCACTGGCCGCGGCGACCCATCCCGAAACGATCTACACCGGCGTCTTCCTCCATGATGCTGAGCGCAAGGAGTACGCCAGCTCGGTACAGGAAGGTGGTGGGGCGCGCGGTCGCGAGGTGGACCCGAATCCGCCAAGGATCGATGCTGAAGCACTGATTGACCGATTCAGTTGATCCGGAGCATGTCTCATCGGGATCTAAGTGACCTGCGGGGCTTGCGGAACCTGCGGAATCTTCGACATCAGGATTTCCTATACGATGAATCTGGCGCGTTACATCACGCCCGAGCGCATCCGGCTGGAGCTGTTCACAACCGCCCCGCCGGAGCCCGAGGAGCCCTACAACCGGGAGAAGTTCCGGTGGTCGGTCAAGGAGGCCGTAATCACCGAGTTGGCCGACCTGGTCTCCACCTCGGGGCGCGTGGGCAATGTCCGCAAGCTGACCCATGATCTGATCAATCGCGAGAGGAAGGCCACCACGGGCCTGGCCCAGGGCGTGGCGATTCCGCACGTGCGAACCCGCGAGGCGCGCGAGTTCATCATGGCCTTCGGTCGTTCGACCGCCGGAATCGATTTCGACTGCCTCGATGGCGGCAATGCCCACCTCTTCTTCATGTTCGTGGCCCCGCCCTACGATGACACCCTCTACATGCGTATCTACAGGCAGATGGCCGAGGCCTTCACCTACGAGGATGCCGCGCGAGAGTTCCTCGAAGCCCAGGATGAGGGCGAAGTGATCCGGGCCTTGAAAAATCTGTAGAGGCGGAGCGCCGGAGAGGGGAAAATCGGCGTCTGATCGTTCCCGGTATCGTTGCGTTGTGCGGTAAGGGCCAGGCCAGAGGAGAGATCCCCGATGTCGAATCGTGATGCCCGTCCGGACAGGCATGAAGCCCCCCCTTCCAGTTCGGACGACACAACCGCCCACGACGCCGCCGGCCGCGACACGAACACCCACGACACAACCGCCGACAACGACGCCGACCGCGACACGAACACCCACGACACAACCGCCCCCTCCTCCGGCTGCGCGTCCCAGGGCCATGTGGCGCCGGGCCGCAGCGGGGATCCGGAGACCGGGGCGGGACCGCTGGCAGACTACCTGAAGCGCAACGCCATCGCTGATCTCCTAGAGGACGAGGCGGTCAGCATTGCCATCCATGACACAGCCTACAGCATTGTCTGGGCCAACAAGGCCTATCGCGAAGGGTTCGGGTTGGCGCTCGAGGATATCGCGGGAAGGAAATGCTACACGATCTGGAACCGGACCGAACCCTGTTCGGCCTGCCCGGTACACGTGGCCATCGCTACCGGCGCCCCCAAGGACATGGTGTTGACCCGGCACTGCCAGCCCGCCTGGCCGGTGGTCGGTACACACTGGATATCGAGAGCCCTCCCGATCAAGGATGAGGGTGGAACCATCATCGGGATCGTCGAAACCGCCTACGACATGAGTGAGCAGAAGGCCGCCGAGGCGGCTCTGGCCGAGTGCCGGAGTCGCATGGAACAGAAGCTGTGCGCAATTTTGCCCCAGGAGCCCCAGACCCGTCCGCCGACGCTGGGCGAGACGATCGACGTCCAGGCGCTGCAGTCGATCATGGATGACTTCTACGCCCTCACCAACATCGGTATCGGCGTTCTCGACCTGGAAGGCAAGATCCTGGTGCGGACCGGCTGGCAGGACATCTGTATGGACTTCCACCGCATCCACCCCGAAACCTGCCGGCACTGCCTCGAGAGCGACACGATTCTGACCCGGGGGGTCGATCCGGGAACATTCCGGACCTACCGCTGCAAGAACCATATGTGGGACATGGTCACGCCGATCACCCTTGGTGACCAGCATGTCGGCAACCTGTTCCTGGGTCAATTCTTCTTCGAAGATGACGAGATCGACCGCGACTTCTACCGCGCCCAGGCGCGGCGCTACGGCTTCGACGAGGCCCAGTATCTGGCCGCCCTCGACCGGGTACCACGCTGGAGCCACGCGAAGGTCGATACGGTCATGCGCTTCTACGCCAAGTTCGCCCAGCTGATCTCCTCGCTGAGCTACAGCAATCAACAATTGGCCCACACGCTCGATGAGCGCGACCAACTGCTGGTCTCCATCAGTGAACGCGAGGCCATGTGGCGCGGGTATGTCGAGAACGCACCCTATGGCGTTTTCGTCATCGACGAGCAGGGTCGTTACCTGCAGGTCAACCCGGCCGCCTCTCGAATCAGCGGATACTCCGAAGCGGAACTGACGCGGATGAGCATCCGCGACATGATCCCTCCAGCGCAGATGGAGATAGGCATGGCGCACTTCCGGCGGCTGCTCGAACATCAGGAGTCCTACGGTGAAGCGCCGTTCGTGCACAGGAGTGGTGAAATCCGCACATGGCACATAGCGGCTGTTCAGCTCTCGCCGCACCGCTTCCTGGGATTCGTCGAGGACGTCACCGATCGCAAGCTCCAGGAAGCCGAGCACGCGAAGCTGCAGCGGCAGCTGCAGCAGGCCATGAAGATGGAGTCGATCGGCCGCTTGGCCGGCGGCGTCGCCCATGACTTCAACAACATGCTGAGTGTGATCCTGGGCCATGCAGACCTGGCGCTCGATCATCTCGAGCCCGGGCAGCCGTTGCACGACGACCTGGCCGAGATCAAGAAGGCCGCGCAGCGATCGGCGAACCTTACCCGGCAGCTGCTGGCTTTCGCCCGCAAGCAGACCGTATCGCCCGAGGTCCTCGATCTGAACAAAGTCGTCTCCGGCATGCTCAAGATGCTGCGGCGCCTGATCGGAGAGGACATCAAGCTCGTCTGGGAACCGGGATCGGACATCTGGCCGGTGCGCATCGATGCCTCGCAGGTCGATCAGATCCTCGCCAACCTGGCCGTCAACGCCCGCGATGCCATCGACGACGTGGGCCGGCTCGTCATCGAGACCGCCAACATCGCTGTGGATGAGATCTTCCGCAGCAGGTATCCCTATGCCGCGCAAGGCGACTACGTGATGCTGGCCGTCAGCGACGACGGGTGCGGCATGGATCGCGAGACGCTCGCCCAGGTATTCGAACCCTTCTTCACCACCAAGGAGGTGGGGCACGGCACCGGCCTTGGGCTGGCGACGGTCTACGGCATCGTCAAACAGAACGGCGGCTTCGTGAACGTCTATAGCGAACCGGGCCGGGGAACGACCCTGAAGCTCTACTTCCCCCGCAATCCGGAATCGGCCCCGGCGGCGGCCGCCCGGGTGGCCCGAATTCCCAACGTAGTGGCCCGCACCATCCTCCTGGTGGAGGACGAGCTCTCCATCCTACGCCTCGGGAAGCAGATGCTGGAATCGCTGGGCTACCATGTCCTGGCAGCCGTCACCCCCAGCGAGGCCATCCGCATCGCCGAACAGCACGCCGCCGGCACAGCCGACACGGCGGAGGCAACCCCGCCTTCGATCGATCTATTGATGACCGATGTCATCATGCCCGAGATGAATGGTTGGCACCTGGCCCAGCGGGTGCAAGCCTTCTATCCGCAGGTGAAGCAGCTCTTCATGTCCGGTTACACGGCCAACGCCATCGCCGAGCAGGGCGTATTGAATGAGGGCGTGCATTTCATTGCCAAGCCGTTCTCCTTGACCGACCTGGCACGCAAGGTCCACGAAGCCTTCGAGGACTAGACCGCCCGTGCGAGCATGGACAGCCGTGCGGACACGAACAGCCGTGCGAGCATGGACAGCCGTGCCCGCATGGACAGCCG
The DNA here is from genome assembly GCA_964417675.1 of uncultured bacterium. GTDB lineage: Bacteria > Eisenbacteria > RBG-16-71-46 > CAIMUX01 > WJJG01 > CAYQJL01. Next base: position 8,436 of record CAYQJL010000191.1, on the reverse strand, counting down.
TGCGGACATGGATGGCCCGCAGGGCGTCGATCTGCCGCGTGCGGTCCGCTGGCGCAGCCTCGTTATGGACCCGTCAGTTGGCGCGCCCGCAGGAAGAGTCTTGCTTTCCTCTCCCCGCTGTGGGGTTCCCAGGCCGTCATGATCTCCTTGGCCCACGCGTCCTCGCCGTGGAAGGTGAGGATCCGGACCGCGTCGTAGAGGTAGGGATCGGCCTCCCCCGCCTGGCCGCTCTCCAGCAACCAAGCCCCGAGCTTATGCAGGATGGCCGCGTAGTTGTGCATCAGCCTGGCCACGGCGTTCTCCCGCTCCCACTCCATGTAGACATCGGTCGCGCGGCCAAGGTCGTAGACCCGGTCGATCAGATCGCGGGTCGCTTCCCAGTTGTGCTCACACACTCCCCGTTGCGCCCCCTGCTCCGCAATGACGCGCTCGAGCAACCCCTCGAGCCGCGTCTTGCACGGCAGGACGCGACGCGAGCCTCCCACCGTCACCGAATAGAACAGCGGCGGGGAACCTGCGCGCGCACACAGATTGTCGAAGATCTGTTCCTGCATCTGGTCGGAGATCGTCTTCTCATGGGTAGGCTTCAGTTGGGCGATCTCTCGATCGGTCAGTTCGATCGGTAGGCCGCGGTCGCGAAGATGACGCAGATACCAGGCCGTGTTGAGGAGAGCGAGATTGACGATCTCTACATCCTGCCGGCTCCCGGAGAGATGCTGATGCAACCAACAGGGGTAGGTGTCATTGTCGCCATTCGTGAGAATCACGGCCCCCTCGGGAGCGCCGGCCAGCATGTTGCGCCCGTAGTCCCTCAGAGGCCGGGGCATGTCGTCGGCGGCCATGGTCTCGAAGCAACGTCTCATCAGCTGTAGGTTACCATCGCGCATCGCACCCAGGACCAGGGAATAGGGAATATCGGCGTCGGTCGGGTCGCGCGCGAACGCATGCTGCAGCCGCAGGTAGGCGCGGCGCCACGTGTCCGGATGCTCGGCGTGGAGGTCCGGCGCCGCGAAGGCATTCACCGCGGCCACATCGATGGAGTCGATCTCAAAGGCTCGTTCATACTTGCCCCGCGATTCCGCATGGCGGCCGCAATAGCGCAGCGCATCGCCCCACTCCACCCAGGCGCGCACATCCCCTGGATGCACGGCGACATGGGCGCCCCATCGCTCGGCGAGCTCCTCATACGACTGCGGATCGAGGATCTCGTGGCGCATCGATCGAACCTCCGGGGGCCGAACCTCCGGGGGCCGGACCTCCGGGAGCCGGACCGCCGGGAGCCGAGCCTCCGGGAGCCGAGCCTCCGGCTGGCCGTCGCGCGCAGCGGCCCCATCACACAGGGCGGCGACCAGCAGCACCCCACCTGTCAGCACTATGCCTCGTAACGCATTCCATCTCAACAAGTTAGGCCTCCAAACTCCTGGCGGGCAACCTGGGCGTCCTGTCCGTCTCCCTTCAGCCAAACGCCAGCACGAGGCGATTCGTTCACTCGGGACGTCAAGTCCCTTGAACGACTTCCCGCCACCGGCGTTTAGAGAGATAGTGATGTCATCCGGCGCCGGTGCGGGGGGGGGTGACGATCGCGGCGCAACGGGCACGCGTGGGGAGATCATGGAGTTGGATTACCGGGTTATCGGCGCCATGGCGCTCTTTGGCTTCGTGGCGCTGCTGCTCCTGGTGGCGGTTGGCTATCTGGCCGACATGGTGCAAGCACGCATGGCGGCGCGGTTGTCGGCTGCCGCCCGCGCGTCCGCCTGGTGGCGGCGCGGAGCCCTGTTGGGCGCCCTGGCCCTGATCATCGTGGTGGCGCACATCTACGCATCCCGCATCCTGCCGCACGAGGTGCATCGCGCACGGGAGGCCGTCGAGCTGATCGATGTAGAGAAGTGGGTCGACGGCATCAGCATGTTCGAGGACAAGGTGCGGATCCGCTTTCGATATCGCAACCGAACCGATCGCGACATCGAGTCTTTCACCGCACATTTCATGCTGGATGAGGGCATGATGAGGATCATCAATGATCACCTGACCATCACGGCCCCCCTGGCCTCGGGACACCACTCCTCCTGGACCGAAGCCTACTGGACAACCTGCCCGCAAGGCTTCTCGGCCGAGGCCTGGGAGAAGCTGCTCCGGCGTGATATCCATGACTTTGAAGTACGCTTTGTGACCACATCGGTGGCCTTCGCGGATGGAGAGATCATCAACTGACCCGGCTGCGCCAAGCCGCGGGGTGCCGCGGGGTGTTGCGGGGTGCCGCGGGCGGACCAGCGGCGAGGCAGCGGTCGGCCGAACGGATGATGCAATCTGACACCATGATGCACAGTCACGGACATACGACCGCCCACGGCGGCGAGGCTGCGTCACTCGGTGCCCGGCCCAGCGACGAACAGCTGATCCAACGCATCGCGTGCGGTGACGAGGATGCCTTCACGCTCTTTTTTCGGCGTTGGGCCCCGCGGCTGGGGAGCTTCATCTTGCGATCCACGGGCTGTCCGGAGGCGGCCGACGATCTGGTGCAGGAGGCGTTCATTCGCATCTACCGGGCGGCCGGGCGGTACGAAGCACGCGGACACGTCTCGGCCTGGGTGCTGCGCATCGCGGCCAATCTCACCTACAGCCATTGGCGCACGCGCAACCGCTCGCGCGTCGATTCGGTGGATCTGCAGCTTCTCACCCAGCGCACGCCGGCCGCGGCGCACTACTCCCCCCAGCAGCGACGGGAGCGGGCGCAGTTTCGCAGCGATCTGGACGCCGCCATCGGCGCCTTGCCGCCCAATCAACGGATGGCGTTCCTGCTGAAGATAGATCAGGGACTGACCTATGCACAGATCGGCGAGGTCCTGCGCTGTCCCGAAGGAACGGTCAAGTCCCGCTTCCACCATGCCATGCTCAAGCTACGAGCGAGCCTGCGGGAGTGGTCGCCGCAGACCGAGGGGCCGCATGGCGAGGGTGCGCCTGTCGGGGGGCCGCATGGCGAGGGTACGCCTGCCGAGGGACCCCATGCCGAGGGACCCCATGCCGAGGGACCTCACGCCGAGGGACCTCACGCCGAGGGACCCCGTGCCGATGGACCGCGGGATGCGCCTGAACGTCACGAGGAAAATCAGCAACGAGACTCGTAGGAGAATCAGTCATGGACTGCGCACAGTGGCAAGCACATCTCATTGACCACCTGGCGGGTGAGCTCTCCGAGGAGGACGCAATCCTTGTGGAACAGCATCTGGCCGAGTGCGCCGGGTGCCGCGCGCTGGGCGAGGAATTGCGCGCCTTGACCGGGGAGGCGTCCGCCCGCGTCGAGTGGAGGGTTCCCGGGGACTTGGAGGCGCGTCTGCGCACTGTCTTGCTGGCAGCGAGCGATTCCCGGAAGACCGACTGTGGGCACGCAGCGCCCGAGGCAGCGCCCCAGACGGCGCCCCAACCGGCGCGTCGGCCAGCCGATGCGACCCGCTGGCAGCGCGCGCACCTCCTCATCCGGCCGCTACCGGCCTATGCGGCAGCACTGCTGATCATGATCGGATCCGCGGGCGGTTTCGTTCTCGGCAGTCTGGGTGATGGGTCTGAGCGAGATGACCCGAACCACGCGGCTGCGACTCCATTGACTCCCGAGCGCGCGGCCGCCGGTGGGGCGGACGGATTCTCGCCCCTGATGGCAGACGCACAGGTCCCGCGCTCGGCCGGGGCGCTGCCGAATGGGATGCCGACGAAACGGATGCTGACGAAGCGTTTCTCGGTGGCGCCCTCCGATGCCATCGACATCCGAAGCTGCATGCCGGCTGACAGTCTCTAACACGGACCGTTCACGAAGGCCGGGGCGCGCATGACGCGTCGAGAAGCGCGGTGCCATACGGACTGAGCCGGCGCTCCCCCCGGAGGCAGCTAGGTTGCGTCTCGGCTGGACGCGTGATACCATCGGGTCTGGTTTGCCAGACTGGTCATTGATTGCGTGGAAGGCCGTCATCGAACGTTCCTCCACGGGTTGGCCCCACCAGCGTTGGCGTGATTGCTGATCCGGCATCCGGTGCACGCACAGCTTTGCGCTTGGAGACGAGTATGTGCTCGATGTGGGGCCCGATGTTTCTGCTTGCACGTTCACCGTTTTCAACGGCGCCCCTGTCCTCAACGGCACCTGCGGCTTCGCGGCACCCCCACCTTCAACGGCTCCCGGCTTCGCGGCGCCTTCGTCTGCAACGGCGCTCCTGCCTGCAACGGCGCCCTCGGCTTCAGAGGCACCCTTGGTTTGAGCGATGTGGTTCGAGAGAGGAGGACTCCCCCATGACGGCACATTCCCATCCGATACGCTTCCCGGTCAGCTTGGCGATCATCCTGGCAATCGCCGGCCTGCTGTCTCTTGGAAGCAGCCCCACGGGCAGCCTGCTCCCCGGGCTGGCGGCGCCCGCCGGGGCGGCGGAGGCGATCCAGATCGCCGATCCGCCCACGGAAACCGGCCTGCACCTAGTCTCGCAGGGACCCGATGGCGTGAGCCTGCACTTCGGTCAGGATCAGTTCGCTCTCGAGGCCGTCGCTGTAGGAAATGAAACGCTGCGGGCGGTCAGCATGCCCGGTGTCTTCCTTCCGAATGATGCCGGATCTCCCGACCTGCCCGGCCTCAGTCGTTACATTGCTCTTCCTCAGGGGGCCAGTGCCCGGCTGACGGTGGTCTCCTCGCGCCAGCAGACAATCAACGGCATCGAGATCGCACCGGCGCCGGTCATTCCACGCGAGGGGGATGATGCGCCGTTGATCTACGAACGGAACCCATCGATCTACGGCCGCAATGCCGACTATCCCGAGCAGCCCGTGCACCTGTCCGAGCCGATGAAGATCCGTGGGGTCGATGTCGTGCTGGTCGGCATCACGCCCTTCCAGTACAACCCCGTGACAAAGAAGCTTGTCATCCACAGCGAGTTCGAGATCCGCATCGACTTCGTCGGCGGCAATGGCCGCTTCGGAGAGGACCGGCTGCGCAACCGCTATTGGGATGAGATCCTGCGCGGCAACCTCCTCAACTTCACCTCCCTTCCCGCGCTGGATCTGATCGAGCCGCCCGCCGGAAACCGTGACGGGTATGAATACGTCATCATCACGCCGCCGGATCCGGAGTATGTCTTCTGGGCCAATGAGCTCAGAGACTGGCGCACGCTCCAGGGCATCACGACCGCGGTCTTCACCACCGACGAAATTGGCACGAGCACCGCGCAGATCGATGCATGGCTCGCGAACGCCTACAACTCCTGGGCAACGCCGCCGGCCGCATTCCTGCTGCTCGGGGACTACCCGAATTCCGACGGGGGTGCGACGGGCATCTACTCCCCGGTTTGGGATGGGTACTGCGTCTCTGACAACATGTATGCCGATGTCGATGGCGATGACCTGCCGGACATGGCCCCGGCTCGGATCTGCGCCCGCACCGCCGCCGAGCTCGAAACTATGGTCACCAAGATGTTCGAGTACGAACAGAATCCGATCACCGATCCGAGCTTCTACGCCCACCCCGTGATCGCGGGCGGATGGCAAACCGAACGCTGGTTCATCCTGTGCAACGAGGTCATTTGGGGACATCAGGCCCAGGTCCTCGGCAAGAGCCCGGTGCGGGAGTACGCGATCTACTCCGGCACGCCGGGAACCGTCTGGTCCACGGCCACCAACACATCAACCGTAGTCAACTACTTCGGTCCGAATGGGCTGGGCTACATCCCCGCCACTCCTCAACACCTCGATGACTGGGGTGGCAACGCCACACGGCTCAACGCTGATCTGAATGCGGGCGCCTATATGCTGATGCACCGCGATCACGGCTACGAGTACGGATGGGGCGAGCCTGACTACGACAACGGCGACCTCGGCGGGCTGACGACCACACAGTACCCGTTCGTCTTCAGCATCAACTGTCTCACCGGCCGCTACGACTATGGGTCTGAGACCTTTGCCGAACGCTTCCACCGTCTCGCCCATGGGGCGCTCGGAGTGATCGCCGCTTCGGATGTCTCCTACTCCTTTGTCAACGACACGTTCGTCTGGGGCATGTTCGACGGCATGTGGCCGGATTTCATGCCCACTTACGGTCCGTATGAACATGGGCCCGATCCGTTGCGCACCTGTTTCGGCATGGCCCACGGCAAGTATTTCCTGAGGGCTAGCAGCTGGCCCTACAACACCTCGAACAAGGTCGTGACCTATCACCTGTTCCACCATCACGGCGACGCGTTCATGCGCATCTACTCCGAGGTGCCGCAGACCCTCGCCGTCGTGCATGACGCCGAGCTGTCCATTGGCGCGGAGCATTTCACCGTGCAGGCCGAGGCAGGCGCATTCGTGGCTCTCACGGTCGATGGCGAGATCATTGGACGCGCGCAGGCCACCGGCAGCCCGCAGGAGATTCCAATCACGCCGCAGATGCAGGCCGCAACGCTGCGGGTCACGGTCACGGCCCCCAACTTCTTCCGCTATGACGTCTCGATTCCGATCACCGCCGGCGGACCGACGATCACCGCCGCCTTCAGCGCGGCGCCCACCGCCGGCTGCGCGCCGCTCGATGTCATCTTCACCGATGAGTCCTCCGGCACGGTCGAGTCATGGGATTGGGATTTCGGTGACGGCACAAGCTCCACGCTTCAGTACCCGGTCCATCAGTACGCCGCAGCGGGCTCCTATTCGGTCAGTCTGACCGTGACCGGACCGGCCGGCTCGGACACCGAGACCAAGAACGGCTACGTCACTGTCAGCGGTCCCGCGGTGGCCGACTTCAGCGGTGCGCCCACGGCCGGGACCGCTCCGCTCACGGTCAGCTTCACGGATCTATCAACCGATGCGACGAGTTGGAGCTGGACCTTCGGCGACGGCGGCAGCTCGGAGGCACAGCACCCCGTCCACACCTACGGCGTCCCGGGCGACTACACGGTCAGCCTCACGGCCGGCAATGACTGCGGTTACGACATCGAGACCAAGAGCGCCTACATCCATGTTGAGGAAGCGCCCCCGGTGATCCTCTCCCACGCCCTCGCCGACATACCCGTCGCCGGAACGGTGAGCGGCACATACACAAACACCCAGGGCAGCGACGACATACTACAGGTGATCACGGAGGTCTCCTCCCAATCGCACCCGCGCAAGTGGTTCAGCATGCTCGAACACCAGTGGGAGTTCAATGTCGCGCCGGGAACGTCGGTAACCCTCCATGTGGAGGCCCACCGTCCCGCAAACTCCGATGGGGACGACTTCACCTTCGGATACTCGACCGATGGGTTCTCCTTCACCGATGTGATCACGGTGGCTTCAGCAGCGGAAGAGACGTACAGCGCGGCGCTGCCGGCCACACTGAGCGGCACCGTCTACCTGCGGGTCGTCGATAGCGATCGAACCCGGGAGAATCAGTCCCTCGACAGCATCCACATCGACTATCTCGCGATCGAGACGCTGACCGGCGCGGCGCCGCCGGCGGCCGCCTTCGAGGGCGATCCCGTCTCGGGATTCGCACCCCTGCTCGTTCAGTTCACGGATCAATCGGCCGGACAACCGGTGAGCTGGGAATGGACCTTCGGGGATGGGGGCGCCTCCAGCGAACAACATCCCAGCCATCTGTACGATGCGCCGGGGTGCTACTCGGTGTCCCTCACCGTGACCAATGCGGAAGGATCCGATACCCTCCTGCGCAGTGAGTACATCAACGTGCTCGCGGCCGGTAGCCTCTACTCGCATGTGCACGACATGACCGTCAGCCGTCGCCAGGTGGGCAACGGTTACAAGGGCCTGTGCACGGCATGGGTGCATGACCAGGCCGGCCAGCCGCTGGCCAACGCGACGGTCACCGTGAGCGTCACCGGCCCCTCCACGGAAAGCTTGAGCAGCCTGACCGGATCCGACGGTTCGGTCGCCTTCACCACGCTCAGGGTCCGCAATCCGATCGGCGAGTGGTGCTTCGAGGTCATGGGCATCGATCATGCCACCCACACCTATGAACCGGCGGCGAACAATGTCACGATCGCCTGCGAGAGCGGCGTCGTCGAGGCCCGGCCTGGTCAGGAAGGGGAGGATGAGGCCGCTGAGCTCTCACGGATGGCGTTTGGCGGCGGCGAGATCCGTTCGAGCTGGTCGCCGCGGACACACACGATCTTCTTCAGCCTGCCCGAGGCCACCGACGTCCGTCTCGACGTCTTCACCGTCACGGGCGAGCGCATCGCCACGCTGGCCAGCGGCGCCTACCCGGCCGGCGTGTACGGAGCCCCTCTCGACACACGCGACCTGGGGTCGGGGATCTACTTCTACAGGTTCCAGGCCGGCGCGGTGCACGAATCACACAAGGTGATGATCATCCGATAGAAGGAACACACCTGAGGGTCACATGGTACCGGGCGCGGTCACACACGGCCGCGCCCGGTCGGCCGGGGCCGGGCCGGGGCAGGAGCCGGGGCCGGGGCCGGGGCCCGGGTCGGGGCC
>CAYQJL010000190.1:0-6379 GCA_964417675.1 uncultured bacterium | reverse complement strand
ATGAAGTCCCTGAAGATCAAGTCGGAAGAAACGTCTTCACGGAAGGCAGCATGAACATCGGAGGCCGCGGAGAATTTCAACTAACTTTGGGCTTGCCTCCAGAAGTAGCGTAGTGCGAACTGTACCTATCTGTTTCTAGCAAATGTGGGGCCGCAAGTCAACAATCTTGTACAACAAGTGTTGAGCGATCCATGGAATGTTTGCGAACACATGTGAGGCAGACGCGAATTTTTCCATGATGCAGCTCGCGTGGGAAAGCGGCAGAATGCACACGAGAGGCTGGCATGGCAGGCCAAGCAGCCGCGGGCGCGCGGGGCCATCGCCGTGCCACCGGGGGATGGCTATCACCGGACGGCTGCCCACTGCGGCCGAGGCTACGGGCCGCCACGGGGTGCTGGCGCCCAGAGAGCGGCCGGATACCGGCGGAGAGATTCGAACCATGTCGCCTTCGAAGAAGGAGAAGCGCGGCCGCGCGACTGCGGTGCCCGGTGCAGGGCACAGTGCGGCGTCCACCGGGCCGTCCGCCGGGCCGCCCGCCGCGGCCTCCAGCGCGGCCTCCAGTCGGGCTTCCAGTGCGGCGTCCACGGCGGCGTCCACCGAGGCGATCCTCGAGAGTATCTCCGACGGCGTCTTCACCGTGGACTCGGATTGGCGCATCACGTCGTTCAACCGGGCGGCGGAGGAGATTACCGGCGTCCCGCGCGCCGAAGCGCTCGGGCAGCGCTGCTCCGAGGTGTTCCGCTCGAGCATGTGTCTGGCGGATTGCGCCCTGCGTCAGACGCTAGAAACCGGCAAGCCGGTGATCGGCAAGTCGGGCTACATCATCAACGCGAGGGGGGACCGCATTCCGATCAGCGTGTCCACGGCTGTGCTGCGCGATGCGCGGGGCGAAGTGATCGGAGGGGCGGAGACCTTTCGCGATCTGAGCGAGATCGAGGCGCTGCGGCAGGAGCTCGAGGGCAAGGTGGAAGTTGGCGATCTGACGAGCCGCAGCCCGCTCATGCGACGTGTGTTCGAAGTTCTGCCGGCCATTGCAGGCAGCCTCAGCACCGTTCTGGTCCTGGGGGAGACCGGTACCGGCAAGGAGGTCATCGCGCGCACGGTGCACTCGCTCAGCCGTCGCAGCCAGGGGCCGTTCGTCGCCGTCAATTGCAGCGCTCTGCCGGACACACTGCTCGAGTCCGAGCTGTTCGGCTACAAGCGCGGTGCCTTTACAGGGGCGCAGCGCGACAAGCCTGGCCGCTTCGCGATGGCCCGGGGCGGGACCCTGCTCCTCGACGAGATCGGGGAGATCAGTCCGGCCTTGCAGGTGCGCTTGCTTCGCGTATTGCAGGAGCGGACCTATGAACCGCTGGGGTCCACCCGATCCGAGAGTTCGGATGCGCGCATCATCGTGGCGACCCACAAGGATCTGGCCGCCCTGGTGCGCGAGGGGGCTTTTCGGGAGGATCTCTACTACCGGGTCAATGTGGTGCGCATCGAGTTGCCCCCCCTGCGCCGCCGGCGCGAGGACATTGCATTGCTGGTGGAGCAGTTCATCACGCGGTTCAACCGCCTGCAGCAGAAGGCCGTGCAGGGTGTGACCCCGGAGGCTCTATCGCTGTTGATGGCGCATGACTGGCCGGGGAACATCCGTGAACTCGAGAATGTCATCGAGCGGGCCTTCGTTGTCTGTGATGCGGGGCGGATCGAATTGGGGCATCTGCCTGGCGAACTGACGCTTCCCGGGAAGGACGGCCGGAGCGGATCGGTGCGCTCGGCGCATGACACTCTGGATATCCGCGCGATTCAGAGCGCCCTGGAGCGAAACCGCTTCAACCGCGAAGCCGCCGCCCGCGAGCTTGGGATTCACAAGACAACGCTGTACCGCCGCATGAAGCAGTTGGGTCTTGCGCTGCCCACACGGGACGGACGCTCCCGCACGGTCAGGGAGTAGAAGCGGACCGCGCCGCCGACTTTGGCTCGCCGCCGATTCTGGCTCGCCGCCGGCTCTGGCTCGCGGCCGGCGATCTAGCGGGCCTGCGCTCTTCCGGCGCGCCAGTGACGCACGGCTTTGAATGCCTCCATGGCCAGCAGCACCGGCATGGCCAGCAATAACAACACACCCCATTCCCGCGGCGAAATGCCGCCGACTTGAAGCAGATCCTGCATGAATGGGATCTGCATGGCCGCGATATGCAGTCCCTGTGCGCCCAGAACCCCGAACAGAAGCACGGTGTTGCGCCGCAGCGGCACCTTGAACGCCGAAGAGTATTCCGAACGGCAGTTGAAAACGTGCACGTTTTGCAGAAGTACCATCAGCAGGAGCAGCAGATTCCGCGACTGGCCCTCTTCCCAGCCGGCGCCGATGAGCCAGGTCCAGGTGCCGAAGGCGACCAGGCCCATGACTAGGCCGGAGAGGACGGTCTGCTGGATCATCAGCCCGTTGAAGATCCCTTCCTTGGACCGCCGCGGCGGGCGCTTCATGGCGCCCGCTTCCCCGCCTTCGAAGGCCAGGGCCACATCCTGAATGCCGTTGGTCACCAGGTTCAGCCACAGAATCTGGACCGCGAACAGGGGCAGTGGCAGGCCGGCCAGCAACGAAAGAGCAAACAGAAGCACCTCGGCCGCACCCGTGGCGATCAAGAGGTAGGTGACCTTGCGGACATTGTCGTAGGCGAAGCGGCCCTCCTCGATCCCCGCGACGATCGAGGAGAAGTTGTCGTCGGTCACGATCATCTCCGCGGTGTCCTTGGCCACGTCGGTGCCCGAGCCCATCGCCACGCCGATGTTGGCGCGGCGCAGCGCCGGTGCGTCGTTGACGCCATCGCCGGTAACGGCCACGAAGAGGCCCGACTCGACCAGCGCGCCCACGATGTCGAGCTTTTGCAGCGGCGAGACGCGAGCGAAGACATGACGACTCCGGATCGCCTCGAGGTACGGCGAGCTGTCCGGGTCGCCGACCGCCGCCAGTTCGTCTCCGGTGATCACCTCTTCCTCGCCCCGCGTGATGCCCAGCTCAGCGGCGATCGCCGCGGCCGTGGCCGGATGATCGCCTGTGATCATGATGACGTCGACGCCGGCGCGCCGGCAGGCGGCGACGGCATCGACGGCTTCGGGCCGCACGGGATCGATGAACCCGACGAGTCCCAGCAACGTCAAGGGCGGCAAGCTGTCTTCGTCGAGCTGTCGGCCCTGCTCCTCTCCGGACGGCGTCCCGCGGCCGTTCGCCGGCGCCTGTCCCGCTCCGTCGGGGAAGGCGCCCTCGGCCACCGCCAGCACCCGGTGGCCGCCCTCGGCCAATTGGAGAGCAGCCTCCTCGATGCCCTCGCGATCGAGATCGACGGGTCCCCTGGATCCAGCCATCTTCTGGCACAATGGCAGGACGGTCTCGAGCGCGCCCTTGAGGGCGACGGTTACCGGGACGTCGTTCGGGGTGTCGTTGGGAGCGTCGTTCGAGGTGTCGTTGGGAGCGTCGTTCGGGGTGTCGTTCGCGGCGTCACCTGCGGCGTCGCCCGCGGCGTTCTTCTCGTTGCCGGCGTCCTCCGCCGCGCCGCTTCCCCTACCAGGGCGGTAGGCCTGCGCTGAGTAGCGTCGCTCCGACTCGAAGGGGATCGCGCCCAGCAGTTCGACCTGTGCCCGCACCTCCCGCGGTGTGAGGCCCAGCTTGTAGCCCAGGGCCAGAAGTGCGACATCCATCGCGTCGCCGCTGTGCTCCCACTTCGGGTCCTGGTCGCCGCCGGCCTCGAGCTCGGCTTCATTGCAGAGGATCGCCGCGCGGGCCAGCCGCTCGAGGAGCTGGCGGTCCGATGTGGCAAGTGCGGCGTCATTGCCGCCGGAATCGCCTTCCGGAGACTCACGGTCTTCCGCCGCGCCCCGCGGCCGGACGCGTCCCTCTCCGTTGTAGCCTTCACCGGTGACGGCGAACGCCTCACCCGAGGACAGCCGGATCGTTCTGACCGTCTGCTGATTCACGGTCAGTGTGCCGGTCTTGTCACTGGCAATGATCTGGCAGCTCCCCAGGCTCTCGACCGCGGTCAGCTTGCGCACGATCACGTTGCGCTTGGCCATGCGCGAGGTGGCGATCGACAGTGCCACGGTCAGCGCCACCGGCAGACCCTCGGGAATCGCCGATACCGCCAGAGCGACGGCCAGGAAGAAGACCTCGAGCCAGGGTATGCCCTGGCTGACCGCGATCAGAGCCAGCACGGCGCTCGCGCCGAGAACGATGTAGCTGATCTGGTGAGCGAACCGCTCCATCCGGATCAACAGAGGCGGCTTGCTGCTCTTTCCCTGTGTGACGGAATGGGCGATCTTGCCGACCTCGGTCTGGCCGCCGGTGGCGACCACCAGCCCCACGGCGCGGCCCGAGGTTGTCGTCGCCCCGGCGAAGGCGATGTTCGCCCGGTCGCTTACGCCGGTCTGTGCGTCGAGAGCCTCGCTGCTCTTCGATGCCGCCTGGGATTCGCCCGTCAGGAACGACTCGTCCATCTCCAAGCTGCGAGTCTCGAGGAGGCGCAGATCGGCCGGCACCTTGCCGCCTGACTCGAGCAGCACGATGTCACCGGGCACCAGATCCTCAGCCGCGACGGTGTGGTCACTGCCGTCGCGTTTGACCCGCACCTGGATCGACAGCATCCGCTGCAACGCGGCGGCGCTCGATTCGGCCTTCCATTCCTGGATCGTCCCGATCACCGCGTTCAGCACGACCACCAGAAGAATGAAGACCGCGTCCTTCAGATCCCCGATCGCGAACGCGACCACGGCCGCGGCCAGCAGCACATAGATCAGCGGGTTGGTGAACTGGTTCAGAACGATCCTGAGGAGGGTCGGCCGCTTCCTGGAGGGCAGGGTGTTGGGGCCGTACGTCTCGCGGCGGCGGCGGAGTTCGCCCTCATCGAGCCCCTGCCGGGACGAGTCCTGCTGCTTGAGGGCATCCTCAGGCGTCAGGGCATGCCACACCGGTCGCTGTTGGTTGTGATGGGAACTGCTCACCTATAAACTCGATCCACTGACGCCGATTTCGAGCCTGCACGCGGCCGGGGAGAATGGCTGGCAACGTTCCCCCAGAGCCGCTTCTCCAACCGAATGCCACCAGCGCAACCCTGGATACCGTGCAGGCTACCCCGGGTAGGATGTCCGGGCAATCCTGATCCGGGCTTTCCCTGACCATGTGCAAGCATTCCATGAGACGGGGGCCGGTCAGCCATTCCATGAGACGGGGGCCGGTCAGCTTCCGGAGTTCTTGGAAGACTCTCGGCGGGTGTGTTCACGCCATCGCCGCGGCTGAGCAGGCGATACAACGTCGCACATATGCAACGGTAGGAAGCCTGTAGAGTTGTGAAATCGCTACGATATTACGAAGCCCGCCAATGGCGTTGTGAGTATATCCGATTGCCATATATTGCTTTATACGAATAATCCCCGGCGCGGTCTTCTTGGTCCAGTAATTGCGACAGCAGTGCATTGAGCGAAGGGAGGGACAGGCTCTGAAGACCGCGTTCTCATACTGGGAAGGCCGCATCGCGCCGGTATTCGATGTCGCTTGCCAGCTGCGCATCGTCGAGAGGCAAGCGGAGCAGCGCCTTTCATCGCAGGAGGAGGTGCTTGACGCCGCCATGTCGCCCGCGCAGAGGGCGCATCGTCTGGCGGATCTCGGGATCGGGGTGCTCGTGTGCGGTGCGATCTCGCGCCCCTTCCAGGCCTTGATCGTAGGAGAGGGTATCGAGGTCATCCCCTTCATCGCGGGTGACATCGGTGACGTTCTCGAAGCTCACATGAACGGAACGCTTTCGCGCGACGCGTTCGCCATGCCGGGTTGTTGCGATTGGCGGCGCAAAGGCCAGTGCGGCGGACAGGGCCGCCGCCGGGGTGGAGAAGGCCGCGGACAGGGCGGGAGAGGCCGGGGATGCGCGGGAGCGGATCCCGGCCGCGGCCGCGGTGGGCGTGGTGGAGAAGGAAGGCGTCGGGATCTATAACGTCAACAAAGAATATGTTTAAGGGAGGATAAGATCATGCCAGGCGGAGATCGGACAGGACCCCAGGGGCAAGGTGCCATGACAGGACGCAGGGCTGGGTACTGCACAGGCGCGAACAGCCCGGGCAATCAGAATCCCACCGTTGGCGGGCAGGTGGCCGGTGTGGGCGGATCGTCAGGTTCCGCCGGATGGGGTGTCGGGCGTGGACTCGGACGGGGCGCCGGGCGCGGGCTTGGAATGGGCCGCGGCGGTGGCTGGGGCGGCGGCCAGGGTTCTGGCAGGTGGGCCGGCCGGGGGATCGGCCGGGGCATCGGCCGGGGTGGTGGCCCCGCTGGCGGCGGGCGTGGCTGGCGGAACATGTTCCATCTGACCGGCTTGCCGCGGTGGATGCGCTTTGGATCCGCGGGACAGGCGTCGGCCGG
>CAYQJL010000189.1:0-11363 GCA_964417675.1 uncultured bacterium | reverse complement strand
CGATCGAGGTGCGCGATCGAGGCGCGCGATCGAGGTGCGCGATCGAGGTGCGCGATCGAGGCCTGCGACCGGCTGGTGCGACCGGCTCGTTCGAAGGCGTGTACGATCCGCGCGCGCGGATGGCGCGTGCGACCGGCTCGTTCGGTGGAATGCGAAGGAAGGGGAAGCAGAACCATGGAGTATCGATTTCTCGGGAGAACGGGTTTGAAGGTTTCGGCGCTCTCGTTGGGTTCCTGGGTGACATTCGGGGATCAGATCGACGAGGCCGTGGCGCACGATTGCATGGTGGCCGCCCGCGAAGCAGGTGTGAACTTCTTCGACAATGCCGAAGCCTACGCGGGCGGTCAGTCCGAACGGGTGATGGGAAACGTGATTCGCCAAGTCGGCTGGAAGCGAAGCGACCTCGTGATCTCGACGAAGATCTTCTGGGGTGGATCCGGACCCAATGATCGCGGGCTTTCCCGCAAGCATATCATCGAGGGTACCCGAGGAGCGCTCGACCGCCTGCAGATGGACTATGTGGATCTGATCTTCTGTCACCGGCCCGATCCCGATACACCGATCGAGGAGACCGTTCGCGCCATGAGCCATGTGATCGAGCGCGGATGGGCCTTCTACTGGGGGACGAGCGAGTGGAGCGCCGCAGAGATCACCGAGGCCTACCGCATTGCGCGGCAAGAGCATCTGAATCCACCCGTCATGGAGCAACCGCAATACAACATGTTCCATCGCCAGCGGGTCGAGGTGGAGTATGCGCGCCTCTATGAGGAGATCGGATTGGGGACCACCATCTGGAGCCCGCTGGCCAGTGGGATTCTCACCGGCAAGTACAACGAGGGCATTCCGGAGGACAGCCGCATGGCGATCGAGAAGTACGATTGGCTCCGCGACGAGCTGGAATCGGAGGAGGGCCGCCTGCGGCTGGAGAAGGCCAGGAGACTGGCGCCGATTGCGCGCGAGACCGGCGCGACGATGGCGCAACTCGCACTGGCGTGGTGCCTTCGGAACCCACACGTGAGCACGGTCATCACCGGTGCCTCGCGAGCCCAGCAGGTGGTTGAGAACATGCAGGCCCTCGAAGTGGCCGGCCGGCTCGATGATGACTGCATGCAACAAATCGAGGTCATTCTCGCCAACCGGCCCGAACCGGCCAAGCGCTTCCGCTAGGCCAAGGTAGCCGCCACAGTGCCGCCAAAGGTGATTCTCCGGCCGAAATGGAGACCTCATTCGTGATACAATAAGTCGACAATGCGTCTTGGGCGTTGTCTTGAGGATGCGATTCTACCCGCGGGTCTGGGGCGTTGTCTTGAGGATGCGATTCTACCCGCGGGTCTGGATTCGTGTCCGCCTTTAACATACATAGTCAATCATGGATCTGCGTAACAACGGACCGGCATGGGAGGCCACATGAAACGCTTTGTGACCCTTTTGGGAATAGCCGCGCTGTTCTCTCCAGTTGTGAGCATGACCGCCATTGCGGCCATGCACGATCACGACGGTGCTCTGTATGAGGTGCCGCTCGACAGCGAGCAGTTCATCCCTCAATACGATCCGGCCATTCAGGTGGCGCTCGGCAAGGCATCGCCTGCCTGGCAGTCCTTCGTCGCCTCGCTCGGAGCGGATTGGCGGACCTATGAATGGGACCAGCTTATGGATGTCCCGCGCTTCGTGAGTGGTGACCCGGTATCCGTGGTCGATGCCGCCGCGCTGGGTGATCGGGATTTCGTCCTGCGCCGCCTGGAGGGCTTTCTGACCTCCGCCGAGGAAGTCCTGCGGGTGCCGGTGAGCGATCTGACGCTGGACAGCTACCGCACCTACCGCTCGGGGCAGCGCGCCTGGGCGCATTACCAGCAGACCTATCGCGGGCTGCCGGTCTTCTATGCCTACCTGGGTGTGCACATCCACGAGCGGGGTGTGAATGCCATCCGTTCGGACATCTTCCCGGATATCGGCATCGACACCACGCCCTATTTGAGCGCGGAGCAGGCCGCCCTGAGCGCGCGGGCCGGGTTGCCCTGGACGGAGGAGAGCGATTCGATCGGTGACATCACCTTGGGGATTCTTCCGAAGGTATGGTCTGACGGAGTGATCTATGTGCTGGCCTATCAGGTCATGGTCAACACATCCGAGCCGGCCGGCCAATGGCGCACCTTCGTGGATGCCTACACGGGCGAGATCCACTGGCGTTTCAATGAGGTCCAGCACTTCACGGTCAACGGGACGACGGAGAGCGAGGTCCAGGAACGCCTGTCGTATGACCCGTACACGACCATGGGTGCGCCCAACCAGTATGTCGCGGGTGGCGGCGGCTCGACGTTCACGGATTGGGATGGAGACTTCTCCATCGATGTGCCGCTCAACCAGCAGTACACCTTCACCGCCGAGAATCGCGGGCGCTATGTACGCGTGATCAACAATGGCGCGCTTGCCACGACGACCGACTTGGCCGGCCCCGGCGACCCCGCGTATCTGCTGTGGAACGACTCGAACACTTCACCGGCGGAGCGGGATTGCTACTACCACACTAACGTCATACATGCGTGGGTCAAGTCGCTGGATCCCGACTTCACGTCGCTCGACTATGCGATGATGTGCTATGTCGATCTCACCGGCGGCAGTTGCAACGCCTACTACAATGGGTCGATCAACTTCTACGCCGCGGGCGGCGGCTGCGTGAACTTCGGACAGATCGCCGACATCATCTACCACGAGTACCATCACGGTGTCACGCAGATGACCTACTACGGCAACCCGCCGACGCCTTCGGGGCTCAACGAGGGCTTCTCCGACTACAGCTCCTTTGCGATCACCAATGATCCCTGTCTGGCCAAGGGATACTTGGTGGCCAATCCGGAAGGCTGCATGCGCACGGGGCTGAATACCCGGCAGTACCCGGGTACCGAGTGTGGCGGCCAGGTGCACTGCTTGGGTGAGATCTGCATGGGCGCTCTTTGGAAGACACGCACCAACCTGCTCGCCAAGTATGGTGAGGAGTATCAGCATGAGGCGGACGTCCTGTTCCGCGAGGCCATTGTGGCCCGTCCATACTACAACCCCAGCTTGGCCCAGAAGTATCTGCTGGCCAACGATGACAACGGTACGATCCACGACGGCACGCCGGACTACTGGGAGATCTACGACGGATTTCAGGGTTCCCACTCGATTCCGGTACCCGCGATCACGGTCAAGATCGAGTTCGACCATACGGCGCTCGCGGATCAGCCCAATGCCGGCGACCCGATTCTGGTCAGCACCGGCATCGCGACACTGGGGGACGCCGGCGAGATCATTCCGGACTCCTGCCGCGTGTACTACAGTCTGGACGGGGTGGCCTACAACAGCGTGCCGCTGAACAACGTGGGCGGCGATATCTACGAGGGCTACATCCAGGCGCTGCCGGGCAAGGTTGTCGACTACTACTTGTACAGTGTTACCACCTACGGCATCACAGGTACGGAGCCGATTCGGGCGCCCGGGGTCAACGTCCATCAGTTCCTGGCCGGCGAGCCGACCACGTTGCTGGATGACGACCTCGAGGCGGATCTCGGGTGGACGCTCGGCGCCCCGGACGACAATGCCACCAGCGGCCTCTGGGAGCGTGTGGATCCGGTAGGCAAGGAATACAGCGGATATGTGATTCAGCCGGAGAACGATCATACGCCCGATGGTGTCCTGGCGTTCGTAACCGACGGCCGCGGCGGCTACTGGGCCAACTACAACGTCGATGCGGGCAAGACCTCGGTGCTGAGTCCGCAGTACGAGTTCGGCCCGGGTTCGGGCGGCTATGTCGAGTTCTATGCCTTCTTCTCTCAGTATGGAAGTGCCATCGATGACACGCTCTCCCTGCTCATCAGCGGAGACGGTGAGAACTGGAATCAGATCTGGGCGATCCACGGTACCGAGTGGAATGATCCGGACTATTCCTATCACAAGGTCTACTTCCGGAGCGAAGATGTGGGCGGAACGTCTGATATGCTGCAGATTCGGTTCGAGGCCGAGGACAACGAGAACAATACGGTTACGGAAGCGGCCCTGGATGACATCATCATCCGGATTGGGGTCGATTGGTCGGATGCCACCGGCAGCCCGGCTGACGACGTGGCCTTCTTCGCGGCCCCGGCGTCGCCGAGTGTGTTCGCTCAGAGCACGGCGATTCGCTTCGCGATTCCTTCCAATGAGAATGTCAGGCTGAAGATCTTCGATGTCAGCGGCCGCACGGTGCGGACGCTGGTCGACAAGGATATGGAAGCCGGACAGTACCAGATCAGCTGGGATGGACGCGACGAGGCCGGTGAGATGGCGCCCGCGGGCCTGTACTACTACAAGCTCTCAGCGGGTGCCAATGAAGCCACGCGCAAGCTCCTGTACGTGAGGTAACGGATCGCTGATCAGGAGCCTGTTCTTGAGGCGGGCGGGTCCCCGGTGGACTCGCCCGCTTTCTGTGTGGGCAAGCCTTCTCGTGTGGGCAAGCCTTTTCGTGGGGGCAAGCCAAGCACGATGTAGCGGCTACCGTCATAGGTCACGCGGAACTCGCTGACCGCCTGCGGCCAGCCGGGCCAGCTGAATGTGACGGTCACCGCAAACGTGTGCGGGTCAAGCATGCGGGCCGGCTGCACCTCGTACTTGCCATGATAGAGGCCGGGCAGCCTCTGATAGGCGGCCAGCAGCTCGGCGGCATTGCGGGTGTCCAGGCCGGTTTCACGGCGCAGGTTCTCGATCGGTCCGGCCCAATAGCGAGCCGCCGTCTCGAAATCCCCCCGGCGCAGGCTGCGCAGGTACTCCTCCACCGCCTGCCGGGCCATGGGGCGCTTGCTCTGCCCCTCGATCTGCGGATCCGGACCGCATGCGGTGGCCAGCAACATGGCCAGCAACATGGCCAGCATCAGGCGCAGCATCGGGCGCAGCATCAGAGGCAGGCACCGCCCCCGGGACGGCTGCGGGCGCCGGTCTCGTGGACCCCGGCGCTGTCCTTGATCCGACATCATGGCTTGCAACGGGCCTCCTGCCTCTTCATCCTTCCCATGGAATCATCGTACAATCGCCGGGCATCTGAAGGATCGATCGGAAGGAGGGGTCATGGGTGGGGCCGCGAGCATGGAGGGGGTGGTCAACTTCCTCTTCGAGCTCGGCAATCTGAAGCGGGTGATGCGTTCCGGGTGGTGGGTTGGAGGGGTCAAAACTCCGGAAACAGTTGCCGAGCACGTATTTCGAACGGCCTGGGTGGGCTTTGTTCTTGCCCGGATGGAGGGCGCGGACGCCGGCGTGGTGGTCATGATGTGCCTGGCGCATGATCTTCACGAGGCCCGGCTCAACGACCAGCACAAGGTCGGGCAGGCCTATCTCGACCCCAAGCCCGTCGAGGCGCAGGTGTTGGCTGACCAGGTGGCCGCCCTGCCGGGGGGCGCGGATCTGAGCGCCCTGTTCGCCGAGTATGAGGGCCAGAAGACGCTCGAGGCCAAGGTCGCCCGGGATGCCGACCGCCTCGAATGCGCCGTACAGTCGCTCGAGTATGTGAGCCAGGGACAGGGCGCCTGCCGCCCATGGTTCGAGAATGCGCGCCCGGGGTTGCAGACGAAGGCCGGCCGCGCGCTGCACGATGCCCTCGCCGGGGCGGATCCGCACGCCTGGTACCAGAATCTGCCGCGTGTGACCTGAGCGGGGGGCGTCCGGATGCAGTCGCCCAGGAGGTCGGGAGTCCCCTGTTCCAGGGGACCCCGGGTACAGGTTTGCGGGGAGGGTGAATCATGAGTGCGCAAGGCCATCCGGCGCGCTGGTGGCGCGTCGAGAATGCCGCGGCCAAGACTGTCCGCTGCGAGCTCTGCCCACACGGCTGTCTCCTGTCCACGGGCCAGGTGGGATTGTGTCATTCGCGCAAGAACGTGGGGGGAGAGCTGCTCTCCTACACCTATGGGCATCCGCGCGGGCTGGCCGTAGATCCGATCGAGAAGAAGCCGCTCTATCATTTCCTGCCGGGTACCGGGGTGCTGAGCTTCGGAACCACTGGCTGTACATTGGCCTGCAGCTTCTGTCAGAACTGGCATCTCAGCCAGTGCCGGCCGAGCGAGAGCAATGATTGGGCGTCCGACGAGACGTGCTCGGTCGCGCCGCACGAGATTGTGGCTCTTGTACGCAGGGAGAATGTGCCGTCCCTGGCCTACACCTACAACGAGCCGACCGTCTTTGCCGAGTACCTGGTTGAGACCGCGGCCCTGGCACGAAAGGAGGGCCTGCGGAATGTGATGGTCAGCAATGGGTACATCACAGCGGTGGCACGAGAGGCGGTCATGGCCTCGATCGATGCGATCAACGTCGACCTGAAGGCCTTTGATGAGGAGTTCTATCGCACGCATACGGGATCCAGTCTGGCGCCGGTCATGGACACGCTCCGCTGGGTGGCCCGCCAGGATGCAATCTGGCTCGAGATCACGACGCTCGTCATCCCTGGGCTCAATGATGACGATGACCAGATGCGCAAGGAATGCGCCTGGATCGTGGGTGAGCTCGGCCCGGATGTGCCGCTTCATCTCAGCGCCTTCCATCCCGCTCACAAGATGAAGGATCGTTCTCGTACGGCCGCGAGCAGCCTGCTGCGCGCGCGTGACATTGCGAGGCGGGAGGGCCTTCAGTATGTCTATGTGGGGAACGTGCCGGGCGATGAAGGGCTTCACACTCTGTGCCCGGGGTGCGGCGCCCTCCTGATCGAGCGAACCCATTTTAAACGGACCCTGGTGCGCATGGATGCCGGGGCCTGCTCGGCCTGTGGACGGCGCATTCCCGGCGTCTTCGAGGCGTGAATGCGTGGTGGCGGGCTGGGCCGGGTCAGTGGACATAGGGAGTTCGTGGAAAGGACGGTGACGACGTGGAAACCTTCGAGGTGCGCACTCAGAGCGAAAGTCAGATGATTGAGATCACCGAGCAGGTTGCGGAGCGGGTGGCCGCGGCCGGGATCCGGTCGGGGATCGTCCACGTATATGTGCCCCACACGACAGCGGCGGTCACGATCAACGAGAATGCGGATCCGACCGTAGTGCATGACATCCTCGCCGATCTGGATCGCCTGATCCCCCGCCGACAACCCTACTATCGACACGCGGAGGGCAATAGCGCCAGCCACCTGAAGTCGAGTCTGCTGGGATGCTGTCAGTCCATTCTGGTAGAGGGGGGCCGTCTGGTGTTGGGAACCTGGCAGGGGATCTTCTTCTGCGAGTTCGATGGTCCGCGTACCCGGCGAGTGCGCGTGAAGGTCGAGGCCTCCCCGGACTGATTCAACCGGGAACGAGTCATTCCCGTTATCGTCTCCATGAGTTGAACCACACAAAACGGTTTCTGGAGGATTGAGCCACCCATGCAGGAGTCACCACAGCATCGACCACGGCATTCAGCACAGCACTCAACACAGCTTCCATCCACGCATTCGTCGCAGCTGTCGTCACGACAGCCCTTCGACGCCCACATCCGGCGCTTCTGCATCACCGATGTCGGAAGCACGACCACCAAGGCATTTCTGTTCGAGCGCGGTCGTGGGGAGGATCGACGGTGGTCCTTCCGGCATCGCGAGGCGCCCACCACGGTGGAACGTCCCCATGAGGACGTCACGGTGGGGGTGCGGACGGCGCTGGGAGCCATTGCACAGGATTGCGGCGTGGATCTGCTGGCCGACGGGGCGCCGGGGTTGCCCTACCTGTCGACGTCCTCGGCGGGCGGTGGGTTGGCCATGGTGGTGACCGGTCTGGTCCGCGAGGTGACCAGCCGCAGTGCCGAGAGGGTGGCGTTGGGCGCCGGGGCGATCCTGCTGGATGTCATCGCGATGGATGATGGCCGGACACCGTATGAGAAGATCGAGGCGTTGCGCCGGCTGCGGCCGGACATGGTGCTGCTGGCGGGAGGATTCGATGGCGATGCTCTCTCGGGGCCGGTCTTCCTGGCCGAATTGATCCGGGAGGCCGGGCTTCGTCCGAAGCTGACGGCGGCCGGTCGGCTTCCGGTTGTCTATGCCGGCAATCGGAATGCGTGTGACTATGTGCGGGATGTGCTCGACGAACGCTTCCATCTGTATCCGGTGGCGAACATCCGGCCGGCAAACCATGTCGAGCAGCTCGAACCCGCGCGAATGGCGATTCATGACCTGTTCATGGACCACGTCATGTCCCAAGCGCCCGGCTATGAGCAACTGCTCGAGTGGGTCAGCGCGCCGGTCATGCCGACGCCGTCAGCCTTCGGCCGCATGCTGGCGATCGCCTCGCGGGCCCTGCGCAAGCGGATTCTCGCGATCGATATCGGCGGCGCGACCACGGATGTCTTCACCGCCAAGGACGGAGAGGTCTTCCGGACAGTCAGCGCGAATCTGGGGATGAGCTACAGCATTCTCAATGTGATCCAGCAGGCGGGACCGCGCGCCGTCTTGGAGATGTTGCACCGCGAGTTCGAGGGGCGGGCCATCGGTGAGCGCGAACTGATCGATCGGGTTGGAAACAAGCACCTGCGCCCCACGTCGCTTCCGGACGGCCGTCGTGAGATACAGGTCGAGCAGGCGGTGGCGGCGGTCGCGATACGCGAGGCGGTGCGGGAGCATGTGAGCATCCTGACCGGAGAGACCCTGAGCCGCAGCAAGAGCGAGCTGGGCTTCCAGAACAGTTTCGAGATCCTTCTGGGCAAGAAGCAAGAGCAGGCCCGCGAGTCGGGGCCTCCCAAGCTTGCGGGATGTGACCTGGTGATCGGCAGCGGCGGAATCCTCTCCCACTCGCCGCGCGATCAGGCCGCCAAGATCCTGGTCGCCGCGCTCGAGCCCGGCAACAAGGTGGAGTTGGCGCTCGATAGCGCGTTCATGTTCCCGCATCTCGGCATACTCTCCACCCTGGCGGAGGATCTGGCCCTGGAGCTGTTCACAACCCTGGGCCTGGTGCGTCTGGGCCGGGCCGGCGATCTGCGCCGGGGCCAGGTTCAGAAGGAAGCCGGTCGCCGCGCCGAGCCAGGCGGGTCTGCCACGCCGGCCGCGTCTGCTACGCCGGCCGTGCGCGTGAATCGGGATGATTCGTTCGACATCGTTCAGACGGGCGAACACCGTGAACGGCGGGAACTGGCCAGTGCCGGTGAGTGCTATGTCTCGGCCGGGGAGCGGGTATCGGGCGACCATGTGGTGGCACGCAGCACGCGGACCTTTCAACGCCCGTTCTTTCTCCCGATGGCCGGCGCGTTGCGAGCCGCGCCGGAGGAGATGGCCGACTGCCTTCTCAAGGAGGTCGGCGATTCCATCGAGGCCGGCGAACTCATCGGCAAGCGACGCATGCGTTTCATGCGCTCAAAGGAGTATCGCTCTCCGGTGGCCGGCACGTTCGAGCGTATCCTGCCGGACGGGACGCTGGTGGTGCGGGAGCATCCGGATAGCGCCACCGAACGCGTGGCGGTATCCGCGGCGCAGGATCTCCAGGTGCGCGCGGGTCAGCTCGGGGCCCATCTGAAGATCGAATCGGATCAGAAGGTCGAGCAGGGGCAGGTGCTGGCGGCCAAGGGACGTCCCGGAATGGATCTGCGAACCAGCACTTCTCCCGTTCGGGGCCGGGTGACGGATATCAATCTCGAGTACGGGATTGTCACCATTGAGCCGCTTCGGGAAGAGCTGGATGTTCGCGCCTGGATTCCGGGCGAGGTTGCGGAGGTTACCGATCGGGGCTGCACGATTCGCTGCCGCGCGCTGTGCGTGACCGGCAGTTGGGGCCGGGGCGGAGAGTGCCGCGGACGGCTATGCCTGGGCGATCCGTCTCCGGACAGCATCGTCGTGCGTGATCACGTGACGCGCGAACAGCTCCTTCTTCTGGAGGAGCGGAGGGCGGCCGGCCTGATTGCAGGGAGCTTGAGCCTGTCGGACGTCAGCGAGGTCGATCCTTCCTACAGCCTGCTAGTCGCGGTGGGATTCGGAGAGGCGCCCCTGCCCGAGATCGTGCGCGCTTCTCTGGAGCCGCATGACGGACAGGAGGCTTTCCTGGATGGGACCACCGAATTGCGGGTTGGGGTTCGTCGTCCGCGGCTGATTCTGCCCATGTGAAGTCCCGCGGTCCACGGCGGATGCCTCCGCGGGTGTCTCTCGTGGATTCTCCGCATGAAGCGAGCCTGGGAGGCGGCTGCCTCCCAGGCTCGTTTGCATTCGGGCAGATGGAGGATGCATCCGTGGGAACGGGGCGCATCCTTGTACGCGGCACTACTCCTTCGCAGGCCTGTGGCCGGTGATGGCCGTTGTTCCCAGGTATTCGCTGAAGGTCGTGCCGATTGGATCATCTCCGTAGGTTCCCATCGCGCCGGTGAATCCGGCGGCCATGGTGAAGGTGGCCACGTCGACGGTCTGATTTGATGTGATCGTGCCCGAGTAGGTTCGGACACTGGCGCCGGCGACGACGCGCACGTCGTAGGACTGCGATGTCATCGAATTGCCGCACGCTGAATACCAATCCACCTGGACCTTGTACTCACCGGCCGGCGCCGAGGACCAGAAGATGTTCTCCGGCTTGCCGTTGGTGTAGTTGCTGCACTTGTTGTCCCGGTCCAGGGTGCCGCCACTCGCGGTGGTCGTGTGCCCATAGTAGCATTGGGTCCCATTGGGCTCGATGACGAACAGATCCAGATCAATCGCGCTCGGATTGTGCCAGGTCAGGGTGACTTGGATATCGCCCGTACCGACCGAGGTACTGGGCACCGGGGTGCAGTCGCAGGGGCCGTCCTGCGCACTGCCGGACACTCCGCTGATGGTGATGGCCTTCGTGGCGCCGGTCCGGCGCGACCACGGCTGGCTCAGCGTTTCCTGCCTGGTCCAGCTCTGTGGATCGCCGGGTGGCGTGGACACGGTTCCCCGACGCGACATCTCGATGCAGATCGTGTAGGTGCCCTGCGGAAGGAACCAGTTGCCCGAATTGCTCCAGCCGGTCGTGTTGACCGGCGCCCATGAGCACCAAGAGTTGCCGTCGAAGTTGGCGTCCGCCTCGGGGTGGGCGAGCGAGTATTCCTCCACACACAGCTTGAGCCAATGCGTGGACGAGTTGTTGGTCACATGGAAGGCACCCCAGGCCGTTTCATTGGCGGTGTACAGGGAAGCGAAGTAGTCCGACAGATGGTAGCGCTGCGCCGAGATCGTCTTGGTCGCGGGATCGTAGTTCCCGCCGATCATCTCGGTCGCTCCGGTGTTCGGATCGATCCGATTCAGAACGATGTCCATGCCGGTCGTGTCACCGGTGACCGGGACGGTCAGCTCCACCATCTCGGCGAAGGTGAATCCGTCGGGGCCGTAGCGATACACATCCGATCCGCGGGTATGCCCCGTGAGCGGAGCCGGTTGAGCCGTGGCATTCCGCTCGATGGAGAAGACCATGGTTCCG
>CAYQJL010000188.1:0-13668 GCA_964417675.1 uncultured bacterium | reverse complement strand
CGCCGGTTCATCACAAGCCTCATGTTGCCCTCCTTGCAGGTCGGTCGGAATGCAAGTACCTGATGCATTCTATACGACTTCAGGGTGAATTGGTTTCTTCCCCGCGAGGTTCGCGGCGTTGGGCCGGCCGGGCCGACCGCGCCGACGGTGTCGACCGCGCCGGCCGAGCCGCGGTGCCGAGCCGGCTGAGCCGCGCACGTGGCCGGCCACCGCCGGGTGGCCGCTCGCGGCTTGCATGGCGCAGGCTGGACCGATACCGTAGCTCCATGAAGCCCCAGCCAGCCGGTTCGATTCCCGCCTCCGATTGGCGGACCAAGCCCACCGACCGGTTCATCCTGCGGTGGCTCAAGATCCATCTGGCGGCGCCGATCTCGCCGCGCATCGCCCGCCTGGGATGGGTCCGGCCGTGGATGGTGACGCTGCTCTCGGCGGCGCTCGGTATCGCCGCCGGTGTCGCGCTTGCGGGCCGTCTCGGATGGCTGGCCGCCGTGCTGGCGTGCGCCTCCCAGGTGCTCGACGCGGTCGACGGGCAGGTCGCCCGGCTCACCGGCCGGGTCTCGCGGCGCGGCGCTTACTGGGATTCGGTCCTGGATCGCTATGTCGACGGGTCCATGGTGCTGGGGATGATCCTGTACCTGTGGCCGGGGGTGTCCGGGAACCGCCAGATCCTGCTGGCCGTCCTGGGGGGGCTGGCCCTGATCGGGAGCAATCTGATCAGCTATGGCACCGCGCGGGCCGGCAGCCTCGGGTTGGACCTGGGCCCGCCGACCCGCGTCAGCAAGGGGGCGCGCATGTCCCTGATGATCCTGGCGGCGCTGGCGACGACCCTGTGGTCCGGCGCGGCATGGGTCGCCCTGGCTGTCCTGGCGGCGGCCACCCAGGCGGTCACCCTCCAGCGGCTGGCCCGGGTCAAGCCCCTGGCGGACGGCCGGGGTCGAGAGGTATGAGATGAAAAAGACCGGGGTCCACGAGATCGGTGTGATCCATGGCCGGTTTCAGATCCTTCACAACGATCACCTGGCCTATCTTCTGGCGGGCAAGGCGCGTTGCCGGCATCTTGTTGTCGGGATCACGCATCCCGATCCGGTCCACACCGCCCCCGAGCCGAGCGATCCGGGCCGCGGCGCCCGGCTCGCCAATCCGCTCACCTACTACGAGCGCCTCGTCATGATCCGGGATTGCCTGACCGAGGTCGGTGTTTCGGAGGCGCAGGTCACGCTGGTTCCCTTTCCGATTCACGCGCCGTCCCTCTACGGCGAGTATCTGCCGCTGGAGGCGGTCTTCTTCTTGACGATCTATGATCGCTGGGGCCGTGCCAAGCTCGAGCGGTTTCAGGCGTTGGGCCTTCAGACCGAGGTCCTGTGGGAGCGTCCCTCCGCCGAGAAGGGCATCACGGCGAGCGACGTGCGTGCCAGGATCCTGGCGGATGAGCCGTGGCGGGCGCTGGTGCCCGCGGCGACCGCGCGATGGCTGGAGGTCTGGGACATGGCCGGGCGCCTGCGTCGCCTGGCGGGGAAGGACGAGTGAAACAACCCAAGCTGGCATGCTGCAATTTCATTTCCGACCCGGCCGATCTGAGGGCGTTCGCCTGCGAGCACGCCTTCGATGGCATCGACTGGAGCTTTCACAGGCACACCCTGCCGCAGTCGGATGAGGATGTGCGCGAGGTGCATGCCGCCATGGCGGCCTTGCAGCCGCTCGAGATCCGCTATCACATCGCGTTGCGCAAGACCGATCTGGGCGACGCGGATCCCGAAAGCGCCCGGGAAGCCATGCGCGTCTTGCGCCGGGTATGCCGGCTGGTGGCGGATCTGAGGGGCAAGATCGTTACCGTGCATGTGGGGTTGGGGCACGACTCGACATTGGGGCTTTCCTGGGAACGCACCATCGACAGCCTGGGGCACTTGGTCAAGTACGCCGAAAGCCTGGGGTTGAGATTGTGTCTCGAGAACCTGGCCTGGGGCTGGACCAGCCGCCCCGATCTCTTCGAGAAGATGGTGCGCAAAGCCGATCCCTGGACCACGCTGGATATCGGCCACGCCCGGGTCAGTCCCTCGGTGGTCAGCCGGGAGTACGACGTGGCCGACTTCGTCGCGCCGCAGGCCGAGCGCTGTCTGAACGCGCACATCTACCATGAGGAGAACGAGAACGGGCACATTCCCCCGTGCGGCGTGGGCGACCTGCGCGAGCGGCTCTGCCTGCTGCTGGATCTGCCGCATTGTGATTGGTGGGTTCTGGAGTTGCGTGAGAAGGTGGCGCTGCTCGAGACTCTGGCGGTGGTGCGCGACTTCCTCGCGGACCGCGACTGTGCCGGCCGCGACCATGGCGGCGGCCCGCAGCGTGACGGGAAGGGGTCGGTTTCGTGATGGTCGCGACGGCGACACTGACGATGCAGGGTGGACTGGTGCTGGCCGTCGTGGTCGGCACCATGGCGCTGTTCGTCTCGCAGAAGCTCCGCGTCGATCTGGTGGCGCTCTGTTCCCTGGCGGCGTTGCTCGGCCTGGGCTTGATCGATCATGAGCAGGCCCTGTTCGGCTTCTCCAATCCCGCCACGGTGACCGTGGCGGCGATGTTCGTGTTGAGCGCGGGACTGGTGCGCACGGGACTGGTCGGGCATCTCGGAAGCCGCCTCGAGCGTCTGGCGGGGCGCAGCCACGGGCAGCTGCTCCTGGTGCTTTGCGTTACGATCGCGGTGCTGTCGGCCTTCATCGTGAACACCGCGACGGTGGCCATCTTCATTCCGATCGCCATCGCGCTGGCCCGCTCGCGCAAGATTCAAGCCTCCCAGGTGCTCATTCCGATCTCCTTCGCCAGTCAGTTCGGGGGGGTGTGCACCCTGATCGGCACCTCCACCAACATCCTGGTCAGCTCGATCGCGGTGACCAACGGCCTGGCGGCGTTCGAACTGTTCGAGTTCGCGCCGTTGGGGCTTGTGATGGCGGCGGTGGGGATCCTGTATCTCCTTCTGGTGGCCCCACGATTCCTGCCGAGACGAAAGGGCGAGGTGCAGGCGATCGACAAGTATCGTCTGGCCGATTACCTGGCCGAGTTCATCGTGGGCGAGGAATCACCCCTGGTGGGGGAAACCTGGCGGTCGGCCGCTTCGGAGGAGGCCCGCGAGATCGATCTGATCAAGCTGCTGCGCGACGATGATCCGATCTGGCGGCCGGCGCAGGCCCGGTTGGCGGCCGGGGATGTTCTTCTGCTACATGGCGCCGCCGATCAGCTCATGAAGATCAAGGATCTGCTCCATCTGGAGACGCTGGCCGACGCCACGATCGAGGATCAGAATGTGGCCTCCGGCTCCATGCAGCTGGTCGAGGTGTTGGTTCCGCCCACCTCCCGGATGGCGGGCCGCCCTCTGGGCGCGGTCGATTTCCGCCGGCGCTACGGGGGCATCGTCCTGGCCCTGCAGCGGCGGGGACGCATCGTGCGGGAGCGCCTGGAGCGGGTCAAGCTGGCCCCGGGCGACACCCTGCTGATACAGACCGACGAGGAAGGGCTGGAACGGATGCTGCGCTCGCGGGATCTCATTGTGACCCACGAGATCAGTGATCTCCACGTGCGCCACGATCGCAGCTGGGTCGCGGTGGCGGTCCTGCTCGCGGTGGTGGGCGTCGCGGCCCTCGGAGTGCTCCCCATCTACGCGGCCGCGCTGATGGGCGCCTTGGCGATGGTGCTGACCGGCTGTCTGGATCCCGAGGAGGCCTATCAGTCGGTGGATTGGAAGGTCATCCTGCTGCTGGCCGGCATCCTGCCGATGGGCCTGGCGCTGCAGGGCAGCGGCGCGGCGGCCTGGCTCGTGCAGGTCGTCTTGGGGCCGGTGGTCGCCATCGGGCCCCTCGCCGTGCTGGCGGGTCTCTACGTCCTCACCGCCACGCTCACCGAGACGATGTCGAACAACGCCGCCGCCGTCCTGCTCGCCCCCATCGCCCTGTCGATCGCCGCCGCCCTGCAGGTTGATCCCCGCCCCTTCCTGGTGGCGATCACCTTCGCGGCCTCGACCAGCTTCGCGACCCCGATCGGGTATCAGACCAACACGATGATCTATGCCCCGGGCGGGTATCGATTCGCCGACTATGCCCGAGTCGGCATTCCGCTCAACCTGCTGTTCTGGGGCCTGGCCGTCTGGCTGATTCCGCTGTTGTGGCCCTTCTAGAATCAGCCGGACGGTCGCCCCGCGATCAGCTCAATCCGACCGCCTCGCACAACTCGAACCGGCGATAGATGCGGGCATACTCGCCGCCCGATGCGATCAGCCGATCGTGCCGGCCCTGCTCGATCACTCGTCCCTCGGCCAGAACGTAGATCCTGTCCGCCCGGCGGAGGCTATCGGGCCGGTGCGTGATCAGGATCGCGGTCGTGCCGGGCATGACCGCGTGCAGTTTCTCCCACAGCGCGGTCTCGGTGCGGGCGTCGAGCGCGGAGGTGCAGTCGTCCAGGATCAGGATCCTGGGCCGGGTCACCAGCGCACGGGCCAAGGCCAGACGCTGTTTCTGGCCGCCGGAGATCGACATGCCGCGCGTGCCGATCGGCGTATCCAGACCTTGGGGGAAGGCGGCCACCTCATGGTTGAACTGCGAGATCTCCAGCGCCCAGCGCAGCCGCTCTTCCGTGATGCCGTCACGACCGAAGATCAGATTGTTGCGGACCGTGTCGCTGAAGAGCACCGGTTCCTGCGGCACATAACCGATCTGCCCCCGCAGTTCCTCGAGCGGGTACTCGCGCAGGTCGCGGCCGTCCAGACGGATGCAGCCCTGCGAGGGATCCACCAGCCGCGGGATCAGGTTGACCAGCCAGCTCTTCCCCGACCCGACCCGGCCGACCAGGGCCACGGTCTTGCCGGCCGGCAGCTCGAGCGCCACGTCGGCGACGATGCGCCGGTCCGACCCCGGGAACTGAAGCGAGACATCCGCGAACTCCAGCCGGCCGGCCTGCCCGGCGATCCGGCCGTGGCGCGCGTCCATCTGACCGGCCTGCCCGGCGATCCGGCCGTGGCGCCCGCCCATCTGACCGTCCGGCACAGCCATCCGGCCGTGGCGCGCCTGCGCGCCGCCGTCGACGACCAGGGGCGGCACCTGTTCGAGCTCCATGAGCCGGCCGATCGAGACCGCCGACTGTCGCGACTTGACCAGGAACTGGCCGACGTCGAACATCGGGAAGACCAGCCAGGTCACGTAGTAGATGAACGCGGCCAGATCACCGAGCGAGAGACCGCTGTGCAGCACACGGTACCCCCCCGCCAGCACGACGATCACGACCCCGAACTGCCAGATGTAGTTGTACAGCGAGTCGATCACCGTCATCGCCCGCACCGCATCGATCTCGGCCTGGCGACGGTCGCGCGCCGCCCGGCCGAAGGCAGCCATCTGAGCCTTTTCGCGAACGTAGGCCTTCACGACCCGGATGCCCGAGAAGCAGGCCTCGGTCACATCGTTGATTGTGGAGATGCGTTTCTGCAACACGTCGTACCGGCGGTCCAGCAGGGCGGAGCTGCGGAAGAAGATGGCCACCAGCAGCGGCAAGGGTCCCGCGGTCCACAGCGTCAGCGGCGGGTCGATGTTGATCATCATGGCCACCACGAACCCGATCGCGAG
Organism: uncultured bacterium; assembly: GCA_964417675.1. GTDB lineage: Bacteria > Eisenbacteria > RBG-16-71-46 > CAIMUX01 > WJJG01 > CAYQJL01. The sequence goes on along the minus strand of CAYQJL010000188.1, from coordinate 8,071 downwards.
CAGCGCCTCGTAGAGCCGGAAGATGCCTGAACAGGCGAACCAGGAGAGCTTGTCCTGGACATCGTCGGTCATGCGGGTCACCAGATCGCCGGTGCGGAAGCGGTTGAAGAAATCCGGACCCTTGCCCGTGATGCCGTCGAAGGCATCCTGCCGGAAGCTCCATTCGAGCCGTACATTCATCCAGGCTCGCCAGGATTGGAAGTAGGCGTAGAGCAGAGCCGCGACCAGGCCCAGGGCGACGAACGCCGCCGCGAAGGACGCGCTCGGGGCGAGTCCCAGCGCCGCGCCCAGTGATACGACCCTCTGCGCGAGGGCGTGCTCGGGCACCGCGCCGCTCTTCAGGTAGTCGATGGTGAACCCAACCATTCGCGGCCCAACTACGGCCAGGGCGGCCTGCAGCGGGGTCAACAGGATCAAGATCGCCACGACGTGCGGATAGCGACGGTAGAAGCGCGCTAACCATTTGACTTTATCCCACATGGCACACAGCTCCATTGTCTGAGTTGAACTGAATGTTGTACAACCTCGCGTAGTATCCGTTGTGGTCGAGCAGCTTTGCGTGGGTGCCTTGCTCGATGATGCGCCCGTCCTTGAGCACCAGGATCCGGTCGGCGTCCAGGATGGTCGCGAGCCGGTGAGCGATGATCAAGGAGGTGCGCCCCTCCATCAGCTTGCCGAGCGAGGCCTGAATCGTCCGTTCGGTCTCCGGATCCACCGAGCTGGTGGCCTCGTCCAGGATGAGCAGCCGGGGCTGAACCGCCAACGCGCGCGCAAAGGAGAGCAACTGCCGCTCACCGCGGCTGAAATTGGCTCCCTTCTCCGACACCTCGGTTTGGTATCCATTGGGAAGCCGCTGAATGAAGCGATCGGCATCGACCGTGCGGGCGGCCGTCATGGCCTGCTCGGGAGTGATCTGGCTGGACTCCAATGTGATGTTGCTGAGCACATCTCCGGGGAACAGGATGATGTCCTGCAACACCAGGGCGCAGTGGCGCCGCAGGTCGGCGCGGGCGAGATCGCGGATGTCGATGCCGTCGATTGTGATCCGTCCTCGCTGCGGATCGTACAGGCGCAGGAGCAGCGAGATGATCGTCGACTTGCCGCCCCCGGTCACGCCCACCAGGGCGACCCGCTGTCCGGCGGGGATCTCGAAGCTGACGTCTCGCAGAACCCAGGGCCCGCCCTCGGCGGAGGGACTCTCCGCATAGGAGAACCAGACGTTCTCGAAGCGGATCCCGCGGTGGATCGCAGGCATGGCCGCCGGCCGGGCCGGATCGCTGAGCTCGGCTTCGATCTCCAGGAGCGAGAAGATCCTGCGCGCGCCGGCGATGCCCTTCTGGAAGCTGCCCAGCTGGTCGGCGGTGCGAGCGATCGGCTCGAACTCCTTCCAGATCAGCAGCACGAACAGCACGATCACGCCCGGGGTCACGCCCCACATGGATCCGAGCAGCAGAATCAGACCGATCTTGATGTACTCAAACAGAAAGAGCGTGTTGAAGAAGACGCACACAGCAATGTTGACGTAGGCGTCTTCACTGAATTTGCGTTGGTTGGTCCGGTAGACCATCTGCCGCGCATACTCGCCGCGGTGGAAGATCTGGATGATCGACATACCGTGCAGCAGCTCGGTCAGGGTCGCGGTCACATCCGCCATCCGCTTGCGCACTTCGAGGAAGCGATGCGTGGTGATGCGATGGAAGATGTATATCAGACTGACAATGATCGGAAAGGCCGCGAGCACGACGAGGGCCAGCTGCGCATGTTTCCAGAGCATCACGGTCCAGATCCCGGCGACCAGGATCAGATCCCCGACCACCAGGATCACCGTGTTCGTGAAGAGGAGGCGCAGCGCTTCGGTGTCTGATTCGACCCGCGCCATCAAGCGGCCGACCGGGTTCTGATCGAAGAAGCCGATCTCCAGGCGCAGGATGTGATCGAACAGCCGGGTCCGCAAGTCCAGCATGATCTCCTGTCCGATCGTCTCGAGCTTCACACGCTGCCAGTACAGCAGCACGAGCGCCAGTGCCTGGATCACGATGATGGCGGCGCCGTAGAGCAGCAGCGGCGTGAAGCGGCGCTGCCCGGCTTCCCGGGCAAGCTGCGTCTGGAGGGGGCCGTCGATGACCTGCTGGATCAACCACGGCCAGGCCAGCGACAGAAGGATCGCGGCCAGGAGCAGGCCCAGGGCTCCCGCGAGCCGCCGGCGGTGCTTGGTGAGCAGGGGAAGCAGGTGCGCCAGCGCGGGCCGCCATCCCACCTCACGGGCGCCGGGGCGCCGATCGTCATCTTCATAGTACGCCGAGGTCATGATGGACATCCTCATACTGTTCGCGCGTGTGGTGGACTGATTCGGCGGGGGCTGGCCTTCGCCGGAACGCGCGGTGGTGCCGATCATGATTCCGGGGGCCACGACATGGGGGCTCACACGGAATCGTACATGTTGTCAGTTGGGTCTTGGGATCGAGCGCTTACCCCCGACGAGGCGGGTGGATGGCTGGGGCGGCGGGGAGCTTCAGAAGGTGGGCGAGGCACCGAGAATGCCGGTACGACTACCCGCGAAGCACCATCCGGCCGCGGCAGGATCCGCTCCCCCCCGCCTGGCGGCGAGCGAGGTCGGGATGGCTCATTTACAGATTCCTTCTCATCAAATGTCCTCCGGTCGGTCCGGCGTGCTTGGGTCCCGGCTGCCTGGGTCCCGGCTGCCTGGGTCCCGCGTGCCTGGGTCCGGTGCGATGTCATCGCCCGGGTCGCGAAGCGCGCGCCCGTGTCGTTCCTGGCCTGTCCTCTGCGAATACGAAGGTTCTGTAAGAGAGTTGCCTTGAGACGGCCGGTAGTTGCAGAGATTCATGGCAGCTGTTGGCACCGAGGCCTGCTCGTGGCGACGGGCGGATTCGCGTAGTTGCGCCCAGTGTTTGTATGTTAGACATTGTCTCACATTTGAAGTTGTGGCATAATGGATGAGATCGAGTGGTGGATCGCCTTCGCCGGTGCCGCCGCCCGGCCGGTCTGAAGGAACCCGGGGCCGGACCGCAGGAGACACGCAGGCCGGGCAGCAAGAGGCCCGCAGGCCGGGCAGCAAGAAGCCCGCAGGCCGGGCAGCAAGAAGCCCGCAGGCCGGGCAGCAAGAGGCCTACAGGCTGGTTACCAGGGTCCGGAGTTCTCGTATGGGGGGATGTCCGACATATGAAACAGAACACGGAGATTCTCGCGAAGGAGGCCCTCGCCCTGTTTCGTGACTATCTGGCTCACCAGGGTCTGAACTTCAGTCAGCCGCGCGCCATCATCATGAGCCATGTCGTGCGCTTCGGGCGCCACTTCGGGGCCGAGGAACTCGTCAAACGCCTGCGCAACGGCGAGGAACGGGTAGCCCGCGGGACTGTCTACCGGACCCTGGGACTTCTGGAGCACGCGGGCCTCGTCCGCAAGATCCATGGACATGGGGGGCACCGGTACGAACTGGTGCTCGGCGACACGATCCACGATCACCTGTTCTGTGAGCAGTGCGGCCGCACCTTCGAGTTCCAGGACGACAGCCTACCCGAGGCCGTCCGGCGAGCGAGCCACAGGCATTGCTTCGCGCCCCGCATCTACTCGGTGGAAGTGCTCGGCACCTGCTCGGAGTGCACCGAGTCGGAAGGCGCCATCGAGGAGTAATCGAGTTCCGTTCCAAGTACACTGTGCGGAATGCTGAAGATCACGAGCGTCACCAATGCCGCGATGACGGCCCAGGCTCGCGCCCGCTGGATGGAGGCCCGCCCGAGCCAGAAGGCGAGCACCCAGGCGATGACCGCGATCAAGGTCTTGTTGTCGGTCAGGTCGTGCCCCAGCGGAAATCCCGTCCAGAAGGCCCCGAAGGCGTACCACTGCATGATGGGACCGAAGGCCAACCCGCCCAAGACGAGCAGGATCAGAGCCCACTTCGTGTGTCGCCGGGGATCGCCCCCGCGCGCGAGCCCCTCCAGTCCGGCCCGATTCGACCACAGCATGGCCAGGAAGATCAGAGCCACATGGGGAATGATGATCCCGATCGGGACGCTGCCCCGGAAGCGCAGGACGATCGGCTCGCCCGGCGGAACGGTAATCCGCGCGTCACTGACGTCGCGCGCATCACGCACGTCGCTCGTGCCATGAGATGAGCGCTCGCGGGCCAGATCCTCGAGGACGAGATAGTAGGAGACCTTCCCGCCGGGAGGCTGATTGGGCAGGGCGCCGGTCAGATCGTCCCCTTCGCGCAGGAGGGGCGCTGAGCTCCATGGGTCGTTGGTCTTGTACCGGCGAACGAAGATCGTTCCCCCGATCTGATCTCCCGGTGCGTAGATGCGAACCGTGTGATCGTCCGATCCGGCATGGGTGCGTGACAACCGATAGCGCAGCTCCTCGCCCGCCACGGCCACCGAACCGCGCACCGGCCGGGTGGGTCCGATCAGCCGCTGGTAGATGGCCGCCGTGAGCGTGATCAGGGCGGCCAGAGTCCAGAGGAGGATCGTGCGCCGGCGTGCAGCGGCCGGCCGCGGGTGAGAGGTGTTCGCCTGCGCCATGTGGGTTCCCTTGTTCGACGTAATGTGCCCGACTCCATACAACCGCATCGCATGGTACCGGTTTCGCACGGGCGGCTCCAGATCTTCTGGATGCCGTCCTGCCCCTTTCCCGGTTTCCGCTGTGGGCACAAGGCCGCATACTTGCATCTGAGCTGGGCACAAGGCCGCATACTTGCATCTGAGCTGGACACGAGGGCGCATACTTGTATCTGAGCTGGACACGAGGGCGCGACCGCGAGGTCGCAGCGACACGGTGTGCGAATAACAAGGTCGAGACAACGCGGCGCGCGACAAGGAGGTCGCAGCGACACAACGCGCGAAGACAAAGTCGAGACAACGCGGCGCACGACAATGGAGGCACCAGCGGCTTGGCGGCAACGATGACCAGGGCGACAGTCCGGCCGGACGGCACAGGAGCCCGTGAGCGGTTTCGCGCCGGCCGGGTTGTGACGATCGCGTTCGGCCACTGGGTCCATGATACCTACCAGGCGTTTCTGGCTCCGCTCTTGCCGGTCTTCGTCGAGAAGCTGAGCCTGACCACCGCGCAAGCCGGCTTCTTGTCGGTCAGCGTCCAGATTCCTTCGATCCTCCAGCCGTTCATCGGACACCTGGCCGACCGGCTGAGTTTGCGCTACTTCGTCATCCTGTCCCCGGCCGTCACGGGAATCGCCATGAGCCTGCTGGGGGTCATGCCCAGCTACGGCTTCATGGTCCTGCTGTTATTGATCAGCGGAGTCAGTTCGGCGTCCCTGCATTCGGTCGGACCGGTGATGACCGGCCGGGTCAGCGGCCGGTTGCTGGGGCGCGGCATGGGCTTCTGGATGGTCGGCGGCGAGTTCGGCCGGGCGCTCGGCCCGCTGATTGCCGTCACCTCACTCAGTCTGCTCACCCTCAACGGCATGCCGTGGCTGATGGTGGGGGGCCTGGTCGCGTCTCTGCTGCTCCACATTCGTCTGCGCGACCTCCCCGTCCGGCCCGAGGGAGAGACCGTCGAGGCCGCCCGCACCTGGTCCCGTGCGCTACGTTCCATGAGTGTTCTGCTGGTTCCGCTGGGGGGGATCATCCTGGCCCGGGCCTTTGTGCTGGCGGCCCTGACGACCTACCTGCCGCTGTTCCTTCACCAGGAGGGCAGCAGTTTGTGGTTGGCGGGCGCCTCCCTTTCGATCCTGGAGGGAGCCGGGGTGGTGGGCGCCCTGGTGGGAGGCTCGCTCAGCGATCGCTTCGGCCGCCGGAGGGTGCTGGCCGTATCCCTGGTCGTGACGCCGCTGTTGATGTTGCTCTTCCTGTCGGCCGGGGAGGCGGTGCGCATTCCGCTACTGCTTCTGATGGGCGGTCCGGCCCTCGCCGTCACGCCCGTGGTCATGGCGATGGTGCAGGAGACATTCCCGGAGAATCGCGCTCTGGCCAATGGCATCTACATGGCCGTCAGCTTCGGCCTGCGCGCGATGGCGGTGATGCTGCTGGGTGTCGCAGGCGATCACGTGGGCCTGCGCACGGGGTTCCTGTTCTGTGCCGTGGCGCCGCTGTTGGCGGTGCCGCTCATCGCCCTGCTTCCAAGGCGGGCGCCGTGAAGATGAGATTGAGTATACCGGCTCGCTGCGGGTAGACTGCGCCTCGATGATGGCGTCAGATCAATCAAGAGGGGGCAACTATGGCAGCTACGATCGATGAAATCTCGATCGACTATGAGGAAGATGGAGTCCTGGTCGTCAAACAGCTCGATCGCGAGGTCCTGACCCGCGGCGCGTGGACGACGATTCTCTTTCGCTACCAGCAGTGGGAGCCGAAGAAGGAGGAGTACAGCCCCGAGAAGTACACGCTGCGCCGCTATCGGAAGATCCGCGATGAGTACCGGCAGCAGTCGAAGTTCAATATCTCGAGCGTTGATCAGGCCCAGAAGATCATCGCCGCGTTGCAGAAGTGGATTTCGACCACGGAGCAGTAGGCGCCGCGGCCGGCGCCGGGGGTGACCGGCCCAGGGTCGTACATGTCATCAAGGCGACCGGGATGGCCGGAGCCGAGAAGCATCTTCTGACGCTGCTTCCCGGCCTGGCCGAAGCTGGGTTCGAGATTTGTCTGATCGTGCTGGCCGAGCCGTCCCGGCCGATGGGCGGGATGGTTCGGCGGATGCAGGCGCTGGGCCTGCGGGCCGAGGAGCAGTGCATTCGAGCTGATCTGGATCCAGTGCTCCTGCTGCGCTTGGCCGCCAGGATCCGCGCCTGTTCGCCTGCCATTGTACACACCCATCTCGTGCATGCCGACCTCCATGGAAACACGGCCGCCCGTCTGGCCGGGACGCCGATCACGGTCAGCACCCGCCATGATCAGCTCGCCTTTCGCCGCCGCTGGTGGATGCGCCGCCTCAGCCGGCATCTGTGGCGGCATACCTCGGCCGGGATCTGTCCTTCGCAGGCGCTGGCTTCCTTCTGCCTCCGGATCGAAGGGGCGCCGCGGGAGCGGCTCGTGACGATTCCCCACGGAATCGCATTCCAGGCGCATTCCCGGGAGCGGGCCCGCGCATCCCTGGGATTGCCGCCGGATGCCCTTGCCGTCGCAATGGTGGGCCGCCTGGTGCCGGAGAAGGGGGTCGACCTTGGGCTGGACGCCTTCGCCGCGGTTGCGCCCCAGCATCCCGCGGCCTGCCTCGTGATCATCGGGGATGGGCCGCAGCGAAGCACTTTGGAGAAGCGCGCGAGAGAGAGCGGGGTGCCGGGGCGTATCCGCTGGCTGGGGTGGCGGCCGGATGTGGACCGGCTGCTTCCCGGCCTGGACCTGCTCATGATGCCCAGCCGCAGCGAGGGGTTCGGCCTGATCCTGGTGGAGGCGATGGGTCATGGCGTGCCGGTTCTGGCCACCGCCAGCGGCTCGATCCCCGAGATAGTCACGGATCGCCGGCAGGGTGTTCTCGTAGCGCCCGATCAGGCCGGCGCCCTGGGAACCGCCCTGGCCGGTCTTCTGAAGGATGCTGCCGCGCGCGCTGTCTACGGCGCGCAAGCCCGCGCGCGCGCACATGACCAGTTCGAAGCCGGACGCATGATCGCCGAGACCGCCGCGCTCTACCGCCGGCTGCTGGAGAGAACAGGATGAACCGTCCCGGGCGGCGCGCACAGAGGTCCCGGCCGCGCATCATGATCGTCATCGCGCGGCTCAACATCGGGGGCCCGGCCAGCCATGTCGTGCTTCTGGCCGAGGGGCTCGCTCGCCGGGGGTACGAGGTCGATCTCGTCTGTGGCGCGGTGCCCGGCGATGAGGGCGATATGACCTACTACGCGACCGCGCGCGGGATCCGGCCGCACATCGTGCCGGGACTGCAGCGGGCGCCGCATCCGCTTCATGATCTGCGGGCTCTGGTGGGGCTGATTCGATGGATGCGAACACGGCGGCCCGCCGTCGTGCACACTCACACGGCCAAGGCCGGCTTCGTGGGGCGGTGGGCCGCCCGGATCGCGGGTGTGGAGACCATTGTGCACACCTATCACGGCCATGTGTTTCACAGCTACTTCGGCCGCACCAAGACGGCGATCTTCCGGTGG
>CAYQJL010000187.1:0-18481 GCA_964417675.1 uncultured bacterium | reverse complement strand
GGGAGGGCATTGCCGGGAAGCGGTTCGGGAGACGCCGCGACGGATCGCGCTGCGCCGCGGGTTCCTGGCGGCGGCCGGGCGCTTCGGGCGGGAGGCGGCCGCCCGGCGGGGATGGGATGAGCTGGTGCGCTTCGCGTCCTACAGCTTCTGCAAGGCCCACGCGGCCGGCTTCGGCATGCTGGCTTATCAGAGCGCCTACCTGAAGGCCAACCACCCGGGTCCGTTCTTCGCGGCGCTGCTGAATCACCATCAAGGGATGTATCCGGCGCGCGTTCACCTCGAGGAAGCCCGGCGCCACGGCCTGCAACCGGTCCCGCCGTGTGTGCAACGCGGCGGGATCGGCTGGACCTGGGAAGCGGACGGCCGGCGCCTGCGGTGCGGTCTGGGCCGCGTGCGGCACCTGCAGCAGAAGACCCGCGATCGTCTGCTGGAGGCGCGGACGCACGGGCCGTTCCGGGATCTGGCGGAGTTCGTGACCCGTGTGCGGCCGGATGTCCAGGAGCTCGAGGCGCTCCTGCTGGCCGGCTGTTTCGACGATTGCTTGGGCGCACCGCGTGGGGAGCTGGTCTGGCAGATGCACCGCCTGCTGCGGGTGCGGCGCGGGCGAGCCGGCGCACCGGCGCTGGGCCGGGGCGCAGGGCAGGTGACACTCGCGCTGATGCCGGAGTCCGGGAGCGGGGACGGCCGGAAGGCCGCAGCGGGGCGGCCCGTGGGGCCGGGCGCAGGCGCGAGTCCGTGGCGCGAGATCTCCGCGGTGCACCGCGCGCGGCTGGAGCGACAGTTCCTCGGCATCAGCCTGGCGTTGCATCCGCTGGCGTTGGTGCCGGGGGGCATGCCCGGGGGGGCATCCCGTCTGACGGTGGCCGCGGCGGCGCGCCGCGGGCACGGCCGGGTGGAACTGACCGGAATCGTTGCGGCCACCCGCGGGTTCACCGCCCGCAACGGCGCGCCGATGCTCTTCTTCTCCCTGGAGGACGAGACCGGGATGATCGAGGGCACCCTCGGCGGGGAGATCGCGGCCGATCGTCGGCGTCGGCCGCGCGTGGACGACTATCTCCGTGTGGAGGGTCGCCTCGAACGCCGCTACAGCGCCTGCGGCCTGCACGCCTCGGAGGCGCGCATCCTGGGCCGTCATGAATGATCGCGTGGGGAGCAGCGGGGGGCGTGCAAGTCGCGCGCGCCCATCTCCGGGCGCCATCCGCATGTTTGCCCTTGCGAAAGGGGACCGGCGGGTCTGTACTCTCGGTTCTGTTCCTGAAGCAAGATCCGTTCGTGATGAGCGGGATCCACCTTTGGCCTGTTGGCGTCAGGGTTGCTCATGGCTGAGGATTCGCACTACACCTTCCGCGAAGCAGGGCAGTTCGAGCTGATCGTGCGCCGGTCGCGCTTCCTGGGATGGGCCGTCCCCGCGGCGAGTCATGCCGCGGCCCAGGATTGGGTGCGCCACCTGCGGGCCGCGCACCCCAAGGCGAACCACCACGTGTCCGCCTGGCGCGTGCTCGCCACGGGACAGAGCCTGGAACATCGTTTCGATGACGACGGCGAACCGGGAGGCACCGCGGGCCGCCCGATCCTGCAGGTGCTCGAGGCGCGCTCGCTCGTGAATGCGGCCGTGATCGTGGTGCGCTACTTCGGGGGGATCAAGCTTGGGGCCGGGGGACTGGTGCGGGCCTACGGAGAGACGGCGGCCAAGGCCGCCGATGCGGCCGTGACCGCGGAGATCATCCCGCAGTTGCGGTTGCGCATTGTCGTTCCCTTCGAGCACATGGCCACCATCGAAGGCTGGGCGCAGCGAAGCCAGGTCGCGATCACCGCGCGAACCTATGAGCCCGAACCGGGATGGACGGTCTTGATTCCCGCGGTCGAGGAGGCCCCCGTCCGCGCGTTGCTCACCGATCTTACCCACGGCACGGTGCGGATCGAGCCGGTCGGCGAACAGGCAGCCGGCGACCCAGGCTGACCTACCGGCCGAGGGGTTCCCGCAGGGCGTAGGCCGCCAGCACCTCGGCATGATCGAAGGCCATCGGATGGGGTAGGTCGGCGAGAGGGAAGAAGCGTGCCTGGCCGGCGTCATCGCCGGCCAGGGGCCGGCCACGGCCCAGGCCGGTGAAGATGACCGAGACCACATGATGGCGTTTGTCACGGGCCGGATCGGAATAGACGTGAAACTGCGCCAGGTCCTCGATCTGCATCCCGGTCTCCTCGAGAATCTCCCGCCGCACGGCCTGCTCGACGGTCTCACCGCGATCGACGAACCCGCCCGGCAGAGCCCACCCCGGGGGCGGGAAGCGGCGCTCGATGAGCAGAACCCGGCCGGCTTCATCGCGAACGATGCAATCCACCGTCAGCAGAGGAAAGGGAAAACGCCCGATCGGTTGTCCGCAGTGAGGGCAGTCGAATGGATTCACAGCATCCCCCGGCGGGCGGTGTGCCCGGATTGCCGACGTTCCCCTACAAGGCGGCTTCTGCGGAGGGGGCCGCAGGTCCGGCCTGCTCCTTGGGGGAGACGATGTCATCGAGGGTGAAGAGCGAGCGCAGGGCCAGCCCCGCCTTGGCGAGGTTCTCGCCGCCTCCCGCACAGCGATCGAGAATCGTGACGACCCGGCTGATCTGGGCGCCGGCCGTGCGGACGACCTCGGCGGCCCGAACCAGAGATCCGCCGCGGGTGATCACATCGTCGAGCAGGACCACTTGGCTGCCGGGCCTCAGATGCCCCTCGATCGGGCGTTGGGTGCCGTGGTCCTTCACGCTGGCGCGCACAATGAACGTGGGCAGCGATGCGCCGTGCAGATGGCTGAGGGCGGCGAGGGCTCCGGCCATCGGATCAGCCCCCAGGCTCGGTCCCCCGGCCCCGTCGGGCCACTCTTCCCGGAGAAGATCCATGAGCAGGGTGGCGACCAGATAGGCGCCCTCCGGATGGGTCGTCGTTCGGCGCAAGTCGAGATAGAAGTGACTCTTGGCGCCTGAGGCCAGGGTGAAGTCCCCAAACTGGAGCGAATGCTCACGGATCAGCTCGCGCAACCGGGCGCGGGCTCCCTTGCGTTCGGTTTCGGTGTCGAACAGAGGTTTCATCAGGCCTACCTCGCTGGCTTCACCCGCCCCGGATACGACTCCTCCCAGCCCCGTGCCGGGGGCAGCCAAGGCAGCTGCGGAGGCTGTCGAGCGAGTCTACGTTCGGCCGCCGGGGCTGTCAAGTTGCCCGGTGGGCAGGTGGCGGTTCGAAAAAGCGACCCCGCCCCGGCGCACGGCCGGGGCGGGCGATGCCGAGCCTGACTCGAAGCGGTGGATCGAGCGCCAGCCGCTCCAGAGCAGGCCGGGGTGAGGGACCGCTGCCTGAGCTGAAAAGCAAGAGGTGTTAGAGTTTGCCGCTGCCGTCCTCATAATCGTGACGCGGGTTGGGGGACGGCCCGCTCGTGTCGGACCAGTGGGGTGGTTCGCCGGACGTGGTTCCGCCGGTGCGGTCGGACATGCTCGGGCCTTCTTGGCCGCCACCCGCGAAGTAGAACTCGAAGGGGGCGCCGCCGTAGCTCTCATTGCCCTCCGTATCCAGGGCCGTCACCCAGAAGTAGTGGTAGCCCGGCGAGGTGTCGCCGGAGTAGCTGCACCAGGTCTGGCTGCGATCGAGCATCGATCCGCCCTGCAGGCATACGTAGCTGTTCGGGCGATAGGGACTCGGCGAATACACGTAGACCTTGTATCCGGCCAGGTCCTCCTCGGCGTTGGGCAGCCAGGTGAGCTTGAAACCCTCCGCGGATGCATGGTTCACCTCGAGACCCAAAGGAGCCGCGGGGGGCGTGGGATCCCAACCCGAACCGGCCGGCGCCAGCGTCGGAGAGGTCGAATTGGCGCTGTCGCTGTCACAGCCGTTGGAGCATACGGCCAGGACGAGAAGAAGGGCGAGGCTCCAGATACCCTTGTGGGACGTGAGTGCGTGCATGTCGTGCCTCCTCAGAGATTCTGGCGACCGGTACCGCCCCGAGGTTTTCTGGGGTAGCCAGCCGCGGTCACTAGCATTACGGTGCAAGTCCGCAGGGCGAGGAATCGGCAAGAGCTATGCCTGGGAGCGGCAAGCCCCCGGACGGGCGGCTTGCGGGGCCAACCTTGGCTGAACTGCGCCAAGTTGGCTCGGATGCGCCAGGCTCGCGGCTCAAGCCACGAGCCAACGGGCCGATGGGGTCCCGCTTGCATGGCGCTTTGCAATCCCCGAGACTCGGATCTTGCAAGAATCGCTTGCCGGGAGCCGGGCCTCTGCGCCTGTGTCGGGATCGGCGTCGCGGGCGCTCGTTGCTTGCGGATTGCGTGCAGATTGGAATGGACTCGGGTGAGCCGGTCGGTGTGGGAGCAGCATGCACTGGGCGCTACCTTTCATGATCCTGGCCGTCCTGGGCGCATCCGGGTCCGTCGCGGACTCGCTGTCCGATCCGGCCTGGGCGCCCCCGGGAAGGCTGTGTCCCCCGCTCGACGGCGAGATTCGCATCACCGGCACATTCGGCGAACCACGGGCCGGCCACCTGCATACGGGATTGGATCTGTCCACGGGCGGCGCGGTGGGGCTGCCGGTGCGGGCCGCCCTGTCCGGCTCGGTGGTCCGGCTTCGGGCGGGCGCGCGCGGATACGGCCGGGCGCTGTACCTGGAGGGAGAGACGGGCGACCTGGTCGTCTACGGGCACCTGTCGCGATTCGCGCCCCGGCTGGAGCGCTACCTGCGCGAGGCTCAACAACGCCGGGGCGAGTTCGAGATCGATCTGTATCCGCCGGCCGGCCACTTCCGCTACGCGGCCGGCGACACCGTTGGATTCAGCGGCCAGAGCGGTGCCGGCCCGCCGCACCTTCACATGGAGCTGCGACGCGACGGTCTCCCGCGCAATCCCCTTCTCATGGGCATGGTGGCGGCCGACCATGCGCCGCCGCAGTTGCGCGCCCTCCGGCTGCGGGCTCTCTCGCCGGGGAGTTCGGTCGCGGACGGGCGGGAATGGAGCTGGTCCCAGACAGAAGGAGGGGCCGCCCCGGACTGCACGCTGCGCGTCTGGGGTTGGATCGGGGTCGACGCCGCCCTGCACGACGGGTGTGGCTTGACCACGGCGCGTCTGGCCCCTCTGGAGGTGTCCGCGGCCGTGAACGGCGAGGTCCTCTTCAGGCGCCGTTTCGAGGCGCTGGAGTTCTCCCGCGGCTGGGAGGTCAATCGGATCTATGGACGCCCGCTGTCAGCGGACCGAACCTGGGTGCAACGGCTCTACCAGTGGCCGTTGGAGGCCGGGCCCGTGCAAGGCCAGATGCTCGGTCCGGGCTGGATCGACGCCACGACCTGGGATCCCGGGCCACAGCGCCTGGAGCTCAGCGCGACGGACGCCGCCGGGCAGCGCTCATCCTGGGCCCTGTACCTCGAGGCCCGGCCGCCGCTGATTCCATCGGCCTGCGTACTGTCGCCACGGGCGGATCCGGAGGGACCCGCCTGGGTGGCAGGGGCCGGGGGGGATCAAGCCGGCGGGCATCGCTTCGACGTCGAATTGGCCGAGCCGTTCGACGCTGGGCGCTTGCCGCTCGAGATCACGCCGGGTGGGGACTGGCGGTCGGACCTCCCGTGCCGGATTGGGCTCCAGGAGTATGGCGCGGGCCGCTTCGGCGGCGCCGGCGCCACGGCCGGGTGGGACCGATTCCTGATACGCGACAGATTCGGCCAGGCGTTGCTTGCGCCGCTGCGGTTGCATGCCGGTCCCGAGCCGTCCTCGGGGTGGCGGGTGGCCGGCACGCACATCGACGAGGGCCTGGCGCTGCTCGAGCTGTCTTGTGACCGTCCGCCCACCGGTTTGCCGCAGGGTACGTTGACCACCAGGACCGGCGACCGCGTGCCTCTGCTCCTGCGGGGCGCAGAAGCAGAGGCCGGAGGGGCCCAGATCTGGCGTTTCGCGATTCCGGGCAATGGCGCGCGCGGGCAGGCGAGCGGGATCGAAATCTGCGTGGCGGGGCAGGTGCCGGAGTGGATTCGGTTTTCAGGGGTGGTCCTGCCCGGCCGCCCGGCCGCGGGCCGGGAGGAAAGTGACGGGGAGCCGGCTGGCGGGGTAGCGCCGCAGGGACGCGTGGGCGGAGTTTCCGGCGGGCGGCGCGGGACAGCACTGCTCGTGACCGGGCCCCGGCCCGGTCCGGGAACCGGGCCGGGGATCGGGCCCGGGACCGGGCCGGGGGAGCCGCCCGGAACCGGGCCGGGGGAGCCGCCCGGGTCCTGGGAAGCCGAGCTGCGGGTGCGCAGCTCCTGCCCGCCGCCGGTGATTGCCTGCGACTGGATCGCTCCGGGGGATTCGGCCTGGGCCGCCCTCGAGGGCCAACTCGACTCCCTGCATCGCGCCGGAGAGCTCCAGATCGCCTCCGCGGTGCTCGAGCTGGAACCGGCTTGGTGGCCGATGGACCGTGATCTCCTGCTCACCTTCGATCCCGGGGCTTTCCTGGAGAGTGGCGAACGGCCGGCGGCAGGATGGGGCCTGTACCGGCAGGGCAGCACGGGGAGCTGGAGATGGCTGGGTGCGCAGCGGGTGGGCCGGCAGGTGGGAGCGCGCTCGGGCAGCCTGGGACGCTTCGCGATCCTGATCGATCGGTTGGCGCCGGCGCTGGAGAATCCACGGCCGCGGCCCGGCGCGGTGAGTGCGCAACCACCCGCCTTCCTCCAGGTGACCGTGGTGGAAACCGGCAGCGGGTTCGAACCGGAGGCGGCCGACATCCTGCTCGATGGCACGCCGTTGATCGCCGAGTACGATATCGACGATCATTGGCTGCGCGCAGAGGTTGCTCCCGGGCTCTCCGATGGGCGACACTCCTGGGAGGTCCGGGTGGTGGATCGGGCCGGCAACCAGGTCCGGCGGATCTACGAGTTCGAAATCCGGCGCGAGTAGGCGTCGCAGGGGATGGCATGCAAGGCAACTGGGTCGAGTTCGAGAAGCCGCTGGTCGATCTGGAGCAGCAGATTCGCGATCTGCGGTCGATCCCGGGAGCGGCCGGCGCGGAGCACGCCGGGCGGCTGCAGGAGGCCGAGCGCAAGGCCGAGAGACTGCGCGAGCAGATCTTCGCCAAGCTCAGCCCCTGGGAGCGCGTCCAGCTTGCCCGGCACCCACAGCGGCCCTACACGCTGGATTACCTCGAGCAGCTGGTCACCGACTTCAGCGAGCTGCACGGCGACCGCGCCTTCGGCGAAGACGCCGCCATCGTGGCGGGTCTGGCCCGCTTCGAGGGACGGCCGGTGGCGGTCATCGGGCATCAGAAGGGGCGCAACACCAAGGAGAATCTCAAGCGCAATTTCGGGATGCCGCACCCGGAAGGCTATCGCAAGGCACTGCGCGTCATGAAGCTCGCCGAGAAGTTCCACAATCCGATTCTATGCTTCGTCGATACCCCCGGGGCCTATCCCGGCATCGGGGCCGAGGAGCGCGGGCAGGCCGAGGCCGTGGCGCGCAACATCCGGGAGATGTCGACCCTCAAGACGCCGATTCTGGTCTTCATCACCGGGGAGGGGGGCAGCGGGGGCGCGCTGGCCATCGCGGTCGGAGACCGGGTGTTCATGCTGGAGTATTCCTTCTACTCGGTGATCTCGCCGGAGGGCTGCGCCTCGATCCTGTGGAAGACGCGCGAGAAGGCCGCTCAAGCCGCGGAGGCCCTGCGCTTCACCGCGCCGGAGCTGCTGAAGCTGGGCGTGATCGACGGGATTCTCCCCGAGCCTCCCGGCGGGGCCCACCGAGATCCGGTGGGCATGGCGCAGACGATGGCCGAGACGATCCGCAGCTCCCTGCAGGTCCTCGATCAGCTCTCGCCGAGCGATCGAGCGCGCATGCGCCAGGATCGCTTCGTGGCGATGGGAGCGGTTCAGGAGCGCGCCCGCTCGGGCGGATCGAGCTGAAACGGGTCGCGGCCGCCCGCGAACTGCATCTGATGCAGCCGGTGGTACAATCCGCGCTGTTCGATCAGCTCCGCATGGCTTCCGGTTTCCTGGATTCTCCCGCCGGCCAGCGCCACGATCCGGTCTGCGCGCTGCACGGTCGAGAGCCGGTGTGCGATGACCACGGCCGTGCGCTCGGCAATCAGATTCTCGATCGCTTCTTGGACGAGCCGTTCCGACTGGGTGTCGAGCGCCGAGGTCGCCTCATCGAGCACCAGGAGCGGGGGGTTCTTGAGAATGGCGCGGGCGATGGTGATCCGTTGCCGTTCCCCGCCCGAGAGACGCAGGCCCCGCTCACCGAGCATCGTTTCGTATCCCTTGGGCATCGGTTCGATGAAGGCGTGGGCGTTGGCCGCCCGGGCGGCCGCGATGACATCGCTGTCGGAGGCGTGCAGATTGCCCATGCGGATGTTGTTGGCGATCGTGTCATGAAACAGGATCGTCTCCTGGGTCACGATTCCAATCTGCGCCCGCAGGCCGGGGAGCGAGAGCTCCCGGAGGTCGACGCCGTCGAGCAGCACGCGGCCGCGCAACGGATCGAAGAAGCGCGGCAGCAGTCCCACCAAGGTCGACTTGCCGCCTCCGCTGGGCCCCACCAGGGCCAGCATGCGGCCGGCCGGAATCTCGAGGGTGATGTCGGCCAGCACCGGATGGCCGGGTTCGTATTCGAACCAGACCTGCTCGAAGGCGATCGCCCGGCGCAACCCGTCCACCGGCCGCGGATGAGCACACTCGCGCACGGTGGGAACCGAGTCGAGGACCTCGAAGATGCGCCTCCCGGCCGCGAGGCCGTGCTGGATGCGCACATTGAGCTGGTGCATGGCTTTGATGGGTTGGATCATGCTCAGGAACGCCGCCAGGAAGAGCAGGAAGTAGCCCGGTTGCGAGTTCTCGAGGATGATCTTGCGGCCGCCGATGTAGATGAGCGTGACGGCCACGCCCACGGCCAGGATCTCGGTCAGGGGCATACCGAGACTGCCGATGCGGGTCATGCGCACCAGGGTGCGGCAGTACTCCCCGGTTTCGTGCATGAAGCGGGCCGCCTGATGCTGCTCGGCGTTGAAGGCCTTGATGATGCGAATGCCGCGCACGGTCTCGCCCACCACCCCGGTCAGGCGCGCCATCTTTTCCTGGGATACGCGGGAGATGCGGCGCAACACCTGGCCGAGTTGATTGATCAGCAAGGTGCTCGGGGTCAGGATGGCGATCGCCCACAGGAAGAGGCTGGCGTTGGCAACGAGCACGATGATCAGATAGGAGAGCAGCGCGAACCCGTGGCGCAGCAGTTCCATGATTCCATTGGCCACCGCGCCGCGGGCGAGCTCGGCATCGTTGGTGATGCGGCTGACCAGCGTGCCTGAGTGGGCGCCCTGATAGTAATCCAGGCTGAGGGCCTGGTAGCGCCGGAAGATCGCGTCGCGAATGTCGCGGACGGCGGTTTGCTCGATGTAGACCGCCAGAAAGCTCTGCGCGTACCAGAAGATGTTCTTGAGCAGGAAGATCAGGAGCAAGGCGAGGCAGAAGTTGCGCAGGGTGTCCAGCCGCGATTCCCCGCGAACCAGATTGTAAAAGGTCCCTTCGAGCTTCTCACGCATACCGTTCGCATCGAGGCCGTCCTCGGCGGCCGACTGTGCAAGGCTATCGGGTGCGGATCCCGCGTCGGCGGCCGGCTGTGCAAGGCTATCGGGTGTGGATCCCGCGCCGGCGGCGGGTGGCACATCCCCGCGCAGGACGATCTGGGTAAACGGCACGATCGAGGCCAGCGACAAGCCGTTGAAGCCCGCGCTCAGGGCCATCAGCACAATGGTGAGCCCAAAGAGCAGCGCCCGCGGCCGGTGAAAGCGCATCAGGCGGCGCCAGGTGCCAAGGGCATCCCTCAGGCTCTCGTGCCCGTCATCGATCGGCGGTTTCTTCTTCATGGACTCTCATCTTCAGGCGCCTGGGCGATCCCGCTCGGGGCGGTTGCTTCCTGCCGGCCATCCTCGCACATCGCGACGATGGATGCCACGGGCGCATCCTGACTTTCATGGAGAACGCGCCGCAGGGCCTGGAGCACGAAGGCGATCTCGGCGGCTGGGTCGTGGCCGGCCGGCGCGGCCAGGCAGCGGGGCGAGTGCCGACAGAGCCGCGTCTCGAGCCTCCGGGATTGGCTCGCGTCGGGCGGCGCGGTTTGGCGCCGGGACTCGGTGACGCGGGCCCGGCTGGCCTCCCCGAGCAGGAGGCACAGGTGGGGCCGCCCCAACGGTGCATAGCGCAGCGGATGGGAGCTGCGAAAGAGGCTGACGGTGGGCACGCCCAGCGCGGCCGCGACGTGCAGGGGGCCGGCATCGCATCCCAGGTAGACAGCCGCCCCCGCCAAGGCGCGGCGCAGGCCGGCAAACTCTGCGAGACAGGATTGCCGGAGCTGGGGCTGGCCGCGCCGCAAGGCCGCCAGATCGGCGGCCTCCCCGGGGCCGCCGATGAGATGAATCCGCTCTCGCTCGGCCGGGGACAACGAGGAGAGCAGGGCGGCGAAGCGCTGCAGCGGCCAGCCCTTGCCGCCCCGGCCGCCGATATGGATGACCAGGTCGCCCGGCGGCGCGTTCGTGGAGGTCGGCGCTGGAGTCACCGCCGAGGGTTCGCCCGAAGCGGGGGCGCCGGGGGTCGACAGCCGCAGCGGCTCGGCCGCCGGGCTGAGGCCGAATGCGCCCAGCAGCAACAGGGGCGCGAGGGAGTAGTGGCACTCCCGGCGCGGTGGGGGGATCGGCAGGTTCAAGACCGCCCGCGAGCGCGGATGATCGAAGCCGACCCGCAGGCTGGCTCCCGAGGCGACGGTGAGAAACGCATTGTAGAAGGAGTGCGTGTCGGGATTGCTGAGTTCAAAGGCCACATCCCAGGAGCGCCGGCGGATGCGGCGCAGGAAGGCCCCATAGGCCCAGGGGTGGCGGATCAGCCAGCGTTTGCGCTCGACGATGAGCTCATCGACCCAGGGCAGGCCGTCGAGAACGTCCGCGAAGCGATCGCCGACCAGCATGGCGATGTGGGCCGCCGGTGCCGCTGCGCGCAGCGCCTGAAGAAACGGGGTCATGAGCACGAGATTGCCCAGGCGGCTGTCCTGGCGCACGAGCAGGATCGTGGCGGCGGCGCTCAGGCGCGCCGGCCTGCGATCGCCGGCGGCCCCTGCTCGCGCGGGGGAGCCGCGGCGCAGAAACAGGCGCGCCGCCAGCGGCAACAGCAGCATCTTGAGCGCCTGTTCCAGGCTCCGGCCGAGGCCGGGGCTTCTCCGCCGGGCGGGCGCCGCGGAAGGGCCGGAGCCGGCCCGGGAGGGCTCGGAGAGGAGCAAGGCGAGCACGAACCACAGGATGGCGGCCGGCTCTTCGTCGGTGAAGTAGCACTGGGCCAGGCCCGCGGCCAGGAATGCGGCCACCAGCCCGACGCCGAGCGGCCGCCGGACGGTCCCGACCGCTTGCAGCAACGCGGAGTCGCCCGAGGGTTCCGGCCGGCGTGGGGCCCGGCGCCAAAGGGCTGTCAGAGCTGCGCTCCACAGCCCCAGCCATGCGATGACGCCCGCGGCTCCGGAATGCACCATGACATTCAGGATGTCGCTGTGCGGGTGGCCGGTGCCCATGTAGTAGCCGGGCAGGCGGTAGGTCTCGAACAGGGTCTTGAAGGCCCCCAGGCCGGCGCCGAAGATCGGATGATCCGCGAAGATGGCCCAGGCCGTGCCCCACAGGCGGATGCGGGGCATCAGCGTGGCGCTCTCCTGTGCGGCGAGCAGGCGCTCGCGCAGCGCCGGGCTGGCCAGCAGCACGATGGCCAGAAGCGCCAGAACAGCGGCGACCGGCGCCAGGCGCCGCAAGGGGGATCCTCGGCCGCGACGACGCTGTTCCCACAGAAGCGTGGCGCCGCCGGCCAGCAGCCCCACCGCGGCCCCGAACCACGCGGTGCGCGCGTAGCTGGCCAGCAGGCCGGTGGCGGCCAGGAGGGTGACGAGCCCCAGGTAGAGCCGCAGGCGCCCGCGACCGGCCATCAGAAGGAAGAAGGCGGTCAGAAAGCCGACCAGCATGACCCCGGCGTAGGTGAGATGCCCGCGATAGGTGCCCGTCGCGTAGAAGCCCCCGGCTCCGTCTTCATCCAGAAATCGCCCGCGGATCGGGTCGAGCCCGGTGGCGTGCTGCCAGAGTCCATACAGCCCCGCCACACACAGGGCGAACAGCAGGGTGGCCAGGCCCAGGCGGCGGGCCCGGGCGGCCTGGAGGATGACCATGAAGATGGGCAGAAACAGAACCGGCCAGTCGCCGCGCAGGCAGATGAGCGATCGCAGCGGATGGACCGAGTACAGGACCGATACGAGCTGAACGAGGAAGTAGGCGATCAGCGCGCCGGCCAGCCAGGGGTGCCGCCGCAGGGGCGCCAGGGCCAGAGAGGGCCGGCTGAGCGCCAGCAGAAGCCCGCCGAAAATCCCGATCTGGGCCACGACGATCGACAGCGGGCCGCCGGCCCCGTACAGGAAAGCCGCGGCCGCGGCCAGGGCGGCCCAACGCGGGCCGGGAGTGGGCGCTGGCTGCGCGGCGGGTCGCATTGACACCTCGAGACCCCTCTGATACCGTGCCGCTGGCTGAGTGCCCGTGCGGCAACATTAGGAACTGCTTGTCTTTGCCGCGTGATAGTAGGGAGCCGGCGTGGGTCCCGGCAAGTACGAAGATCGACAGCGGGTCCCAAGGGTCACGCGCGTCCATCATGAGGAGCGGCCATGATTTCGAAGGAACTGCTCGACATTCTGGTGTGTCCAGTATGCAAGGGGGATCTCGTCTATGAGCAGGAGCCCGAGAGGCTTATCTGCGGAGCCTGTCACCTGGCCTACCCGGTGAAGGATGACATTCCCGTCATGTTGCCCGATGAGGCCGAGAAGCTGGGCGGCTCCGAGTAGTCGCTCACCCACGGTCGAGGTATACGGTGGGTCGCCCGTAGGGCGCCTCCCGTCCGGACCTTTGCGAGCGGAGGAGGGATGAGTCGCATGTGGCGCTGGCGCTTCCTATCGGTTCTGCTTTCTCTGGGCGCTTGCCAGGCAGAGGAGGCCCTGGCGTCGGCGGGCGCACTCTCGTTGGCGGACGGGGCACTGCGGGCATCCTCTCCGGCCACCGCGGCGGATGTGCCGCAAGGTGCGCCCCAGGTAGTTCTGACCTCGGCCGATGAGCAGCATGTCGAGATCCGTGTGACCTTCCCGCGGGTCGAGCTGTCCGGCTCCACGGACGAGGGGATGAGCCTGCATTGCCCCGGAGTTCCCTCCGACGTCGACCAGGATGGGTTGTTCTGGCCGGTCTGGCATCTGGCGGCCGCCCTGCCCCCGGAAGGGGAGTTTCGGGTCAGCGCGCACGTCTCCCAGGATCGTGAGCGGCTGGGGACCCTCGCGGATCTGCGGCCGCCGGCCAGGGGGAGCGATGATCCGCAGACCGTGGCGCAGGAGAATCGCAGCGGCTGGTCCGATGCGCTGGGCTTCGTCCAGACGGCCGCGCCGAGCGTGGCCGCGGGCGTGCGCATCCTCGGCCTGCGGGTCCATCCGGTCCGCGCCGATGAGGCCGGAGAGCTGCGCGGCGCTCGCGAGGTGCTCATCCGGATCGAGTTCGATGCCCGCGGTGCGGGCAGGGCACTTCGCTCCCCGGCGGCGAGCGCCGAGGCCACGCTGGCGCGCCTCGAATCGGCGGTCGTCAATCCGCAGCAGGTGGCCGGTTGGAGAGCCGCCCCGCGCCCAGCGCGGCCGCTGCGGGGCGAGAGCTTCGCGAGTTCACCGAACCCATGGCTGCGGATCGAGATCACCGGGCGCGGCCTGTACCGCATTGCGTGGGATGATCTCGTCGGGCTCGGCCTCGACCCGGACCGGATTCCCCTGGATGAGCTTCGGCTCTTCTGTGCCGACCTGACCGAGCTTTCCCAGGACCTGCCGCCCGAACAGCTCGATCCCTGGATGAATCCCTGCGCCTTGCTCATCCGCGGCCAGAGCGGTCCGACCTGGGACGAGAACACGGAGGTGCTCTTCCTGGGCGCGGGCCCGGACGGCTGGCGCGATCATCTGGGCCTTCCGGCCTCGGAGGAAGACCCCTACTACGTGCACCCGTATTCCGACCACATCACATACTGGCTGACCTGGGGGGGATCGTTCGAGAGCGAGCCGCTGCGCATGGCCGCGGTCCCCTCGGCGCCGGGCTCCCGGCCCGATGTCACGACCGGCCGTGCCCGGGTCCACCTCGAGGAGCAGAGGATTCACGAATCGCGGCCCCGTGAGTCCGGACTCATCTGGGAGCGATTTTTCTGGGTGCAGCTGTCATCCGGCGATCCGCCGCTGCCAATCTCGATCCAGGTCGAGTTCGACGGGATCGTTCCCGGCACCCCGCTGGATCTGCGCGCGAGCCTGTGGGGCTCGAACTGGACCTTTACCCCCCACAGCGACCACAAGGCGGCGCTGATGGTCGACGGGGATTCGCTGGCGATCGTGGAATGGGAACGCGTGGGCCGCGCCCTTCTGGAAGCCAGCTACGTTGCGGAGGCGGGCGAGCTGTCCAAGGAAGTGTTCTTCGTGATTCCCCCGCGCTACTACCTGGCCGTCGAGAACGGCCACTCGGTCCGAAAACGCCTACAGGATACCGCCTACCTGGCCTACCTGGAGGCCGGATACCGGCGATCTCTGCGCATGGATGCCGATCGGCTCGATGTGCTGCTCCCTGCCGACTCGTTGGCCGCCGGGGCCGTCCGGATCGGCGGCCTGGCGGATGCCGACGGGTATTTCTTCCTCGAGACGAGCCGCCCATTCGCGCCGGTCATGATCGTGCCCGAAATCACGGCCAGCGAGCAGGGCGGCTACGATGCCCGGTTCGCGCTGGATCCGGCCGGCGCCGACGCGCAGCTGCTCTGTCTGCGGGACACGCAGATCTCGGCTCCGGCGGCGCTGTCGCTGCGAACCTGGGACGGGCGGGGCGGCCTGCTGCGGGAGAGCCGCGACCCGATCGACTACCTGGTCGTGACCACCGAGG
This sequence comes from uncultured bacterium, assembly GCA_964417675.1. Lineage (GTDB taxonomy): Bacteria > Eisenbacteria > RBG-16-71-46 > CAIMUX01 > WJJG01 > CAYQJL01. The sequence goes on along the minus strand of CAYQJL010000187.1, from coordinate 3,553 downwards.
CGCTGCGTGAGCAGGGCCTGCGGCTGGCCGCGCACCGGGCCTCCCATTTCTGGGGGGCCGACGGTCTGACGCTGCAGAGCGGCCGCACGGCGGTCGTCACGATGGAGGACATTCTGGATGAGTTCGCCTGGGGCCAATTCGATCCGACCGCCCTGCGCAACTTCCTGCACCACGCCTACCACAACTGGCTCGACGGCGGCGCGCCGGCCCTGTCGCACGTCGTCTTCCTGGGCGATGCCCACTACGACGTGCGCAATCACCTGGGCCGCAATCCGGGCATGACCGTACCGGCCTACGAGTTCTACGTCGAGCGCTACACGACCTCGCGGTCACTCTCGCCGGCCTTCTTCGGCGACTCCTGGTTCGCGTTGCTCGACGGACCGCATGACCGCGATCCGGAATTCGCCCTCGGGCGCCTGCCGGTGACCTCGCCGAGCGAGGCCGCCAAGCTGATCGACAAGCTGATTGCGTATGATCTCGAGGCGCCGCCGGGGATCTGGAAATCGCGCCTGGTGCTGGCGGCCGATGATGTGTGCCAGGGCTACTCGACCGATGGAATCGGCATCGCGCACATCGAGCAGTCCGAGATTCTGAGTCGCGAGGCCATCCCGCGCGACCTGCGCCAGGAGAAGGTCTATCTCTACGACTACGGCAGCGAGTGCAAGTATCCCCGCAAACCGCAGGCGACACAGGCGCTGGTGCAGCTGGTCGAGGAAGGCGTGCTGCTGTTCAACTTCGTGGGCCATGGCAGCGAGACGCAGGTGGCCGACGAGCGCTTGCTGGAGCTTTCCACCGTCACCGGGTTGCACAACGCCGGCCGGCCGTTCGTGATGATCACCGCGTCCTGCGCGGTCGGGAAGTTCGCCCATGGCGGAGACGGTCTGGCGCTGGCGGCCCTGCGGCATGCGGACGGCGGGGCCCTGGCGGTGGTGAGTGCCAGCGCGGTGGCGTTCAGCAATGAGAATGCCGTGCTCAACAACATTCTACTGCGTACGATCCTGTCCGGGGAAAGCCTGGTGAACAGCCTCGCGCTGGGACCTGGATACTGGGCGGCGAAGATCGCCTATGCGCCCCTCTACGTCGACAACGAGCATCGCTACAATCTGCTGGGCGATCCGGGGTCGCGGCTGGCCGTGCCGGATCATGGGATCGAACTGGCCCTGGCGGATGTTCCCGGTGTGGCGGCCGATGCCGACACCCTCCTGCGCGGCGCCAGCGCGCGCGTCCACGGCCGGGTCACGGACCGCTCCGGCCAGACGGTCGCTGGATTCAACGGTACCGTCCGTGTCGAGATCACCGACTCGGCGACCTACAACACCGCGGTCGATCATCTGAATCGGCGGTCCACCTACGAGCGTGGCGGGGCGCGGATCTTCGTCAATGAGGTCGCCGTCGTGGACGGGGAATTCGAGCTGACCTTCTTCGTGCCGACGGCGCTGATCACCGGGTCGGGCGGGGATGCGCGGATTCATGCGTATGCGCACACCGGCGGGGGCGGATCGAGCGATGCGGCCGGCTACCGCCGGGATCTGCTGATTCCCGAGTTCACCCTCGCGGTGACCGACACGTTGGCGCCGCAGATCGACCTGGTCTGGGAGGATCCTTCCACGCCGCCCAGCGCCGGGAGCCGGCTGCTGGCCACGCTGCGCGATTCCACGGGAATCTATGTCACCGGGCTGGCGCCCTCGCGCTCGGTGGTCATCTCGATTCAGGACGAGTTCGACCGGATCCTGGTGGCCGAGGACCTGGCCCACCGCGTGACCTTCGGGGATGACTACCAGGAGGCCAGTCTGACCTACGCCTTGCCCGAGGGGCTGCCGGCCGGGGCGCCGCTGCGCTTGACCCTGGAGGCTTCGGACAATGTCGGGCAGCGGGGCGCGGCGGAGTTGGCCTTCACCCTGGCCGGCGCGGCGGCCAGCGCGGCGCCATTGCTCGGGCAGGTCTACAATCTGCCGAATCCCACGGAGAGCGAGACGCGCTTTCTGTTCGAGCTCGATGAGACGGCGGATGTGCAGATTGCCATCTACACTGTCACGGGCCGCAAGATCGAGACCCTCACGGCGCAGCAGGTCTCGCCGGAGCGGGGGCGCAGTGCGGGCATCGCCTGGAATGGAAGGGATGCGGACGGGGATCGGCTGGCCAATGGGGTCTATTTCTACCGGGTGGTGGCCAGGACCGGTTCCGGGCGCCACGCGGAGCGCATCGAACGCCTGGCCGTCTACCGGTAGCCCTGCTTGAGGATTGCGGGCCGGCATGCTACTTTTCCTTGCGATCCATCACCGTAGGAGTCGATGTTTCTAGGAGATGAGCCTGGGAGAATGGGAACTCCGCCAGGCGGAAATGGGTTTCCGCTTGTGGGAGAGGGCCGGGGAGTGTGCGTGTGGCTCGGCCGGGCGGGATTCCCCACAGAATGAGGTATCAAACATGAAATCCATTCGGATCACGAGTCTCTTGGCGGGGTTGCTGGGGCTGCTGTGGATCTGCCCGCCGAGCGCCGAGGCGCAGACCCACGGCGGAACGGGCATCCTGAAGATCAAGCCGGGCGCGCGGGCCACCGGAATGGGGCAGGCCGGCGTCGCGGTGACGCAGCGCGGGCAATCGGTGTGGTGGAATCCCGCCTTGCTGGCGCAGGCGCAGGGGCGTGAGGTCTCCTCGACGGTCGTCAAACTCGTTCCTGATCTGGCCGATGACGTGTACTACCTGAACCTGGCCTTCTCGCAGGGGCTCGGCGATGTGGGCGGGATCGGCTTCGACCTGATGTACCTCTCGTACGGGCGAACGGAGGCGGTTGACGATGAGGGCACCTCGTACGGCTTCTTCAGCAGCTACGAGGCGGTGCCGACGGTGGCCTTCGGAACACGCCTGATCGGTGACACCGCCTCGCCCTGGGGAAGCGGGGGGCTGCTGGGGGCCTTCGATATCGGGGTGGCGCTGAAGTATGTCTGGGTCGATCTGGCGCCCGAGTGGGCCATGTCGATCGTCGGTGTCGACAAGGACGGCAAGGCCGACGCCTGGGCCGTGGATCTGGGTGCTCTGCTGCAAGGCAGCCTCCCGATTCCCTCGCTCAGCGGCGGTCCGATGCCGTACGCGTTGGGATTCAACGTGCAGAACCTCGGTTCGAAGCTGGTCTACATCGAAGCCGACCAGGGTGATCCGCTGCCGCGCAACTTGAAGGCCGGGATGGCCCTCGAGCTCTACGGCCGCCAGGCGCTGCGTGTCACGGGGGTCCTCGACTTCAACAAGGCCCTGATCGACTACGAGAGCCGGGAGGTTCTCGAGAATCAACCGCGGTTCGGGTGGGGTGACATGCAGGAGCTGCTCAATGGCGGTGTGGAGCTCTCGATTCAGGAGAAGCTGCACTTCCGGGTGGGCTACGTGCATGATCCCGAGGGCGAGATCGAAGCGCTGACGTTTGGAGCGGGACTCGATGTGCCCTTCGGCGGTTCGAAGATGCTGCGTTTCGATTACTCGAGTGTGCCCCAGGCGCTCGATCTGGACCGGGTGAGCTACCTGACCGTCGGCATTCTCTTCGGGGACGGCGTCGGTGGGATTG
>CAYQJL010000186.1:0-6180 GCA_964417675.1 uncultured bacterium | reverse complement strand
GGCGATGCCGGCGCCCTACTGCTTGACCTCTCGTTCGAGGACGATCTCGACGCGGCGGTTGTTGGCACGCCCCTCGCTGGTGGCGTTGTTGGCGATCGGACGTCCTTCGCCCATCCCTTTGCCATGCAGGCGAGCGGCAGGATAGCCTCTGCGCACCAGGTGGTCACGAACGGCGTTCGCACGGCGTTGTGACAGAGCGAGATTGTACTCATCGGACCCCACCGAGTCAGTGTGCCCCTCCACCACAATGTTGCGGTCGGGATTCGCGAGAAGAGCATCGGCAACTTGGTCGAGTCGCGACTGCGCTCCTGACATCAACGTCGCATCGCCGGAGCGAAAGAGAACGCTTCCTGACAACGTGATGACCACTCCACGCTCATCCTCAGTGACGGCGGCGAGCTTGGCCAGAGCAGCGAGAGCCTCCGCAGTCTTCTTGTCGGCGTCGCGACGCGCCTGCTGCTCCGCGGAGAGCTTCCTGGCCATATCCTCGCCGCTCTCCTTCGAGGCCACCAGCGCGCTACGCGTCTCGCTCAAGTCCCGCTTCTTCTCCTGCAGGATATTGCTCTGTGTCTCCTGGTAGTCGTCGGCCGCGCGGACCTGGGCCTTCTGTTCTCTGGCTATCGAGCCTTGCGCGTCCGCCATCTCGGCCTTCCGTTGAGCCACATACGCGAGATCCCGTGTGCGGTACGAGTTGGCATCCTTCGCGAAGGACGCCTCAGCCTGAGCAAGCGCCTCCTGTGCCTTGTGCAGGTCGGCCGGCGCCAGTTGTGCTGCCGGCCCGGCGCTCGCATGTTGATAGGCTAGCCGGGCGTTGACGAGTTCACTCGGGACGGTGCCCGCACAGCCGCATAGGAAGGCGGCGCAGGCGACTATGATGATCGATCCGGTCATTCTCATGGAATGCTCCTTTCGACACGTTTAGCGGTTATCCTGCTGGAGTCGGCGTACCCGCTCCATCGCCTGCGAAGCATCCGTCTTCTCCGCCTGCTCCTGCGAAAGCAGGATGGCAAGCTCGGCGTCGGCCTCGGCTCGCAGGAGCTGTGAGGCCGCCTGGGCCTTCTTGCCCCTCTCAGACAGGTTCTCGGCGCGAACCAACCCCTCCTTCGCCAGCTGCAAGTGCAACGCGGCGCGCGGCACATCCCTTGCCCCAACCTCCTCGGCGGCGCGGATGGCCGAGCTGGATGAATGGGTCCGCAGTGCGGGACTACTTGAACAGCCCGCAGCGACACCCACGCAAAGAAGACTTCCAATCATCAGTATGTGTCTCATGTGTCCCTCCTTAAGTACGACGTGCGTTGGCCCTAGAAGCTGTAGCCCAAAACTAACGTCGTGGTGAAGCCGTTCAACGCAAATCCGTCCAAGGAATATTCGGTGTCGTTCAGTTTGATTTCCTCGTCCCCGAATGACGGCTCGGCCCAGACGTATCTGCCTTCCACTCCGATGAAGGCGCTCTGCGTGATGTTGACGTTCAATCCAGCTCCGGCATGAAGTCCAAAGGTTGTGGTGCCGTTGAAGCTGTTGAGATTGTTGGTTACGTCGAATTGCGTGAAGTAGGCGCCAATCCCGATCTCACCGTATGGATCGACCGGCCCGGCCGGAACCAGAGCTTTGGCAGACACGATAAATGGGATGACGTCAAAATCCACCTGGTGGCGAGGGGCTGTCGCGCTTTCTGCTGCGACGGAACCCTTCCCCTTGAAGTAGCCGACACCCAGTTCCAGAGCGAGCGTGGGAAGGAAGAAGTGGCCGATGGCGATCTCGCCGTTGAATCCCGTCTCTGTGTCGGCATCGAAGGTGGTCTCGACGGCGACATTCTTGAAGTTGAACGACTCACTGGGCGAGTAGATCCCTGCCTTGAGCGCCAGGTAGTTTCCGAGCCGTCCTTCTCCGGAGGCTTGGGGCACCAGAACAGCCACGCTACCCAAGAGCAGTAGGAGCATCCGACGCGTACTCCTTGCAGTCGCTCCGCTTCTGCCGTCGCGGATGTTTCGTCGCATGAGAATCTCCCTTCAGTAGTAAATCACCAGCAACGGGCAACTCCCTGCACGCCGCCTCCGTCGCTCGCGGGCCTGGCCCTTCCTTCTTCTTGGCGGACCGGGTGGGAGCAACTGCGTTCAGGCGTCTAGGGAGACAGCCGATGGACACCTTCTCGAGAGGCTGCGACGATCATCCGTGGATGGATTGGTTCGCACGTGCGCGGCTTGGTTGAATCGCCTGAATGACAAGTAGAGTGATTGCCGCACCCAGCAGTGCATGGATGAACCCCCCTGCTGTAACAGAGGTGACCAATCCAAGGATCCACAACAAGCCGAAGATGACGCCAATGGCCCAAAGCATGGAATTGCCTCCTTCGTGCTAGTATGCCAAGCTCCTGAAGGCGTCTCGAAACTCGCTCCATTGCTTGAGTTGAGTTTCCACTTTCGCCACGTTTGCCTTACTGTGCCTGAGTTGAGTCTTGGTCTTCGCCGCGTCTGCCCTTCCGGCTTGCATGGCGCACTTCCTCTTCTACAATACACAGCGAGTAATCGAGAGGCTGTCATCCTGCATGAGATCTGGCGGCGCGTGCCTCCCGCACTGCTTCCCAATGCTGAAGTGCACATTCCGCGCCATGGGGTCTTGAATGACCGGCCATGACTGCGGATCGATCTGAAACGTTTGCCCTCGTGGACGCGGCGACGTGGTCGAATGATGGTTTCACGGGCTGCGTGCATCAAGAGAAGTCGGTCATGCCACCCCGCTAACATCCATGGTGACTGACCCATGCGGAGTCGCACAAGCGACGGCTTCCAGCGGGTGGAAAGGCTCTCCCTCTGTGTGGGTGAGACGCCCGCTCAACTGGCGCTGGCCGGCGCTTGCGACCGGCCGCCCCCACCATGCAAGTGAAGCGCGGATCCTCTCCCTCTTCACAGTGATGGATCCACGTTCAATATGATCGAAAGCCGCCTGACAGTTGGGGCAGTCAGGTCACATCGAAGCAAGCAGTTATGTGACAGCTTCAGGGCGGCACGTTGATTGCATGACTTGAACCAGATTCACGCGAGGAGCAGCGGTCCAAAGCGGACCGGGTCGCATCCTCCATGGGGCATCCCGAAGTCGCCCTCTGGGGCGAGGTTTCGGTCCACTTCACGCACAGGAGCATGTCATGACAATGTACAAGAGGTGCGCTCTGGCTGTCTTGGCCGTGTTGGCGATCACGGTCGGCGCGGCGGGAGCCAGCTTGACCGATGAGCCGCAACGTCACGTGGTCGGTGAGAGTGAGATTCAGGCCGCGATTGACCAGCAGATCCTCCAGGCCGACGCTGATCGAGAAGTGATTCAGATCATGCTGCAGCGGGCGGATGTCCGCCGGCTCGCCGGATCCGCCGGCCTTGATCTCGAACGAGCCAGCGCCGCGGCCGCGGTCCTGTCGGGACCCGAACTCGAGAAGCTGGCTGCGCAGGCCAGAGAGGTCAACGACGGTCTCGCCGGAGGAGACAGCAGAATCGTCATCTCGGCGACCGCGCTCATCATCATTCTGTTGATCATCATCCTTGTCGTAGACTGAGTTCGGTTTGCCGTGAGATCGTGGCGTGCAGTTGGCCTCTGCGTGGCGGCGGCCGCGCTTGCGTGGTCCGCCCTCGCGGCCACCGAAACGCCCTCGGATGTGAGGAGCGGTTCGGAGGAGGTGCTGCTTCTCGACATCCCGTACGTCCCCCAGAGCAAATCGCTGTGTGGCGGTGCGGCTCTTGCCATGGTCTTGCGCTACTGGGAGAAGTCCGGCGTCCTGGCCGATGACTTCGCTGCACTGATGGAGCCGGGACAGGCGGGCATACGAACCGGCGCCCTCGTCAAGGCCGCCGAGGCCTACGGGTGGACCGCGCTTCCCTGGGCGGGAACTGCGACCGAGGTGGGGAGCCATCTTGCCCAGGGTCGCCCGGTCATCGCACTGATCGGGGCGGCCTCGGACTCCTATCACTACGTGGTGCTCGTGGCCCGGGCCAACGGGTGGGTGGTCTTCCATGATCCAGACGTTGGACCGTTCCGGGCCATGCCCGAAGGGGAGTTCGACACTGCCTGGTCCGCGAGTGGACGGTGGGCGCTGTTGGTCCTTCCTCCGCAGGAACCCAAGGAGCAGGTCGCGGCGGATCCCGCCGCAGAGGATCCCCGGTCGTCTGCCGTCCCGGATGGATGCGCCGCCATGGTGGAGGCCGGAATCCTCTTGGCCCGGCAGGGAGACATCGCGGGCGCGAAACTTCAGCTACTGGCAGCCCAGTCACTTTGCCCCGCATCCGCCGCCCCACTCCGGGAACGTGCGGGGTTGCAGTTTCGCGCCAAGGACTGGGCCGGCGCGAGCCGGCTGGCCGAGCGCGCCTTGGTTCTCGACCCGAGCGATGCCCACGCCTGGCGGCTTCTGGCCGGCAGCCGGTTCCTGGCCGGGGATGTGGAGGGCGCGCTCGGTGCCTGGAACCAGGTATCCGAACCGCGGACCGACTTGACGCGCATCGACGGTTTGTCGCGCATCCGTTTTCCCACCGTGGCCAGCCAGCTCAATCTGCCGCCGGGGCGGGTTCTGACCCCGCAAGCGTTCCGTCAAGCGCGGCGGCGCCTGGCCGAGCTGCCCGCCCAATCGGAGTTCCGGTTGAGCTTGAGACCCGGGCCGGATGGAAACGCCCAGGTGAATGTGACCCTTCTGGAACGTCCGCCCGTGTTCGATGGTCCGTGGGACGTTGGGCGCGCGGGCATCAAGGCACTCACCGAGCGTGAGATCACCCTTGCTGTGGCGAGCCCCACTGGGCATGGGGAGCTGTGCACCGCTGGATGGCGGTGGTGGCGGGACCGGCCGCGCATCTTGCTGGCGCTTGCGGTTCCGGCGGCCGGAGGCCGGCCCGGGATCTGGCGCGTGGAGGGCCTGTGGGAACGACAGGCCTATGCGGCCCCGACTCTGTCCGACTCGCCGGGTGCCACCCGCGCGGGGGTAAGTCGCGAGGAGCGCCGGCGCACTGCTCTCTCCTTTTCGGACTGGCTTGGTCCGGATGTCCGCCTGGAGATCGGCGTGTCCCTGGACAAATGGATCGACCGGGGTGCCCATCTTTCAGTGGAAGGGGGTGTTGAGACACGCTGGGCCCGCGATCGCCTGGCGCTGGGTGCGCAGGTCGCAAGATGGATCAGCCTCAAGGCCAGCGCCCCGTTCGGGGCCGGCGGCCTGTCCCTCCAATGGTGCTCGGGCGGTCTGGGAAACTGCCAGGGGTGGCAAGGCCGTGCGGGGATGTCCAGCACGACCTCGCAAGCTCCTCTGGCTCTCTGGTCCGGGGCGGGAACCGGATACGGGCGCGCCCCACTCCTGCGGGCTCACCCTCTGTTGGATGGAGGCGTCGTGCGCGGCCGGGCATTTGGGCGCACGCTCGTCTACGGGACGATCGAGAGGCAGGCGTGGCCCTGGAAACTGGGGCCCCTGCAACTCGGCTGGGCACTCTTCGTCGACGGGGCCAAGCCTTGGCACACGGGACAATCCGGCCCAACCCCGTGGCAGGTGGATGGCGGGGCTGGTCTCCGCTTGCGGGGTCTGGGCGTGAGCGGTCGGCTTAGGATCGATGCGGCCCGCGGGTTCGAGGATGGAAGCTCGGCCGTATCCATCGGCTGGCAGCTCCCTTGAGGCCGGCCGACCTCAGTGCGAAGCGAATTCGTTGGCCGGCGCGGGGCGAGATCCCCGAGTGACGCCGTAACTCCTGAGCTTCCTGTAGAGCGTTGCCGAGCCGATGCCGAGTTGCTCGGATGTGCGGGTCTGGTTGCCGCCGTTGAGGTCGAGCACCGCCAGGATGTAATCCTTCTCGATCTCGTCGAGCGCGCGGACCGGACCGGAAACCGACGGCTTGGGGATCGCCTGCCGGACCTCCTCCGGCAGATCGTCGAGTTCAACCAGGTTGGTGTGGCCGAGTGCGACGGCGCGTTCCATGGCGTTCTCGAGTTCGCGGACGTTGCCCGGCCAGTCGTACCGCAGAAGCTGGTCCGCGGCGCGCGGTGATAGCCCGGTAACCGGCCGATTGATCCGCTCGGCCGACTCGGCCAGAAGCAGGCGGGCCAGCGGCAGGATGTCTTCCCGCCGGTTGCGAAGCATCGGCACGTGGAGCTGAACCACGTTCAGCCGGTAATACAGGTCCTTGCGAAAGCGGCCCGAGTCTATGTCCGCGGCAAGCTCGCGGT
>CAYQJL010000185.1:0-24514 GCA_964417675.1 uncultured bacterium | reverse complement strand
TACCCATCACCGGCCTGGGTGTGGGTATTCAGGGCCGTGTAGCCGGGCTTCAGGGTTCCTCTGCGCACATCCTCTCTGGTCTGCTTCTACCTGTGCTGGATCCCCCCGGAGGATGCACACCTGGCATCGGATCTCCTACAGGGTACTGTGGATTGGGAGCCTTGGCCAACAGGGAATGGCGCGCAGGGTGGGGCGGATGGTGCCGAATTGCAGATCGGCGATCTGCGTTCGGGACGCAGGGAGCGGATCGACGGAATGCGGGATAGCAGAGGGATTCTCGTGGTGGTGGCTATTGCGTAGGCGTGGGTGTAGGGATGGCGGTCGTGTTATGTGGAGGCGGGATGATCGTGTGCCCAACGTCCATTGGCTGCCCTTGACCATCTTGATTGTCATCGGACGAGGGTGTCAAGGGAAGCGGAGGCAGTGGCAGCCCGGTGGTTCCTCTGACAGAGAGATAAGCTGCTGGGATTGAGATGGTTATGATCCCAATGCTTCGCGCCCCTTGGGCACCCGCGCGAGGTCTTTCGACGGGCCATCGCCGAGGGCAGCGCCAATCTGATCCTGCTGCACAATCACCTCTCGGGCGATCCTTCTCCGAGCGCCGATGACATCGAGATCACGACCCGATTGGTGAGGGTCGGGGAACTGGTGGGGATCGATGTGCTAGATCATGTGGTTGTCACCTGCAGCGTCACGCGTTACGTCACTTGCGACGTCACGTGCGGCGTGGCATTCGACGATGACGCGGTACACATGATCGCCTGTAAACAACGTATCTATAGTTAGATGTGCGTTTGCTTCCCTAATTGCCTGGACAGGGTCTCACAGCAGTGTTAGCGTTCCAGATGTCGGATGGGCCAGGGGAGTTCGCAGCCTCGATCGGGAGTGGCTGGTATGGCTGATGACCCTCGAGGGGGCGTTTCGGCGCCACCCTTGTAGCCTGCAACACTCCCGGAAGCATCTAGTAGGACCGAGCCAGAAAGCAGCTTGCGTGTGCACACTCGGTTGGCGCAACGGTCCCTCCCAGGGCGCATCCGGTATCCATAGATGGGGAGCGGCGCGGACGCTGGCTCCCCTCCTAGTTTAAGCGCCGCTGGGTTTCGGATCGCGTTGCGCCGCCGGTTCGGCCGCGAGCGCCATGCTGGATTCCGTCGCGCATCCAAACAGGAGAGCGCCCCACCCCGGAGGGTGAGGCGCTCGGGCTTCCCGCAAAATCAACGCGCCAGACTGTCAGAATCGAATCGCACGGCTGTCTTTCGCCCGCAGTGGCTGCATGAGCAGACGTGCCCTCCACCGATTGCCATCCGCGCACTCGCCCGCGGACTACTGAATCCTCACCACCTTGGATGTCACCGCCGTGTTGCCGGAGCTCGCGCGGCAGAAGTAGCTGCCGGTCGGGACCGGCTTGCCGGCATCATCCGTACCCAGCCATGTGAAGGTGACGTTGCCCGGCTCAATGGCGCCATTGTGCACCGTCCGGACCACGCGGCCGCCCGCGTCGTAGATCACGACTCGAACCGTGTTCAGCTCGGAAGGAATCGCAAGGCGCAGGTGCGTCATCGGCGTGAACGGATTCGGGTGAGATGACACGGACAGGTTCATTCGGGGATGCATCGCCGGTTCATCGGCGCTGGCGAAATCGGCATCGGTGGCGATGATCGAGAACTCATCCAGGTTCCATCCGCCGAACTCGAGGCCGCCGTCGCTCTGCAGTTCGAAACGCACCTGCACATTGCCCTCATCGGCGTACTGCGAGATGTCGAACACCTGGGTTTGCCAGTACGGATCGACCAGATTCTCGTTCGAGGGGTTGCTCCAGATCAGGTTGCCATCGACGAGAATGCGGGCAACGTCATAGATGCCTTCTTCCACGCTCAACTGCCGCTTGAAGCGCAGGTGAACGCCGGTATGACCGGAGCAGTCGATCACCGGTGACTGGAGATAGCTGTTGGCATTCGGCGGGTACAGGACATTCCAGCCGCCCGTCGGTTCATTGATGTCATTTCCGAAGATCTGCGTTCCGGACGCGGCATCCCATGGATCGAGATGACCCTGCAGCGATCCCGGCACATTGCGGCGCCAATCATTGTTGGCTCCACCGGTGGTCCAGCCGGGAGCGGTCTCGAAGTTGGTCTCGTAGACCAAATTCGTAGGCGAGATGAAGTCGTAGAAGACGCTGGTTTCGGTGTGCGTGCCGGAGTTGACCTCGATCTCGAACGTGACCAGGGAGCCGACCGTGGTGCCGCTCGCCACGCTCACGGTGAAGTGCGGCGCATGCGTCACGGCGCTGGCGCCACTGGCCATGCTGGGCAAGGTGGCGGTGCTGTCGGGAACGGTCACTCCGGGAGTGAGCGAGCGCAGAATCGCCGTGACCGAGCCGGTGGCGCTGCTTCCGTAGTTCTTGGCGGTGACCGACAGCTGCGCCGTTTCGCCCGGGTCCAGGGCGCCATTGTAGCCGTCGAGCACCAGGTGGGACTCATAGGCCACCTGATCGGCCGGGAACGGCGTGTAGTCGAAGGTATGTCCGCCCGCGCCGATGCTGCAGGTGCCATATTGAATCCAGCCGTAGCCGGCATGGCCCCAGCCGGCGCCCCAGCTGTTCTTGATCAACCAGGCGCCATTGCCGCCGCAGGCGTTGTCATCCCAGCCGCACAGGGCCACGGCATGGTTGGTGGCGCCGTTGGGGCCCGCGTAGCAGCCGCCGCCATAGGAGTACATGGGGCCCGTGACGTAGATCGTGACGTAGATCGGATGCGACATGACCGCGGTCTTGATGGCTTCTTCCTGGTACGGCACGAAGTTCCAGCCGTCGAGGCGCGCGACGACCTCGCACTGATTCTGAATGCAGGGGTAGGTATCGACGCCATAGTAAGGCAGGCAGGACTCCGGGATGGCCCCAAACGTGCCCCACAGCCAGTAGCACCCATCGGCATTGCCGCCGTTGCAGCCGTACCCGAACTCGTTGCAGGAGAGGCACTGCTGCTCGGACAGGTTCAATGCCACACCGGTCTTGATGAGATGACAGGACTCGAAGGCCGCCGCGGCCGCGAAGGCCCAGCATGAGCCGCACCCGCCCTGATTGCGGACGCCGGTCATTCCGCCCAACGCGCGCCAATCCCACGAGGTGGGCAGATCTCTCAGGGGCAAGGCTTCGATCGTGCTCGAGCTCTTGGCCAGAAACTCCGCCGAGGGTTCCGGGATCGGATTGAGCGGAGGGCGCTGTGACGGCGGCAAGGCGTTGACCGAGGTGGGCGCGGCGATCCAGTGCATTCCCTCAGCCTCGATCATGGCCTGGATCTCGGCAATCTCCGCCTCACGGTCCCAGCCCTCGTCGGCCGATTCATTGGCGGCAAACGCAGGGCAAAGAACCCCGCACAAGAGTAGAAACGCCGCCAGAACCAGCGGGCGGCGCACAGCGGTTTCCATATGACGGTCCCGGAAGCAAAACATGGGCGATCCCTCCTTGTTGAGACGCATAGGATTGGAGATGACCCATGTGCCCGGTGGGGGGTATGGTGGGCCAACCCGACTCAGTCGGTATTGTACCATAAGATGCACGATGGGGCGATTCCGCAGTCTTGAGAGGTTGCATGCGTTTTTCCTGGCGACAAGCGCCCAGCGGGCAGACCAGGCCGAATCTGCTCTACAGCACAGATGATGGCACGATTCTTGATCATCCCATCCTGCTCGCCATGGGGGATGGCGGGGGGGAGGCCCAGGCCCTGGCCGATAGCGAGACGATTCCGCTGCCGCGCGGCAGTGACCTGTTCATGCTTCCCGGCCGGCAACCGATGGGGCTGGACCCAGATACCGGCGATGAGATCGTACTGACGGCCGATGAGGACGGCCGCCCGGTGCACGCGGTGGCCGCCTTCCTGGCCCCGGCCCACACCGCCACGCTGCTCGCGGCCTACGAGACGCGCGCCGGCGCGCCGGTTCTCCCTCTATTCTCCTATGCGGCTGTGGGTTATGCGGATGATACTTATCGAGTGGCTGCTCTGCGGGTCGATCCGGATCCGCGCCAAGATCCCTGGCGATTTGATCCGGGGGCGATCCGGCAGTCCGTCGAGGCCGAACTCGGCAGCGCCGCCATGGGTGGGAACCGCCTGCTTCAGCAGTTGCGGCGCTGTGCCCTCGAGTACCAGTGCCGGGCGGCACAGAACTACTTCCTGCATCGGTGGGAGGCGCCCCTGCCGACCAGCATCGCCTGCAATTCCCGCTGTCTCGGCTGCATCAGCCTGCAGTCCGACGGCCAGTTCAAGGCGGCTCACGATCGCCTGGGCGAGCCGCCCCGTCCGGAGGAGGTGGCCGCCGTGGCCCTGGCGCACATCCGCCGGGTCCCCGAAGCGGTGGTCAGCTTCGGCCAGGGCTGCGAGGGCGAGCCGCTCTTGATGCGCCGGCTGCTGGCCGAATCGGTGCACCTGATTCGGGCGGAAACCGAGGCCGGCACGATCAATCTGAACACCAACGCCAGCCTTCCGGATGTGGTCGGGGAGCTGGTCGAGTGCGGTCTCGACAGCATGCGCGTCAGCTTGAACAGCGTCCAGGAGGACTTGTACAACGCATACTACCGTCCTCGCGGATACCGCTTCGGCGATGTGATCGAGTCGATGCAGCGCGTCCGTGGGGCGGATCGCTTCCTGAGTCTGAATCTGCTCTACATGCCCGGGGTGACCGATCGGGATGCCGAACTTATGGCGCTGATCCGGCTCTTCGACGAGGTGGGGCTCGACATGATCCAATGGCGGAATCTGAACGTCGATCCCGAGTTCTACCGGAGCCACCTGCCGCCCGAAGCGTCTGGTCGTGGCATGGGCCTGGTGCGGTTCGCCCTGGCGCTCCAGGAGCACTTTCCGCGGTTGCAGTTCGGCTACTTCAATCCGCCCAAGGAGCGCTTCCGGGCCTGGCTGGGCGAAGCCGCCGGCGAGACCGAGGCCGAGGATGGATCGATCGGCGGCGCGCGCGGCGCGGCCGGCCCGGCGGCGCCGGCCGACAGTGAGGAGCGGCGCCAGGAGCGGTAGGATCCAGAAGAGACGCGAAGAGAAGACCGTCCATGAAAGGCGCCCAGTCAGCCGCCGGCCGATCCGATCTTCTCTCCAGGTCTGCCCCGGCTGCTATGTGTCCGCATACATCTTGCACAACTCCCGGGCGATGACGATTTTCTGGACTTCGCTGGTGCCCTCGCCGATCTGGCAGAGCTTGGCATCCCGGAAGTAGCGCTCGACCGGATAGTCCTTCGTATACCCGTATCCGCCGAGGATCTGAATGGCCAGTGTGGTCACGCGCATGGCAACCTCGGAGGCATAGTACTTCGCCATGGCCGATTCGATCGTGTGCTTGCGGCCCAGATCCTTCAGCCGGGCGGCGTGATAGGTGAGGTGGCGTGCCGCGACCACCTCGGTCTGCATGTCCGCCAGATAGCTCTGGATCATCTGGAAATCGGCGATCGGTTTCCCGAACTGCTTACGTTCCATGGCGTAGGGAACGGCGGCGTCCAGCGCGCCCTGGGCGATGCCCAGGCTGAGCGCGGCAATCGAGATGCGGCCTCCATCAAGCGTCTTCATGAAGATCGGGAATCCGCGGCCCTCTTCTCCCAGAAGCGCGTCGGCCGGGATGCGACAATCCTCGAAGATCAGCTCGCGCGTATCCGAGGCCCGCAATCCCAGCTTGTTCTCCTTCTTCCCCAGGCTGAAGCCGGGCGCGTCGGTCTCGACCAGGAACGCCGAGATGCCGTGCGATCCCTTGGCTTCCTTGTCCGTCTTGGCCGTGCATACCAGCACGCCCGCGAAGGTGGCGTTGGTGATGAACTGCTTGGTTCCATTGAGCACCCAGTGATCGCCGTCGAGCACGGCCGTCGTGCGCGTGCCGCCGGCGTCCGAGCCGGCTTCCGGCTCCGTCAGGCCGAAAGAGGAGAGATACTCGCCGGAGCAGATCTTGGGCATGTACTTGGCCTTCTGCGCCGGGGTGCCGAAGGCGTAGATGGGCCAGACGCCCAGCGAGCAGTGGGCGGCCAATGTGATGCCATGGGAACCGTCGACGCGGGAGAGCTCCTCGACGGCGATGATGTAGCTGAGGGCATCGAAGCCGGAACCGCCTTCCTCCTCGGGAAAGCCGATGCCGAAGATCCCCATCTCGCACAGCTCCTTGATGGTCTCCTCGGGAAACTTCTGCTCCTCATCGTATTCGGCGGCGATCGGCGTGATCCTCTCGCGGGCGAAGCGCCGAACATTGTCACGAATGGCAAGCTGATCTTCGGTCAGGTCAAAATTGGTGAACATCGGTACCCTCCCATGTCGATCGCAGGATCCAAGTGTGCCAGAGGAGCAAGCTCGCCGGAGAGCATAGTCTGATGATCCAAGGGGGGTCAAGACGGACTCCGAGGCTGTTCGGCACCCCCCCGCGGGATCCCGTCACGGGGCCTGCGCCGGCCGTCTTTTCCCCCGCGGAAAGGCGGCCCTTTGACATTGACCCTCGGGGGGCGGCCGCGATACCCTGAGGGCTTCCATGACGACTCCAGGCTCAACGGACACGGAACGTCTGCCGGTCGGCCTCGGGCGAGCGACGGTGCGGTTCCGACTGGGCCGCCGCCGAACGCGGTGTCAGGGACCGGGGGGACGGGTTGGGTTTCCGTGTCAGCGACCTCCTGTGTCAGCCATAGCTTCGCGCATGAACCGTCGCGCGCGCTCACACCTGTGATTGTGTTCGCGACGGTCCAGATAGAGGCGACGTACGTCCAATGTGGACGGCCGAACATCGTGCGGATTCCGCGCGTGCGTGCCCGGGTGTGGTGCGAAGGGGACCGACGGTTTCGAGTGAGGCCGGTGGCACCTTTCTGTCGGCACTCGTGTGCGGGCGCCGATCGCCCGCCTCGGCGAGTGATTGCCGGCGGCGTCTGCTCGTGATCGGGACGGTTCGGGTAGGAAGGAGGAGCGAAGCATGGCCGTTGGGATCATCGGCTATGGCGCGCATCTTCCCAGACGGCGGATCAAGGTCGAAGAGATCGCCAAAGTTTGGGGAGCCGACGCGCCCAGCTACAAGAAGGGACTCGAGCTTCTGCAGAAGTCAGTTCCCGGTCTGGACGAGGACACCATCACCCTCTCGGTCGAGGCGGCGCGCAATGCCTTGGCCCGCGCGCAGATCGACGCGGCGGACATCGGCTGTGTCTATGTGGGATCGGAATCGCATCCCTACGCCGTCAAGCCTTCGGGCGTCACGGTGGCCGAGGCGATCGGCGCCACGCCGGAGTGCCACTGCGCCGATTTCGAGTTTGCCTGCAAGGCCGGTTCCGAAGGCATGTTCGTGGCCTACGGTCTGGTCAAGGCCGGTCTTGTGAAGTACGGGCTTGGGATCGGCGGCGATACCTCCCAGGGCGCGCCCGGTGATGCGCTCGAGTATTCCGCCGCGGCCGGGGCGGCCGCCTTCCTCTTCGGCGCCGAGGAGGACAAGCTGCTTGCCACGGTGGACGAGACCTTTTCGTTCATGACCGATACCCCCGATTTCTGGCGCCGCGAGCATCAGTTCTATCCCTCGCACGGGGGGCGCTTCACGGGGGAACCGGCCTATTTCCGCACCGTGATCGGTGCCGTCAACGGCCTGCTCGAGAAAGCGAACATGAAGCCACAGGATTTTCAGTTCGCGATCTTCCATCAGCCCAACGGCAAGTTCCCCAAGCGGGTGGGTCAGATGCTCGGTTTCACGTTCGAACAGATCGACGTCGGTCGCGTGGTGCCGCATCTCGGCAATACCTATTCGGGGGCCTCGCCGATTGGGCTAACGGCGGTGCTGGATGTGGCCAAGCCCGGTGACAAGATCATGATGTGTTCCTACGGGTCAGGCGCGGGCAGCGATGCTTTCGTCTACACCGTGCAAGATCGCATCAGCGAGGTTCAGGATCTGGCGCCCAAGACGCGCTGGATGCTGGATGAGAACATCCGCTTTGTCGAGTACGGCGAGTACGCCAAGCTTCGGCGCAAGATCCGGCTGCGTGGCGAGTAGGAGGGAACGATCATGAGAGACGTTGCAGTGATCGGCGTCGGGATGCAGAAGTGGGGCGAGCTGTGGGAGAAGTCGAGTCGCGACATCTTCGTCGAGTCGGCCCTGATGGCGATGGACGACGCCGGTGTGGATACGTTGGATTCGTTTTACGTGGGGAGCATGAGCCCGGGCATCTTCGCCGCGCAGGAGCATCTCGAGTCGGTGATGGCCGACTACCTGGGCCAGGTGCCGGTGTCCGGCACCCGGGTGGAGTCGGCCTGCGCCTCGGGCGGTTTGGCCTTCCGCCTGGGCTGGATGGAGGTCGCCAGTGGTATCAGTGATATCGTGCTGGCCGGCGGGGTCGAGAAGATGACCGACGTCAGTGGCGGCGAGGCTACCTATGCGTTGGCCACGGCCGCCGACATGACTTGGGAGGGCATCGGCGGGGTGACCTTCCCCGGGTTGTACGCCATGATGGCGGTCGCCCACATGCACAAGTACGGAACCAAGCGCGAGCATCTTGCACAGGTGGCTGTGAAGAACCACGACAACGGCAGCAAGAACCCGCGCGCGCAGTTCCCCATGAAGATTACCGTGGATCAGGTGATCAACTCGGTCAAGGTGGCCGATCCGCTGAACATTCTCGACTGTTCGCCGATCACCGACGGCGCGGCCGCCGTGATCATGGTGCCGGCGGACAGAGTCAAGGAGTTCACCAAGAAGCCCACGGCCCGGATCGTGGGCAGCGGCCACGCCACCAACACGATCGCACTCCACAGCCGGGAGGACATCGCGGCGATCGACGTGGCGCGGGTGGCTGGCGAGCGGGCCTACAAGATGGCCGGCATGGGACCCGGGGACATCCACTTCGCCGAGGTCCACGATTGCTTCACCATCGCCGAGCTGCTCATCATGGAAGCCCTGGGTTTCTGTGAGAAGGGCAAGTCCGGCCCGATGGTTGAGGCCGGCGAGACCCGGATCGGCGGCAAGATTCCGATCAACGCCAGCGGCGGCCTCAAGTCGAAGGGCCACCCGGTGGGCGCGACCGGTATCGCGCAGATCGTCGAAATGGTGGAGCAGTTTCGCGGCGAGGCCGGGGAACGGCAGGTGAAGGACGCCCGCGTGGGCCTGGCACAGAACATGGGTGGCAGCGGCGGAAGCTGCACCGTTCATATCCTGGAGGTGATGTAATGCCCCCTTCGAGAGCATGGCGTGCGTATCCGCAGACATACCGGCTCGAAGCCGCGCGCTGCAAGGGATGTGGCAAGGTGTTCTTTCCGCCCCGGCTGATTTGCGATGCCTGCAAGGGGCGGGAGTTCGAGGTCCTTCGCATGAAGCGCACCGGCACGGTCGTGACCCACACGGTGATTCGTACGCCGGGCGATGCCTTCACCGGGCAGGCGCCCTTCGCGGTCGGCATCATCGAGATGGATGACGGCCCGCGCCTGACCGCGCAGATCGCGGAGGCCGATTTCGAGGAGATCAAGATCGGTTTGCCGGTCAAGCTGGAATTCCGACGCATCTACGCCGAGGGCGAGGCCGGCGTGATCCATTACGGCTACAAGGCCGTGCCGGTCCGCACCTAGGCGCTCAGGTGTTTGGCACGGATGACCTGATCGGCGACGGTCCGGCCCCGCGGTCGGGCCGTCGCCCGGATACCCATTGAGGCACTACATGACCCACGGCACCGTTCGTCTGGAGCGCGAAGGCCCGGTGGCCCGCGTGCTTCTGGCCCGTCCTGAGATTCGCAACGCGTTCAATGATCAGATGCTCGCCGACCTGCTGGCGGCGTTTGCCGAGGTCTCGAGCGATGCGGATCTGCGCGTCGTGGTGCTGACCGGAGAAGGCCAGGCCTTCTGCGCCGGCGCGGACCTGAACTGGATGAAGCGGGTCATCGACTACAGCTACGAGGAAAACCTGGCCGACTCGCTCGAACTGGCCCGGATGCTGCGGGCGATCTATGATTGCCCGAAGCCGGTGATCGGCCGCATCCAGGGGGCGGCCATCGGCGGCGGGACGGGCGTGGTGGCCGCCTGCGACATTGCCATCGGGGCCGAGGACGCGCTGTTCGCATTCACGGAGACGAAGCTCGGCCTGACCCCCGCGGCGATCTCTCCCTATCTGCTCAAGCGTATGGGGGAACGCAATCTGCGGGAGTATTTCCTGACCGGCGAGCGTTTCTCGGCAGCCCGTGCGGTGGAACTCGGCCTGCTCAATGCGGCCGTGCCGGCGGCCGGCCTGGATGCCCGCGTGGAAGCAACCGTCAGGAACATCCTGACCGGCGGCCCGGATGCTCTGCGCGTGACCAAGGCGCTGATCGGCGGGATTCAGGAACGTTCCCTGGACGCGAATGGGTCCTACACCGCCGAAGTCATCGCCCGGCTGCGCATGAGCCCCGAGGGGCAGGAAGGGATGAACGCCTTCCTCGAGAAGCGCAAGCCCCGCTGGACGCCGTAGCATGAGCTTAGGACGCGGCATTCGCGGCGCCCGGACGCCGGAGGTCGGAGGTCGGACGCCGGAGGTCGGACGCCGGACGTCTCGAACAGGCTGGAGGGAAGGGATCGGATGTTCAAGCGAATTCTGATTGCCAACCGTGGTGAGATCGCCCTGCGGGTGATTCGTGCGGCCCACGATCTGGGGGTCGAGGCGGTCGCGGTGTACTCGCAGGCCGACGCGGACTCTCCGCATCTCGAGGAGGCCGACCAGACGGTCTGTGTGGGTCCGCCCAAGAGCGCGGAAAGCTACCTGCAGATGGAACGGATCATTCAGGCTGCCGAACAGACCGACTGCTGCGCGATTCATCCCGGCTACGGGTTCCTGGCGGAAAACGCTCTCTTCGCGGAGCTCTGTGAACAGGCCAAGATGTCCTTCATCGGCCCCACGGCGGGGGCCATTCGCGCCATGGGGGACAAGGCCACGGCGCGCGAGACCATGCGCGCGGCCGGCCTGCCCGTGATTCCCGGCTCACAAGGAACGCTTCCGAATGTGAAGGCCGGCCTGGTGCTGGCGCATGAGATTGGATTTCCGGTCCTTCTGAAGGCCACCGCCGGCGGCGGCGGCAAGGGCATGCGCATCGTGCGCGAGGAGAGCGCATTCGAGCCGATGTACCGCGAGGCGTCCCTGGAAGCGGAGAAGGCCTTCAACAACCCGGGTCTCTATCTGGAGAAGTTCATTGTCGACGGCCGCCACATCGAGTTCCAGGTCATGGCCGACGCCTTCGGCACGGTCGTTCACCTCGGGGAACGCGAGTGTTCGGCCCAACGCCGGCATCAGAAGCTGGTCGAGGAATCCCCCTCGCCCGTGGTGACTGCCGACATCCGGCATGAACTCGGTGAGCGCATCCGCAACGCCCTGCGCTTGATCGGCTACCGCAATGCCGGCACGGTCGAGTTCTTCCGGGATCAGGACGGGCAACTCTACTTCATGGAGATGAATGCCCGCCTGCAGGTGGAACACCCGGTCACCGAAATGGTCTCGGGCCGCGACCTGGTGGCCGAACAGATTCGCATTGCCGCCAACGAGCGATTGAGCTTCACACAGGAAGACGTTTGCCTGCGGGGACACGCCATAGAGTGCCGGATCAATGCCGAGGATCCCTATGAAGACTTTCGACCCTCACCGGGGCTCGTGAGCAGCTTCGTGCCTCCCGAGCGTCTTTCGGAAGGCAGGATTCGCGTGGACAGTCACGTGCGCTCCGGCTATCGCATTCCGGTCTATTACGATTCGCTGATCGCCAAGCTCATCGTATGGGGCCAGGATCGCGAAGCCGCGCGGACGGGCATGCTGGAAGCGCTCAAGCAGTTCAAGGTGGAGGGCGTCAAGACGACGATCCCGGTCCACCTGCAGATCATGGAAAGCCGGGCGTTCGCCGCGGGCGACTACGACACCGGCTTCATCGAGCGCCTGCTGGGGTAGTGCCGGGCAGTCCGGCCGGCTCGGGCGGCCGGGCTGACACGGCTGACGCGGCCGGCACGAACGGTAGGAGCTAAGACGAAAGGACCTGATCGATGGCCAAGGTCATTCTGCATCCGATCGGCACACCGGTGGAGGAGGCACTCGATGAGCGCACCTATCTCGAGAACCGGGAGCGGATGGAGACACTCAACCGACAGCTGGCCGACCGCCGCGCCGAAGTGCGCGCCGGGTGGGGGCCGACCTATGTGGAGCGGGTGCATGCCAAGGGCAAGTTGACGACCTGGGAGCGCATCGAGCAGCTCAAGGATCCGGGCAGTCACGTCTTCCCGCTCAACACCTTCGTCAATTACGGCAAGACCTTCGGCGATCCTGCGCGCACGTCTCCCGCGGCGGGCGTGATTACGGCCTTCCTCCGAATTCACGGCAAGCTCACGGTCGTGATCGCCAATGACAATACGGTCGCCTCCGGCTCCTGGTGGCCGCTGACACCCGAGAAGATCGAGCGCGCGCAAGAGGTTGCCCTGCGCCTGAAGCTGCCGGTGATCTATCTGGTGGATTGCTCGGGCCTCTTCTTGCCGGAACAGGCCAGTACGTTTCCCGGCAAGACCGGCGCCGGATACATCTTCAAGATGAACTCGCTGCTCTCGGCCAGCGGCGTGCCGCAGATCGCCGGCGTGTTGGGCGACTGCATCGCGGGCGGCGGCTACATGCCGATCATCTCCGATAAGCTGTTCATGACCGAACAGGCTTACATGGTGATTGCGGGCGCGGCCCTCATCAAGGGCGCCAAGTCGCAGAAGATCACCTCGCTCACCATCGGGGGCCCCAACATTCACGTGCACGCTTCGAATTGCGCCGATGAGCGTGTCCCGGACGATGAGACGATGATCCTGCGGATCCGGCAGGAGATCGAGAAGCTGCCCACGACCGGGATCGCCTATTACCGGCACGCCTTCGATCCGGCCGAGCCGCGCTATCCGACCCACGAGCTCAATGGCCTGCTGCCCACCGATCACCGCGTGGTCTACGACATCCGCCAGATCATCGCCCGGTTGGTGGATGCATCGCTGTTCTGGGAACTGATGCCGCACACCGGCGAGGAGATGGTGACCGGGATTGCCCGGATCAACGGGCTCTACGTGGGCATCATCGCCAACAATCAGCAGCTCACCCCACACCCCGAAATCAGGCAGCGCAACCGGCCCGGTGGCATCCTCTACCGGGAGGGCATCGCCAAGATCTCGCAGTTCTCCCGCTCCTGCAATGCGGACGGGATTCCGATCGTGTGGCTGCAGGATATCTCCGGATTCGACATTGGGCTCGAGGCGGAGAAACACGGTCTGTTGGGGTTTGGTTCCAATCTGCTCTATACGAATTCAACCAATGCGGTACCCATGATCACCGTGCTGCTGCGCAAGGCCTCGGGGGCCGGATACTACGCCATGACCGGCCGGCCCTACGAACCGTTCGTGCAGCTCTCGACCCCCCTCACCCGGCTGGCCGTCATGGAGGGGCGTACGCTTGCGATCGGGACCTATCGCACCCGGTTGGATGACAATTTCCAGATCATCTCCCAGGATCCCGTCGAGCGGGCCCAGGTCGAGGCGGGCATGAAGGAAGTCGAGGGACGCATCGAGCAGGACATGGATCCGTACAAGGCGGCCTGTCAGATGGACACCGACGAGATCGTCGCCGCCGATGAGCTGCGCGACTACCTGATGACGCTGGTGGAGATGTCGTATCAGGCGATCGGGTACCGGCGGGTGAAGAATCCGCGCATCTGGTCGCTGCATGATGTTCAGGTATTGACCGACCAGCATGGTTGATCATGGCCAGACGGCGCAAGATGATGGGCGGCTCTGGATGGTGAGGGAGTTCTATGGCGGAAAAGACGCTCTTGGCAAGAATCCGGGAGGACGATCAGAACCCGGGTACCCTGCTGGTGGCCTCTCCGGTGGTGGGGCTGGCGGATGGTCGGCCGGCGGAGAGGATCTACCTGAATCCACTGGATCGCCTTCTCGGCATCAAGGTGCTGGGCGAGCGCTTCGTCCTGCGGATGCCGCGGGGACAGCACGGTCGCGTGGTCACGGCGCTGATCCCCAATGCGCTGACCGCGATCGAGTTCGATCAGCCTCTGCTGCGGATTGACCCCCGGGCTCTGGATGCCGCCGGCACAGACGCGGCCGGCGGTGAGGCGGCCGCGCGCGGCGCCGCCGAGGAAGGGGAGGCCGGTCTGATCACGATTGCCTCTCCGTCAGAGGGCATCTTCTACCGGCGTTCTTCCCCGGATGCACCCGCCTTCGTGGAAGAAGGCAGCGCCGTGTCCGCCGGAACGGTCCTGGGTCTGGTGGAGGTCATGAAATGCTTCAACCAGATCACCTACGGTGGGCCGGAGTATCCGCAGCGGGGGACGATCGCCAAGGTCCTGGTCGAGGACGGCGCGGAGGTATCCTTCGGGCATCCGCTCTTCAAGGTGTCTCCCGTCGGAGAATGAGATCGTCGCGCTGGCGGGGACGGCGCTCTGGCGCGGATCAGGCCGCCTCGCGCGCGCTGTCCGTCGACGTCCCCGTCTCGTCGTCCGTCCCGCTATCTGTCCCGCCATCGGTTCCGCCGCCAGCCGGGTGCGCATGCTTCAGCGGCAGGGTGAACCAGAAGGTCGACCCCTCGCCCAGGGTGCTGCTCACGCCGATCATCCCATCCATCGACTCGACCAGCTGCTTGCAGATGGCCAGGCCGAGTCCGGTTCCGCCGTACTGGCGGGTCGTCGAAGCATCGACCTGAGAGAAGGACTTGAACAAGCGGTCGATTCTCTCGGGCGGAACGCCGATGCCCGTATCGATTACCTCCACCCGCACGATGTCGTGGGCCGCCGTACGGTTCTCGAGCGAGGCGGTCAGCATGATCCTGCCCGATTCGGTGAACTTCACGGCGTTGCCGGCCAGGTTGAGAATGACCTGGCGGATCCGGGCCGGGTCGCCCAGCAATGTGTCCGCGATGCTCTCGTCGACATGCCACCGCACGTCCAGCGTCTTCTCCAGGATGCGCGGGTGAAGCAGCTGCGCGATCTCGCCGAGCGTCTCCCGCAAGTCCACCTCGGTTTCTTCGAGCTCCAGCTTCCCGGCCTCGATCTTGGAGAAGTCGAGGATCTCGTTGATGATGCCCAGCAGGTTCTGACCCGACTTCTGGACGACGTGCAGGAACTCCGCCTGTTCCGCGGAGACGTCCGACTCGAGCAGGACATCGGTCATGCCGATGATCCCATTGAGCGGCGTGCGGATCTCGTGGCTCATGAGGGCCAGAAACGCGGATTTGGCCTGATCGGCTTCCTCCGCGGCCTGCTTGGCGAGGACCAGTTCCGTCATGTCGGTGATGAAGCCCTCCAGGATGCGGCACCCGCTGGAGTTCACTCCTACGCACACGCCTTGTTCCCAGACCCAGCGGTCGCCGCCTTGTGCGGTGGAAAGGCGGTAGAGGTGCTGGTAGGGCTGTTGCTCTTCAATGGCGGCCTCGATCTTCGTGGCGAGTTCCTCTCGGTCGGCCGCGTGGATGAGATCGCCGAAGGAGAGCCCCTCCGTACCCCTCATCGCCTGCGGAGCGTAGCCCGTCAACACGTGCCAACCCTCACTGACGAATTCGCAGGTTCTGCGCTCGTCAGCGCGCACGCGATAGGCCGCGCCGGGGATGTTTTGCAGCAGTGTGCTCAGCGAGCGCCGGCTCTCGCGGAGCGCCTGCTCGGTCTCGATGCGGTGGGTGATGTCGGTAAGGAAGTTGAGGGCCGCCGGACGCCCCTCCCAGGTGATGGCCACGGCATTGATCTGCAGCCAGCGCAGCGTGCCGTCCTTGGCGATCACGCGGAACGAATAGATCGATTCCACCTCCTCGCCGCGGGTGCGCGCCATGTGCCGCTGGCCGACCATCTGTCGGTCATCGGGATGGATGAGCTCGAGGAACGGCATCCGCAGAAGCTCCCGCTGGGAGTAGCCCAGAAGCTTCTGGATGATTGGGTTCACGAAGGTCAGGCGGCCATCCTGAGCGACGCAGATCCCTTCGCTGGCGTTGTCCACGAGTTGGCGGTAGCGCTCCTCCGAAGCAATTCGCGCCGCCTCCTGGCGCTTGTGTTCGGTGATATCCTGGATCAGCGTGTCATAGGCGGTCAGGGCGCCGTCGTCGTCAAGCTGGCGGATGATCGAGATGCGCACCCAGCGCACCTGGCCGTCCTTGCGCCGGATGCGCTGTTCGAGCGGATCGACGTTGCCCTTGGCCGGAATGCTCGCGAGCCAGTCCTTGGTTCGCTGTCGATCATCATCCAACGTGATCGTGATCCACAGATCGGGCGTGGCCGCGAAATCCTCGGGACGGTACCCGGTGACCGCCGCACTGGCCGCGCCATGAACGACGTTGGTTGTCCTGCCATCCTTCACGTCGATGCGACACACGTAATCGGTCACGCTGCGCGCAATCAATTCGTAGCGTTCCTGGGTTTGCCGTAGAGCCTGGATCGCCCGAACACGTTCCGTGATGTCCTCGATGGTCAGGCCGATGCGCTGTCCGGACATGGGGAAGTAGCGAGTGCGATAGACCAGGCGGCCGGATCCGAGGGCATAGCGCACGTCGGGGGGGGTGTAGACGCGTCCCGATCGGGCCACGCTGTGCAGCCCCTTGGCGAGATCGAGCTCCGCCGCGGATTCCCACAGTGAATCAGCCGGGGCTCCCCGAAATCGGTCCAGGGATACACCGCAGAGCTGTTCGGCCTGCGGGTTCATCTCCTGCAGATAGAACTGGCCTTGGGAGCCTTGCTGGAAGATCAGTACACCGGCCGGAATGGCGGCCACGATGTCATAGGACGTCCTCAAGGTCTCGCGCAATTCCTGTTCGGTCAGAATGCGTGCGAGACCGCCTCCGATCTGCGCAACCAGGGACTCGAGCGCCGCCTGGCTCTCGGGATTGTGCCGCGAGGCGCGGCGTGAAGCGACGATGATCAGGGCCAGCAGGTCGGATTCATGCCGCACCGGAAGGATGGCCAGCGAGCGAATGCCTTCCTGCGCGAGCCAGCGGCTCGCGCAGGAGTAAATCACATCCTGGTCCGCGAAGAACGGTTCGCCGTTCTGCAAGAGCGGCAAGCAGGCGGGACCGTCCGGTGGGGAGAAGGCCTCGAGAACATGCCGGTGCTCGATTCCCTCCTCCGTGACGACATCGAACTGCCCGGAGAGTCCGCTGAAGAGACTGGCGGCGCCGCACTCGTAGCCTGACACGCGCAGAGCGGCCGAGAGGCACAGGCGCAGGGCGTCGCCGAGATCCGAGGTCTCGCCGAGCGCTTGGGCCAGTGCCCGCTGCACCCGAAGAACATTGCGGGCGATCGTGTTCTCTGTGATGTCAAGGAGGGAGGCGACGCTGATCGTGCTTCCCGGCATCACCTCCACCGTCAAGCGGACGCGGCGCAGCGCACCGTCGCGCCGGCGGAAGCCGAATTCGTATTGCCGGGGTGCCTTGGCGCGTCCCGGCTCTCCGGAGCGTCGCTCTTCATGATGCTTCATCATCTGAACCAGGTCGTCGGCCGCGACGAATTCGGTCCACTTCCGTTGCCCATCGATTTCCGCTTGCGTGTATCCGGCCAGCGTCTGGAATTCCGTGTTCGTCTGGAGAATCGTTCTGTCCGCGGCGAGAATGGCCATGGCCGTTCCGGTGTTCTCGAGAATGGTCTGGTAGGCGGCCCACTCGCTGACCGGGCCGTAGACGGTCGGGGCTCCTCCCGTCGGGATCGCCGGGTCGGCTGGAAGGTCCGCGGCCTCGAGGAGGAGCTGGTAGCCCCCGTCACGCAGAGCGTGGCACTGCATGCGGACTGTCCGACGGCGTTGATCCGGGACGCCGGCGCCATTCCCGTCGCCGGCTCCGGCTTCACGACCGGCGCCCACGATCTCCACCGTCCGGACCCCCGGCCCGTTGGCCAGGGTCGCGAGGTTCCATCCGCCCGACAGCGCTTCTCCCGCTATCGGCGAGTGGGTGGACGGATCCGCCGACGGGCGAATCCAGTCTTCCATCGCCGTCCCGATCAACTTCTCTCTTGAATGACCGAGGAGGGCCACGGCGGCCGGACTGAGATCGACAACGGTTCCGTCGGCGCCGCACAGAATCACGGCGGCGCTGTCCCGCCCGAGCAGCTCTCGGAAGCTGCTGTTGAGGACCGGATCGTCTCTGTCCGGGTGGCTGTCATGCATTCGGGATGTCCTGTTCGTTCCGATGGAAGCCGCTCAACGATAACGCCTCTCTGGAGATATCGGCGAGATGGCCAGACATCTCCAGACCTGGGTTGCACGGGCAGCCTGACAAATAGGTCGCCTATTTGTCTCTATGACAATTGGTTGCGTCGCTAAATCTAATCATGTAAACATACTCGAAGGCAATTCGAGGAGGCTGGGGTCGTGGGGGATGGCCGCCGTGCGGGGATGGCGCCGTGCGGGAATGGCCGCCGTGCGTTCGCTGTTGGATATGGGTGCTCCCAGGCGAGCGTGTCAGCGGCGCTGGCGAGCCAGGACGTTCCACATCACGGCTTCGGTTTCCCGGGCCATGCGGCGGGCGGTGAATTCGCGCAGCACCCGAGCCCGCGCCGCGCGGCCTGCCGCGGCGAGGGCGTTCGCATCGGTGAGGATCTCCACCATGCCCTCCGCGAGTTGTCGAGCGTCCCCAGGTGGTACCAGGCGGCCTTCGACACCGTGGGTGACCAGTTCATGCAGAGCTCCCACCCGGGTGGCGACGACCGGGATGCCCAGGGACATCGCTTCCATCTGGGAGAGGGGCAGGGTCTCCACGCGCGGATGTGAGGCAAGCACGGAGAGGTCCAGCGCCGGCAGGATGCTGGGCACGTCGCCGCGGACGCCGAGGAAGCGGACCCGGGCAGCGATGCCCAACTCGGCGGCCAGCCGTTCGAGCTCGGCCTGACGGGGACCACCGCCGATGATCAGGAACAGCGCCCGGGGCAGCCGCGCGAGAACCTGCCCGGCCGCGGCCAGGAAGTTCTCATGCGCCTTCTCGGGGCGCAGCATGGCCAGGATTCCCACGACCGGGCCGTCGGCCGGGTCGATCCCCAGCGCGGCGCGCGCTTCGGCCGGTGAGGGCAGTGCAGCCGGATCCAGCGGTGGAATGCCATTACGAATCACAGAGATGCGTCCGGCCGAGAGCCCCTCGCTCTGGATCAGATACTCCTTCTGCGCCGCGGCGATGGCGAGAATCCGTGTGATGCTTCCCATGACGAGCTTCATGGGCCGCGGAATCGAGTCACGCCCCCATTGCCCGGTCGTGTGCACGGGCATCAGGAGCGGCAGGCCGCCGCACAGGCGGGCCGCCACGGCGCCGACCACGACGGCGTTTGTGTGATCCAGGCAATAGAGCAGGTCCACGCGATCACGCTTCAGGGCACGGGCCAGCCGCAGGGGCACCCAGGGCATGGGCGGCCGGCCGGGACCCAGATCGGTGCGGGAAGGAATGCCTCGGTCGGCGAGCTGATCCCCAATGGGGCCCAGGCCGCGCAGCGTGTAGAGGCGAGGTTGGAATCGCGTCCCGTCCAGATGCAGCATCAGGTGCTGCAGTACGCGTTCGGCCCCACCGGTCACGAGGGTGGAGACCAGGAAGCCGACCGTGACCGGCGTCGTGCGCGGCAGGGGATCCGGGACCTGGAGCCAGGGATCCGCGGGCATCTGTGTCTGCGCGGCGGTCATCGCATGGCTCCCATGGTCATCGCGTCGCTGCCGTGGCATTGCATGGCTCCCATGGTCATCGCGTCGCTGCCGTGGCGGGCAGGTCCGCTTCCAGGATCCGGCGAACGGCGGCCAGACGCCGCGGTCGTAGAACTTCCGGACTGTGGCGGTCGTGGCACCATGCGCGACCCGTGGCGCCCAGGGCGCGGGCGCGCTCAGGATCGGCCAGGAGGGAGCTGATCTCGCCCGCGAAACAGTCGGCGCCATCGGCGATCCACAGCTGCTGCCCGTGCATCAGGGGCAATCCGGCCACGGCAATGCTGGTGGCCACGACCGGCAGCGCGGCGGCCAGGGCTTCGAGGATCCGAATGCGCACGCCGCCGCCGAAGCGCAATGGAACCAGTAGCAGGTCGAGGCCGGCGAAATAGTCGGCCAGATCCTCCACGAAGCCCAGCCAGCGTGCGCCTCCCCGGATGGCCCGCTGCTTCAGCTCGCCTTCGTAGCCATTGCCCGCGATGAGCAGTTCGGCTTGCGGGGTCTGCTGACGGACACGCGGCCAGATTTCCGACATCAAGAAGCCGAGCGCATCCTGGTTGAAGTCGGCGCGGAAGCTGCCCATGAATCCCACGCGCAGTCCCGGGGTCGTGGGCCGGCCGGCAGAGAAAAGCTCCGCCGGCACCGGGACCTCGAGATGTTGGACCAGCGGCGCATGCCCGCCGGCGGCCAGTTCGCGGCGGATCGTATCCTCATCATCCCGGGTCAGGCAGAGGATGGCCGGAAACCGCCGCCAGGCCGCCAACTCGAGCTGCTTGTACCTGCGGGCCAACGCTGCCCGGTGGGCATGCTGGGATGAGCCGACCGCCGCCTGGGCGGCCCGCTCGAGAATCTGAAACGCGGCATCATGCGCCAGCAAGGCTGCCCGGCCGGTCGTGATGCTGTCACGCAGGCGGTACGTTTCCCAGTTTTCGAGGATCGTCAGGTCGGGCCGGAAATCGGTCATCAGCATTCGCAGCCCGTCCCGCAGCGCATGGTTGGACCAGTAGTAACACAGCGACGGCACGCCCGTGCAGCGGCTCTGCGCGAGATTCCGGATCTTGTAGCACACCTTGTGCGCAAGCGACTCGTGGTTCGGCATCAACGGGGCGAGAACCCGCGCTCCCAGCGCTTCGATTCTGTCGATGTGAGCCGCTTCCTCGCGGCTCTCGCGCTGGCACAGATAGACGACCTCATGCTCGTTGGCGAGGTCCTCGAGAAACGCCAGAGAAACGCGCCGGGTTCCCTGCGTGGGAGGGTAGGGGAACAGCGGTTTGACGAGGACGATCTTGCCCATCGATGAGACGTTCCCCCTAGCCGCTCACCCGGATCCGGGCATCCACGATCGCGCAATCCTCCGCCTTCGGGTTCATGATGAACGGGTTCAGATCCAGCTCAACGATCTCCGGCAGATCGAGTATCATCTGGGACAGGCGCAGCAGGCAGCCGCGGAGCAGATCCAGATCCACGCTGGCCTCGCCACGCACACCTTTCAGCAGCTGGTAGCCGGCTACCGAACGCAGCATGTCCTCGGCGTCGGCGTCGGTGATCGGCGGAATCCGCAGCGTGACATCGTTCAGTACCTCGACATACTTGCCGCCCATCCCGAAGAGCACCGTCGGACCCATCTTGGGATCGACACTGACCCCGAGAATGACCTCCTTGCCCGGCTTGACCATCTTCTGGACGAGGCCCTTCTCTTCATCGGGGTTCTGGCCCATCTTCTCGATCAGGCGCTTGATCTGGGCGTAGGCGCCCTGCAGTTCCAGATCATTCTTGATGTTCAGGATGACGCCGCCCATGTCGGACTTGTGCACGTACTTGTGCCCACCGACCTTGAAGGTGACCGGATACCCGAGCCGGTGAGCGGCTTCGAGGGCCGCCTCGGGCCCCTCGGTTTCATGAACCGAGGCGATCGGAAATCCGTAACACTCCAAGAGGCGCATGCACTCGACGGTCGGCAGGTACCCGCCGCCCTGCTTGACATGGCGCCGCACGATCCGCCGGGCCTCCCGGCTCTTGACCTTGAACTCGACGAGGTTGCCGCGCGGGCGCTGTTGGCGCTGGGCGTAGTTGTACATCTCCACCATGGACTTGACGGCCATTTCGGGAAACGCATAGATCGGCGGGCAATCGGGAATCTCACGCGGCAGCATCTGATAGGAGGATTCCTCCGCCATGATCACGCCGTAGACCGGCTTCTGATGGCCCTGCGACGACTCCGCGATCGCGCGGGCCGCATCCGCCGGATCGACCATCATGGGCGGAACGAACATCGCCAGGATGATGTCGACGTTGGGATCATCGAACAGAATGGGAAGGATCTCCCGGTAGGTGTTGGCCACACCCCAGGCGGTCAGATCGATGGGATTGGCGGCACTCGCTTCGATGGGCAGCATGTCGGCGAGGATCTTCTGCGTCTTGTTGCTGAATTGGGCAATCTCCAATCCGCCGGTCACGAGCGCGTCGGTGGCGATGATGCCCGGTCCGCCCGAGTTGGTGAGGATCGCCACGCGCTTTCCCTTGGGAAGCGGAGTGCGCGAGAAACCCACCAGCAGGCCGAGCATCTCCTCGATCGACTGTGCGCGGATCACACCGCATTGACGCAGGAAGGCATCGACGG
Organism: uncultured bacterium; assembly: GCA_964417675.1. Classification (GTDB taxonomy): domain Bacteria; phylum Eisenbacteria; class RBG-16-71-46; order CAIMUX01; family WJJG01; genus CAYQJL01. Next base: position 2,278 of record CAYQJL010000185.1, on the reverse strand, counting down.
TGGCATCCGCCGCGGCCAGGGCGCCGGTATGGGATGAGGCCGCCCGCGCGCCGGCCGCCGTGCGGCCCGACTTCACGACGACGATCGGCTTCTTGCGAGAGGTGCGCCGCAGCAAGGGGCCCAGCGTGCGGGGGTCGCCGAAGGACTCCATGTAGATCGCGATGACATCGGTATGCGGATCATCCTCCCAATAGGCGATCAGGTCGGGTCCCTTGACATCGGCGCTGTTGCCGATCGAGACGAAGTAGCTGAAGCCGATGTTCAGGCGCTCCATGTTGCCGAGGATCGATACGCCCAACGCACCGCTCTGGGACAGGAAGGCGAGCCGACCGCTGGCGGGACGGCCCGGTGCGAAGGTGCCGTTGAGGCGCACATCGGGGGTCATGTTGACCAACCCGAGGCAGTTGGGCCCCACCATGCGCATGTTGTACTTGCGTACGAGGCCCAGGAGCTTCTCCTCGCGCTTGATGCCCTCGCCGCCGATCTCCTTGAATCCGGCGCTGATCACGCACAGCCCCTTGACGCCCTTCTTGCCGCACTCCTCCACGACGGGCAGCACGTAGTCGCGTGGAACGATGACATAGGCCAGATCGATCTCATCGGGCACGGCGGTGATCGAGGGGTAGGATTTCATGCTGTGAATCGAGCTGGCCTTGGGATTGACCGGATACAGAACACCGTTGAAGTCCGAGCCCATGATGTTCGAAAGCACTACCTTGCCGATCGAGCCCGGGCGGGGGGAGGCCCCCACGATCGCGACGGTCCGGGGCTTCAGGATCGGATCCAAGGTAGCCGGATCAAGCAGCTCGGTCACAGGGATCTCGGTCGTGAAGACGGCATCGGCCAGCGCCTGCGGCGTCTTGCGGGCGGCCGGTGTGGTTTTGGAAGCCGTGGCGTTCCGGGCGGCCGGTGTGGTCTTGGAAGCCGCGGCGTTCCCCGCGGCCGGTGTTGTTTTGGAAGCCGCGGCGTTCCCCGCGGCCGGTGTTGTCTTCGGGGCCGTGGCCCTTCGCGCCGGCGGAGGTGTACTGGAGGCCGTCGAACGCTTGGCGGTCTTGCTCGGGGTCTTGGCCGCTGAGGCCTCTTTCTGCCGTCCGGCGGCGGCGCCACGAGACTGTTTCACGTTGGGAACCTTCTTTTTCGGCGTCATCTTCTTCTCCTCAACCGCACCGACCGCATCGCGCCGCGCAGGGGCGGCCTGGAATCGGGAACCCGGGGAGCCTACCACACCCTTCCCAAGAGATGACAGCGTGGACTCCGCGGGAACCGCCGCGACGCGGGGGGGGGCGCTGCGCGGGGATCGGGAACCACCCGCGCGGAGGAGTCCACCACGGGCGGGGTTGCTGCGAACACCGGGCCTGGAGATATGGCTATGCGCGAGAATGAGTTGACGCCACCGGCCGCGCGCAACCGTGATCATCGTACGCGCGTGGAGATGTCCGGCAGGAGCTTGCTGTTGGGCGCGATGCGCATCATGCGGTAGATGGCTCTTCGCAGGTGTCCCCGCGCATCGATCTCGTTCCAGAACTCCCACACGATCTCGCCCGCGGGTGTCACCTCCAAGACGCGGCCGCGGTCACTGACCGTGATGAGGGTGTTGCCGTTGGGCAAGCGTTGACTGGCCCCGCGCAACTTCGAGAAGAACTCGCCGCGCTTCTTGGGGTGGTAGCTCCACACGATCTTGCGGGTGCGCGGATCGATCTCGATCACACGGCTCGATTCGCGCCGCGTGCGATTGTCGAAGAGCAGCAGGTTGCCATTGGACAGCAGGGATGGATCGTGTTGGTGCCACAGTGCATCCTGGCCCCACTGCCAACGCACGACATTCTGCTCGATGTCCACGAAGGCGATCAGATTCAACTGCCGGAGGGAGACGAGCAGATCGCCGGGCCGGCACACCCCTGGAATGCTCCGGTCCACCCACTCGATGGCATTGGCGTGGAAGATGTCACACAACACACCCAGGGAGTCGTAGGTCTGAATGGAATCCCCTGCATTGTGGTTCTCCAGAAAGGCGTCGATGCGCGCCAAGGTGGAGTCGGGCACCTGCTCCCCAAACAGATCCCACAGGGATTGGCTTCGAACGGGATTGCCATCGGGGCTCAACGTGATGACACGGTCGTCAAGGATGGGCACCGTGTGTCCCGCATACTGAATCTCGCGGCGCTGGCGGATCAGGCCATAGACATTGCCGTGCGCGTCGCGCGTGACATCGTGATGAAACAGCCCTGATTGCGACCACAATACCTTCGAGTTCCAGTCCAGTTTCATGAGGCGGCTG
>CAYQJL010000184.1:0-7514 GCA_964417675.1 uncultured bacterium | reverse complement strand
ATTCTCGTCTTCGTCTACCTCGAGTCGCCGGAACTGTGCCTCGCCCGCGTCCGCGCGCGGGTGCGCAAAGGAGGGCATGACGTCCCCGAGGCAGATGTGATTCGACGCTATCATCGAAGCCTCGAAAACTTCTGGCATCAGTATCGGCCGGCCGTGACACGCTGGCACTTGGTTCAGAACTCCGGAACAAGCTTTGAGGAAGTGGCTATCGGTCAGGGGGGACGCGTCCTGATCAAGGACAATGATCAATACCAAGCGTTCTTGCACGCAGTTGGAGAGCAGAGCCATGGATGACGCGAACGTGGACAGCATGCGGCTCTTGGATGAGCTGACCGAGATTGAGCGGACGGGGAACCGTGCGGTTCGAAAGGCCCAGGCGGAGAACCGCAGACTCGGCGTTCCAAACGTCTATTCGATCAACGGGATGATTTACTACGAGTTGCCCAGCGGCGAACTGACGACCCAGGATCCCTATCCGGGTCATCGATCGCCCCACAACAAGTGAATGGAGCGAACCGGGGACTACGTCCCCGGATGAGCATACCATGAACTGGGTCGCTTCTGTATTGGGCCTGCTGGGAGGCCTACGCGTTTGGATCCAGGGTCTCTTCACGGACGGACTGGCCGTATGCCCGAGTGGAATCGAGGGTGGAGGAGGAATCGAGGACCACGGCGAGGGCGGCGGCATCGAAGGCGGCGGGGTGTTTGGCGAAGAGACGCCCGTGGCCCGCCACGTGTGCCCTGACTTGGCTGCACCCTACGATGCCATCCAGACCGCAATAGATGCGGCCAGCTACGGCGACACGCTCGTCTTATGCTGTGACAGTGACTTTGTCGGCGCGCACAACCGCAATCTGACATTCTCCCAGAAGAAGCTGGTCATTCGCTCCGAGTGTGATGATCCGAGCCGATGCGTGATCGACTGCGAAGGAAGGGAGGTTATCCCTGCGTTCCCGGAGGCGAGGAGGGGGTTCGTGTTCGAGGCCTACGATTCGGTCTCGGTGCGCGGCCTGACCGTCTATGACGGACATGCCTACCACCCAGAAACCTGACCGGATTGCGATGGTGTCGGGTTCCGCTGCCTGGGGGGCAACAACGAAGTGACTTTCGAGAACTGCGTCTTTCTCGCCTGCGATGCCAATAGGTTGAAAAGAGCCAAGGGTGGCGGCGGCTACGCAGGTCATCGCAGCGGTGAGCACGGGACGACTTCATTGACCCTACGCTCCTGCCTCTTCGAGATAAACGTGGCGGGCAGAGGCTGGTCAGAGAGGCATGGCGGGGGAGGCCTTGCGTTTCGCTCTCCCTCTGTGACGGACCAAGCAATTCTTCTTTGCGAAGATTGCACCTTCATTGACAACGCAGCCGGGAGGAATGGTGGAGGTGCACTCGTGGAGCTTCCAGGACCTGGGCACGCTACCATCGCCGGCTGCACCTTCTCCGGCAATTGCTCGGATGGCACCACACAGAATGCAGGCGGGCTCTGCTGTCATGGAGACGTCCTGAAGGCAGCAGCGCGACGCTATACCCCAATGGTAGTGGTGACGACCCCACCATTCAGACCGCGCTGAACGCGTGCACAGACTGGGATGTGGTGGAGTTCGCAAATGGAGACTGAAAAGTAGCGACGCACACTGAATGTGAGTATAGAGTCGATCGTACTTCGCAGGTCGCGTGCGGCTGGACACTGCAAGCGCGACCATGCGTCTCCGGTTGCGGGTTAGGACTACATGGAACTCCTCGTTTCACAAAGCCCTGCCCGCAATTTCTTTTTTCTCCAGGGAATCTGAAAAACGGGGTCACTTATCGGGCGGGGAAGAGTGGGAGGCTACAACGAGTCGCGCATCCCACCCGGTGGCCGCGTTCGAATGCCCAACTATCTCCGGTGCACAAGCGTCATGATGTGCATTCCCGGCGAGCCACCGAGGGGGGAACATGGCTCGCAGAAGGCGGGCAGTCGGCTACGAAGACTCCCCGCTCGACCCAAGCACCTAAAGCACCCTCATCCAAGGAACCGCCAGTACACCGTGCGCCATCCACTCTAACCGGTCCCCTGTGTGGATCAGCAAGCCCGCCCTCGATTGCGTGCCGTGTTCCTTCTGAAAGCTCCGCAAATGCGAGGCGTCCCGCAGGCGCGGCCGGGTCGTAGCTTTGATCTCGATGGGGATCAGGCGGCCATCAGCTTCGATGACGAAGTCTACCTCAGCGCCGGCGGTTGTGCGCCAGTAGTGGATCTCGACTCGCTCGAGTCGCCCGTCGCGCCAGGCTAGCAGATCCTGGAGTATAAGAGCTTCGAGGTGAGCTCCTCTTGGTGCCTCATCGGCCAGATGCAGCGCCACGCCGGCATCGTTCCAGTAGAGCTTCGGCGATTTGATCAGCCTCTTCGTCTTGTTGACGGCATAGGCCGGCACACGCACTAGGAGGTAGGACGTTTCCAACAGGTTCAGATAGCGATGAACGGTGGGCTGGGGCAGGGCCAGATCCCGGCCAAGTTCGGACTGATTGACCAGCTGTCCCATGCGAAGGCAGAGTGCGCGCATGAGGCGGCGGAAGTCGGGCAGCGCGGAAATCGAGGCCAGCTCCTGTAGGTCCCGCTCGAGGTAGGTGCGCTCATAGCCGTCGAACCAGATCGCTCGCTCGTTGCTGCTCTTGAGGTGAAGCGCCGGAGTCGGATAGCCGCCGCGGCGCGCCAATCGGCGCCAGTCGGCAGGCGTCGCGGATTCGGCAGAGAGAAGATCAAGCCACTGATCGTCTGTGGCATCCACCAAGGCATCCCACATGCCGCAGCGTCCGAGTCCGAGCTGTTCCCGCCACGTCATGGGCCACAGGGTGACGTAGCTGGCCCGGCCCGCGAGCGTTTCTGATACCTTGCGCATCAGGAGGAGATTCGCGGATCCGGTCAGCAGGAATCGGCCCGGCGTCCGCTTGCGATCGATCGATCGCTTGATGGCGAGCAAGAGGTCCGGCTCGCGCTGCACTTCATCCAGCGTGATGGGGTCATCGCCTCCCAGTAAGGCCTCGGGATCACGCCGTGCCGCGTCGAGTACGTCGAGATCATCCAACGAGTGGTACCGGCGTCTGCCAGGGATGAGGTGCTTTGCCAGGGTGCTCTTGCCTGTCTGACGGGCGCCCGTGACCACGACGGCTGGCATGACCCGAAGTCGATGCTCAAGGGTGGAGCAGACGTGCCGAGGAACGGGCTTTCGACTGTCATGATGATTATTCATGTCGTGAATGATATCTATGCACAGCCCGAATTGCAAGTGGGGATGGCGCGGATCGAATGGCATGAAGTTACTGCAGTTGCCCGACGGGGTGGATGTCTTGCCAGATCGCCAAGCCGTCCGGCATCAGCGCGCTGTTGGGGCAGCTGAACCGGTCCTTGCCTGGCCCCCAATCGGCTACGTCGTTCCCGGTCGCCTTTGTCGAACCCACCCGGGACGATCTGTATGACCTTCGCCAAGTACATGACCCGCTGGCTCACCGAGTACGTCCAGGACAGGGTATCCGGGCGCACCGCTCAGCGGTACGAGGGCATCGTCCACAATCACCTGGTGCCGGCCCTGGGGGAGACGATGCTTCGTGCGCTCGATCCCGCCCAAATTCAGAGCTATCTGCGGGAGAAGGTCCAGAGCGGTCGTCTCAAAGGCGGCGGCCTGTCGACGGGCACGGTCCGCCAGCACTACCAAGTGCTCCACAAGGCATTGGCGTGTGCGGTCGACTGGGGCCTGCTCGAACAGAATCCCGCCTCACGCACGTCTCCGCCGCGGATACCGCCGAGCTGGATCCGCGTGCTCGACGAGGAAGCCACAAAAAACCTCCTCCTGGGCCTGCGCGGGCATGCGGTCTTTCTGCCCTGCGTGATCGCGGCGGGGACCGGGATGCGCAGGGGGGAGATTCTGGCGCTTCGCTGGAGCGAGGTGGACCTTGGCCGCAGCGTCCTTTCTGTCGTCCATTCACTCGAGCAAGCCCGCCGCGGGCTGACGTTCAAGGCGCCCAAAACGCGCGGCAGTCGTCGTCAGATTGCACTGCCCGGCTTCTTGACCCGGGAACTTGCCGGCCATCGTGACCGTCAAGCCGAGCAGCGGTCCATGACTCCGAGTTACGAGGACCACGACCTCGTGATCGCGCGACCCGATGGTTCGCCCTGGCCGCCGGACTCCTTCAGCTCACAGTTTCGCCGGCAACTGAAGGCCCGCAACCTGCAGCGGATCCGTTTTCACGATCTTCGCCATGGACACGCGAGCCACATGCTCAAGCAGGGGGTGCATCCGAAGATCGTCTCGGAGCGGCTGGGGCACGGTTCGGTGGGATTCACGCTGGATACCTACAGCCATCTGCTGCCCGGGATGCAGGTGGAGGCCGCCGAGAAGATGGACCGGGCGTTGGGTGATCTGTAGGCGGCGGCTGTCGATGGCATCTCGAAAGGTGCTTAGGGCCGAGAAAGCCCATTGCCTTTCCCCTCTTGACGCGTATGCATAGATGGTGCATATTCATGCATATGAGAACTACACTCAACATCGACGATGCCCTGTTGGAGAAAGCCGCCAGGCTGACGGGCATCAACGAGAAGACCGCACTGGTTCGTCTGGGCCTTGTCGCTCTCATCGCCCGGGAGAGCGCAAAGCGCCTGGCCGAGCTTGGGGGCTCCGAAAAGGGCATTCGCTCCATTCGCAGGCGACGCTCCGGTAGCTCGTGATGGTCCTCGTTGACACTTCAGTTTGGGTTGAGCACCTGCGCAAGGGGCATCCACGGCTAGTCGAGCTTCTCAACGAGGGTTCCGTGCTCGGTCACCCGTATGTCATTGGCGAACTCTCGTGCGGGAACATCCGGAACCGTGAGGAGGTTCTGGTCCTGCTGCGAGCCATTCCCCAAGCAGAACTTGCCGAGGATGAGGAGGTCTTCCATCTCATCGAGACCGAAGAGCTGTTTGGACGGGGCCTGGGATGGGTAGACATGCACCTGCTCGCTTCTGCACTCCTCTCTGGATGCGCCCTGTGGACGCTTGACCGGGGACTCCAACGAATCGCGAAGAGCCTGGCGGTTCGGTCTCCCTAGGTGAGCGAGAGATCGTGGTGCGCTGAACGGAGGTCGGTGGGCCCCCCGGACCATCCTTCCCAAAGGTCACCGACACGATGCTAGATCACAGGTCGACAGACTTCTCATTATGCCGTAACATGTGATCCGTGATACACTCCTTCCGAAACAAGGGCACAGAGGACATTTTCGACGGCGTGGACTCCCGTGCTGCTAGAAGGCTGTGCCCGAAGAAGTTGTGGCTTGTGGCCCGGCGCAAGTTAGACCAGATCAATCGGGTCAAGCAGGTTGCCCATCTAGCGGTTCCTCCCGGGAATCGCCTCGAGAGACTTCGAGGCTCAAGGAAGGGCCAGTACAGTATCCGTATCAATGAGCAGTACCGCATCTGTTTCCGGTGGGAGGTCACCTATGCCGAAGAAGTCGAAATCACAGATTACCACTAGCTCTGAACGTCGCCTGCCGGCCAGAAGGCCCCCGACCCATCCAGGCGAGATGCTCCTGGAGGAATTCCTGAAGCCTCTAGGAGTTACCCAAACAGAAATGGCTGCACGTTTGGGGGTGTCTTTTCCACGTCTCAATGAGATCATCAATGCCAAGCGTGGTGTCACGCCCGATACGGCCCTCCGCCTCGAGAGGGTCCTTGGCATGTCCGCTGAATTCTGGCTTGGCCTACAGCAGGACTGGGATCTCTGGCACGCAATGCACGGCGATGGCGCTGCTGAGATTGCCAAGCTTCGTCCCTTGCGCCGAACTGCTTAGCAAGCAGCCTGTTCTCAACGCCTCGAATTGACCAGCAGCGGCGACCGTCTGCGCGATGTTGTGATTCCGCCCCATGTCCACTGCCCCATACCCGACGGGCCCTTTGAACCGGAAGCGGAGGGCCGGCTCGTCTTCGCTCCGCTGCCCGATCCCAGCACCGGACAGGTTCAGGCCCTGCCCCCGAGGTCGCCCGGCGCGCGGAGCTGATCGCAACATTATGCCATGTACGTCGTTGGCGGATCTCATAAACCTTCGATAAGGAGACTTCCGTGAAGAACCAGGACACCTCACCCCACTCGATCATGATGCAGCATATTCTCGCGCAATGGATTGGCCGGCCCATCGGCCTGGTCGCACGCCTCGGCGTCCCCGATCTGCTTGCCTCCGGCGTGATGAGCGTCGGCGACCTCGCTGCCGCCACCGGCACCCACGAGGCATCGCTCTACAGGATCCTGCGTGCGTTGGCCGGCGTCGGGATCTTTCACGAGGACGAGGAGATGCAGTTCTCTCTGACGCCACTGGGGGAATGTCTGACGTCCGATCATCTGCGCTACCAGGCCATGCTCTTTAGTTCCGTGTGGCATGACCGTGCCTGGTCGGAGCTCGACCACGCCGTCATGACCGGCGAGGCGGCCTTCAACAAGGCCTTCGGGAAGCCGACGTTCGAGTGGCTGGCCGAGAATCCGGAGGACGCGCGGATCCATGCACTGGCCATGGCGTCGAACCTGGAGCCGCGAACCAAAGCTATTGTCGAGTCGTTCCGATTCGATCGCTACGGCATGGTCGTGGATGTGGGCGCCGGCAACGGCGCGCTAGTGGCGGCCATCGCTGCCCGCAACCCGGGCATTCGGGGCATCGCGGCCGACCTTCCGCATGTGATCGCGCAGGCAGAGCTGACCTTCGCTTCCGCCGATCTGTCAGATCGCTGTCGGGCAGAGCCCTGTGACTTCATGGAGAGCGTCCCTGCGGGGGGAGGCGTGTACATCCTATCGAACGTCCTCCACGATTGGGATGACTCCACGTGCCGGAGAATCCTCCACAACTGCCGTGACGCGATGGGCCAAGGCTCGCGGCTTCTCATCGTGGAGTTCTTGATTCCGCCGGCCAACGTGTTCTCGCCGGCGAAGCTGCTCGACATAGAGATGTTGGTCATGTCCGGCGAGGGGCGCGAACGCACGAAAGATGAGTTCCGTAGCCTGCTGGACACCGCGGGTTTGCGAATCGAAGCAATCACGAGCATGGTGACCGGGGAGTCGTTGTTGGAGACGGCTATCGGTGATTCGGAGGTCTTCCAGCGCCGTGTGGAGGGACTGGGCCATGGTTAGAGAGAAGGGGGCCGGTTCTCGTGATGTCCAGCCGGTGCCCATCGGCTGCGGCTCAGAGTGGGCCAAGCTGGTTGCCGCCACGGGGCGCCGCGCAGTTGCTGACTCCCGAGGACGCCATGCACCGCCCCGCGTTCCCACCCACGGGGCGCTACTTCACCGAACACCTGATCGGTGGAGGGCGCGGATCGGTCGACAGCTTCTTCACGGTGGAAGACTAGGAGGTTGGCTGGGAAACCGCGGAAGGGGCGGGCCCCGTGGTCCGCAGACAGCCCATAGCACCCTCAGCGTTCGAAGAATGAAACATCGCTCGACGGAGTCTCTGGGGTGGAGCCCGAACTACCCCAGGGCCCGGTCGATCATTGCGGCCGCCTCCGCTTGCATCCCCGGCAGCAGGTG
>CAYQJL010000183.1:0-38987 GCA_964417675.1 uncultured bacterium | reverse complement strand
CGCCCCGCCTCCCCAGGCCGCGGCTCTCCAGGCCCCGCCTCTCCAGGCCGCGGCTCTCCAGGCCCCGGCTCTCCAGGCCCCGGCTTCCCGGGCCGCGGCTCATCCTGGCCCTCGCGGCGCTCCGCGCGCACCGCCTCGCCGATCGCCCGCCGCAGCATGTCCGCCTCGCCGTAGCTCAGGCCGCCGGTCTCCGCCGCCAGGCACATCACATCCTCCTCGAACAGCGGCAGGTGGTAGGTTCGCGTCAGGACATGGGCCAGCGCGGGATCGAGCGGCCGGGCCGCCTCGGCCTGCCGCGCGCGGCGAATGTAGGCCTCTTTCATGCCGGAGGAGGAAGGCCCGGGGCGCACCAGCGCCAGCGCGGCGATCGCGTCCTCCAGGGTCGTGGCGCGCACCTGCCGCAGCAGGGTGCGCATCGCCGGCGACTCGAGCTGGAAACAGCCCAGCGTGCGTCCGGCGGAGAGCAGCGTGGCCGTGGCCGGATCGGCGTGCGCAATCCGATCCAGATCCATCCGCTGCCCGCTCTGCTCCAGATACGCCCCGGCCTCGGCCAAGGTGCCCAGCACCCGGTTGCCCAGCAGATCGATCTTGATCAGCCCGATCCGTTCGACCCCGTGCATGTCGAACTGGGTGATCACCATGCCATTGGCCGACCGTTCGATCGGCACCATCCGCGCCAGCGCCATCTCCGCGAGCACCAGGCCCCCGGGGTGCATCCCGATCCCGCGTGGGCGCCCCAGCAGCGTAACGGCCAGGCGCGCCGCGCGGCCGAGCGCCGCGTCCTCGTCCCGCGCCAGACGCTCCAGAGCCTCCCGCCCGGTTCCATCGTCCGCGGCGCCCAGGCCCCCGAACGGAATCACCCGGGCGGCCCGCGACAGCGTGCGGTCATCGATCCCCAGCGCCCGGCCGGCTTCTCGCAAAGCACCTCGCGGACGATAGAACTGATGGGTACCGACCATGGCCCCGCGCTCGGGGCCGAACGCCCCCAGCGCGTAGGCCACAACCTCGTCGCGGCGGTTCCAGGCGATGTCCAGATCCAGGTCCGGATAATCGCGCGCCCGCAGCGGGTGCAGGAAGCGCTCGAAGTAGAGCCCGCCGGCCACCGGATCGACGCCGGTCAGTCCGAGCAGGTAGGCCGCCAGCGAGGAGACCCCACTCCCGCGCCCCACCAGCGGGATGCGCCGCTCCCGGGCCCAGCGGGCGATCTCGGCCGTCGCGAGGAAGTAGTCGACGAAGCCGAGCTGCTCGATGACCGCCAGCTCCTGCTCCAGGCGCCGCCGGGAACGCTGCGGATGGGCCAGCGGGCGGGAATGCAGTCCCGCCTCGCAAGCCGTTCGCAGGGCGGCGGCCCCGTCGCGGCCGCCGACACGGGGAAAGACGAAGGTCCGCGGCTGCAGGTCGGCGTAGCGCAGCCGGCACGTTTCGAGCAGCGCCCGGCCCTGGCGCAATGCCCGCGGGTAGATCTGTTCCCCCAAACGCAGCAGCGCCGCATCCGGGACCGGCAGCGCGCGGGGCCCGGCCGCGCCGACGGCGTCCCACAGACCCCGCCGCCGTATGGCGGTCAGCAGGCGCAGCGTGGCCGCCTCGGCGGGATCGAGAACGCTGGCCTGCGGAAGGGCCACGGCCGCCAGGCCGAGATGCTCGGCCCGGCGCTCGAGCGGTCCGACGCCCTGGCGCGGCGGCGGCCACGCCAGCAGCAAGGCCAGCCGATCCTCCCCGTAGGCCCCCCGCAGACGCCGCAGGAGCCACGCATCCTCCGAGAGGACGATCAGTCCGTCGCCACCCGCTTCGAGGGCATGGATCAGATCCTCCCGCGAGACTGCCCGCGCCGTGAGCCCCGCTCCCCCCGGCACCTCCTCCCCATCCCGCTCGTACTCCGCGAGCGGTTGCGAAAGCATGGCCGCCGAAGCCGGCGCGCGGACCGGAGGCGGCAGACCGTCGCCCAGAAGGGACAGCAACGCGCAGAGGTTGCGATACCCGCACAGATCCTGACAGAAGACGAACAGGCGCCCCGCGCCCGGCTCCCCGGGCAACGGCCCATACGGGATCTCCGCCCCCAGGACGGCCGCCAGGCCCCGCGTCTCGGCGGCCTCCAGGAATGGCAGCGCCGCGTAGAGGTTCGCCCAGTCCGCCTGGGCAACCATCTCGTAGCCATGCTCGGCGGCCAGGGCCACCCATTGCCCGGGATGGCCCACGCCGCGCAGCAGCGAATGGCCGCTGCGATAGAGGAGCGGCCATCCGCTGCGCTGGCCCCGGCTCGGCCCCATGCTCGCGCCCCTACCGCGTCAGGCAGGGCGTGCGCAGAACGAACCCGTACTCATCCCGCGGGAGCCGTTCGAGCAATTCCAGGGAACGGCCGCGCACCAGCGCCCGGAAGCCGAAGCGCCGGCGGATGTCATCGACCACGCTATCGAGACCCTCCCCACAGGAGCAAGCGGCCGGCGAGCCGGCGGCGGCGCCGGCCCCCGGCGCCAGCAGCGACGGCTGATACCCCTGGCCGAGGTGCAGCCGCTGCAGCTCGATCCCCAGGTTGCACAACCCCATGCGCCGGGAGAGCACCGCCGCCAGGAGCCGGCCGGCGGCCTCGAACAGATCCGCCCCGGGCGCCCCGCCGCGCCGGCCGGCGGCCCCGTCGGCCCAGCGCACCGTCACCTCGATGCGGGCCGGCCGCACCCCGAGCTTGCGCGCCTGGCTGCCGGCCCGGTCGCTCAGGTAGTGCAGCATCCCGGCGAGTTCGTCGCGATCGGTCACCGGTGTGTCGAACGAGGTCTCGCGCCGGATCGACTGTGGAATCTCGCGCCGCTGCACCGGACGCGTATCGCGCCCCCGCGCCCGGGCGGCCAGCAACAGCCCGGTGTCGCCGAACAGCTCCCGGAGCCGTACGGCGGAAAGACCGCGAAGCTCAGCGACGCGGGTCAGGCCCATCTCGCGCAGCACGGCCGCGCGCTTCGGGCCGATGCCGGGAAGATCCTCGATGGGCTGGGCGGCCACGAAATCGGCCTCGCCCCCGGGACGCAACCAGGCCAGCCCATCCGGTTTGCATAGCCGGGTGAGCATGCGGGCCACCATTCGGTTGGTTCCGATGCCAAGAGACACGGACAGGCCCGTCTCGGCCCGCACCCGGCGCCGCAGGGCATCGGCCGCCCGCACCAGATGCCCGTGCACGCGCTCGGTTCCGGAGAGATCGACGTAGGCATCGTCGAGAAAGGTCTCGACCTGCGGGCCGTACTCGGCCGCAATCTCGAAGACGCGCCGCGCGAAGGCCTGATAGGTCGGGGCGTGCCCGGGCAGGATGACGAGGCCGGGACAGCGGCGCCGGGCCTCGTGCAGCGGCGTGCCGGCGCGAATGCCGAACCGGCGGGCCTCGTAGGACGCGCTGGCCACGACGCCGGTGCCCACCGCCACGGGCCGGCCGGCCAAGACGGGCTGGATCCGCTGCTCGACGGATGCGAAGAAGGCATCGATGTCCAGGTGCAGGATGGCCGGATATCGTCCCCAGGGCGCCCCGGCGCCCAGACGCCGCCGGGGGGCGGGCATCATCCCTCGTACATCACCGAATCCACTCGCCATGCCAGATCTCCCGTATCGAAGCGCAGCTGATAGATGTCGCCGCTGTGCGTGGTCACCGAGAAGTAGCACAGGCACCGTTTTCCGGCGCGGTCCTTCCAACGGCTGTTGACCCGCGTGACCTTCAACTCGGTGGGTCCCCGCTTGAATCGCAACGGGGTGATCTCCCCACCCTGAAAATCAGCCCGCACCTTGACGGGCTCCTCGAGCTTCTCCCAGTGCACGTCGGCCTCCCGTTCATCCCAACCGCCGCGCAAGCCCGATGACCTTCCCCCCCACGCGGAAGAAGAGATCCCCTTCCGGAATACGGAACGGCTCGTAACGCGGATTGGCCGGTCGCAACTCCACCTGCCCCGGGTGCGGAAAGAAGCGCTTGATGGTCACTTCCTGATCCTCCCCGAGGTAGGCCACGATCAGGTCGCCGGCGGCCACCGGCCGCTCCGGGTCGACGATGACGTAATCCCCCGGGAGAATGCCCTCCTCCACCATGCTATCGCCGACCACCTCGACCGCGAACCGTCCGGGCCGCAGCCCCAAAAACGCGCCATCGATATGGCCCTCGATCTGCTCGACGGCCATCAGCGGCGCACCGGCCGCCACCCGGCCGACAATCGGAACCCCCCGGTCGCGCCGCACCCGCTCGGTGAGCATCCAATGCCGTCCCCGGCGGCGCAGGTACCCCTTGCCCTCCAATGCCTCGAGATGCTGGTAGACGGTGGCCGGCGATGAAACGTCGAGCGCGCGGGCGATCTCGCGGATCGAGGGAAAGCGCCCCTGTTGCTCGTTGCACCGCAGGATACTCTCCAGGACGGCGCGTTGACGTTTGCTGAGCGGATCCATGAGGCCCTCCAGGCATCGGGTTCCGTGGCTGACACACGCAAGATACCAAACATTTGTTCGGTATTCAACCGGATATTGCAAGAATGATCGCGCGGGGACCGGTCCGGCGCAGGCCCGTCCCCTTCCGGCCGGGCGCCACAATTCCCGTATCCTCTGTCCGGAAAGAAGAGTACGATCCACCATGAGCCGCTCAGCTGTGGGGCTGGGCGGAGACGTTCCGGGATACCCCGCGCGAACCGCCCAGCAGCGATCCGCTCGAACACCGGCCACCCGTGGGATCCCGGCAGCCACCCTCGAGCGTGCCGGGGCCCGCGCCGGCCTCGGGTGAAGGAGCCCCACCAGGAGATGCTGACCGTGCGGCGATCACCCACTCCCAACGTCTTGATGGTCAGTCCACGCTTCACCGGTCAGTCCTTCTGGAACTACCGCGAAACCTGCGCGGTGGTCGGCGCCCGCTATGTGGCCGCCCCCCTCGGTCTGATCACCGTCGCCGCGCTCCTGCCCCGGAGTTGGACGGTTCGTCTCGTGGATCGCAACGTGGCCGAGCTTCGGGCGCAGGACCTGCAATGGGCCGATATGGTCATGATCGGCGGCATGCTCTCACAGCAGCCCGACGCCAAAGAGGTCATTGCCCTCGCGCACGCCCATCGCAAACCGGTTGTGGTCGGCGGCCCCGATGTGACCCTGAGCCCCGGCGTGTACGAGGAGGCCGAGTTCCGGATTCTGGGAGAGGCCGAGGAGATCATCGGCGAGTTCGTGACGGCCTGGCATGCCGGCCGGCGGCGCCATGTCTTCGCCGCCACCGCCTTTCCGGACCTCAGCCAATCCCCGGTACCCCGTTTCGATCTGCTGCGCTTGGAGAACTACATGCACGTCGGGGTCCAGTACGGCCGCGGCTGTCCCTTCAATTGTGAGTTCTGCAGCGTGATCGAACTCAACGGGCGCCTGCCGCGGCGCAAGACGACCGCCCAGATGCTCGCCGAGCTCGATGCTCTTGACGCCCTCGGGTACCGCGGCCACGTCGACTTCGTCGATGACAATCTCATCGGAAACCGCAAGGCCATCCGGCCGTTCCTGGCCGAGCTGGCGCGCTGGCGCGCTCGACGAGGCTACCCCTTCGAGTTCTCGAGCGAGGTCTGCCTCAGCCTGGCCGATGATGAGGACCTGCTGCGGGCGATGGCCCGCGCGGGCTTCTTCGCCGTCTTCGTGGGCATCGAGACGCCCGACCCCAGGGTGCTGCTGCGCGCCAAGAAGGCACACAACGTACAGAAGGACATCGCCGCGTGCGTCCGCCGGATCAACCGCGCCGGGATGTTCGTCAACGCGGGCTTCATCGTGGGTCTGGACGGCGAGACCGGATCGGTGGCCCGGGCGATGATCACCTGCATCGAGGAGGCTTCGATTCCGCTCTGCATGGTGGGGTTGCTCTATGCGCTGCCCCATACCCAGCTGTCGCGTCGTCTCGAGGCCGAGGGCCGGCTCTTCGTCGATTCCGATCGTTCCTTCACGGACAGTGACGCCGACCAGTGCACCTCGGGGCTCAACTACGACACCCAACGGCCGCGGCAGGAGATCCTCTCCGACTACCGGGCGATTCTCGAGACGATCTACGCACCGCGCGCGTTCTTTGCGCGCGTGCGCCGCCTGAATCGCAACCTGGGGCTGTCGCAGCACAGGCTGCGCACTCCGCTGCGCCGCCTGTGGCGGGACGCCGGTTCGTTCGCGAAGATCACCTGGAGGTTGGGCGTGCGCAACCGGACCGTCCGGCGCCACTACTGGCGAACCCTGGCCGACTGCCTGGCTCACAACCCTCGCGCCCTGCGCATCGCGGTCACCTTCGCGGCGCTCTACCTGCACATCCAGCCCTACACACGCTTCCTCAAGGACCGGCTGACCCAACAGATCGAGCAGCCGGATCTCGATCGCCGCCGAGTCCCGGTCCGGACGGCCGCCGCGTGTGCGGCGCGCCCGCAGGCCGAGCCGCGGCGCTCCCGGACCGCCCTACACTCCAGTTCTACAGCGGACTAGAAACGGGCCGGCCGGGACCGGCCCGCAGCGTAGCGCGCGAGGGCCCGGTGCGGAAAAGACCCCAACGAACAGGCAAAAAGGGGGCTGGGACATCGGCGTCCCACCCCCCTCTGACACCCGCTCGCGGGCCGTGGCCGGCGGTCTACAGCTGGCCGCCGAGCTCCTCGGCGTCACCGCCCAGAATCCGGTTGATATCGAGCAGAATCGTGATCTTTCCGGCCACCTTGCCCATGCCCAGGATCACGTTCGTGTGCACGTCCATGCCCAGGTCGGGCGCGTCCTCGATGTCCTCCTCGGGAATGTCGAGAACCTCATAGACCTTGTCGACCACGGTGCCCATCTCGACACCGTTGACATTGACGACGATGATGCACGTCTCTTCGGTCTGTTCGGCGGTCATCATGCCGAACTTGCGGCGCAGGTCCACCACCGGGATGACCTTGCCCCGCAGGTTGATCACGCCGCACACATAGTCGGGCGTGCCCGGGACATTGGTGATCGCCATCAGGCCGATGATCTCGCGGACCTTCAGGATCTCCAGGCCATACACCTCATCCGCAAGCAGGAAGGTGAGATACTTGCCCGCCCGTGACACTTGGGTAGTCTCCACTGTCGCAGAGTTAACAGCCTCAGACATGGTCATTTCCTTTCCCTCGTACTCCCTCACCCAGGGATGATCCTTCCCAGGACTCGTGTTGGCTTCGGCCAACCCGGCCGACATCAGCGTCGCCCCCGACGTAGGGCCGCCCCGAATCGCGAGGGAGACTGGCGCTGTGGGGACTGCCCGTTCAGGGGCATCCCGATCCGTCTCCCCATCCTTCGGCAGACAGGGAATCTCGCTTTAGGAGCGGATCATCGGCCCGCGCTCGGCTAGCCGGAGCCGCGCAGGGCCTCGGCGGCATGGTAGGAACTGCGCACGAGAGCGCCGGAATCGACATATTCGAATCCCAGGTGGGTCGCAGCGGCGCGCCAGCCGGCAAACTCGGCCGGCGTCCAGTAGCGCTTCACCGGAAGGCAATCGCGGTTCGGCTGCAGGTACTGCCCGATCGTGACGTGCTGGCATCCGGCCGCGCGCAGATCCGCCAGGAGCGAGCGGATCTCACCGGCCGACTCCCCGAGGCCCACCATGAACCCGGACTTGGTGCGCAGTCCGGCCGCGCGAGCGCTCGAGAGGATTGCCAGCGACCTGCGATAGATCGCCTGCGGACGGGCCAACCGGTACAGCCGCGGCACGGTCTCGATGTTGTGGTTGAGCACGTCCGGGCGGGCGGCGATGACCCGCGCGAGCGAGTCCCGATCCCCGGCGAAGTCGGGAATCAGCACCTCCACGGTGGCCCCCGGACAGCGGCTGCGCAGGGCGGCGATGGTCGCCACGAACTGGCCGGCACCCCCGTCGGGCAGATCATCGCGCGTGACCGAGGTCACGACGATATGCTCCAGTCCCATGCGCCCGGCCGCGGAGGCCAGGCGCCCGGGCTCATCCGGCTCCGCAACCTCGACGGCGTCCTTGCCGACCGCGCAGAATCGACAGCGGCGCGTGCAGCTGCGCCCCAGGATCATGAAGGTGGCGGTTCCCGCGCTCCAGCACTCCTGCCGATTCGGACAGTGGGCTCCTTCACAGACCGTGTAGAGGCGCTCTTGATCCAGGGTGCGGCGTACCTCGCGATAGGTGCGCCCCTGCGGGAGCCCCATCTTCAGCCAGGGCGGCTTGCGCGCCCCGCGGCGCGCCTGCTGGCGGACCTGGCGCAGGCACTCGCCAACCCCGTCCTCATCGCGCGGCAGCGGCAGCGCCAGGGGCCGCAACGCCAGGTCGAAGACCTCCTCGAACGCCGCCGACCAACGGGCGGCGACCTCATCGAGAGGGACGCTGCCGAGCAAGGCTTCCATCGTCGTGATCGATTCGCCCGCCAGCCCGCAGGGAACGATCCCCTGGAATCCCGGCCGGCAGCGCTCGGCGACATTCAGGGCGATGCCATGCAGACTGACTCCGCCCGCAATGCGCACACCGGCGGCCGCCAGCTTGGCCTGAGGCCGGGCGCCGGTCCACACCCCGACCAGCCCTTCCCGGCGCAGCATGGACACCGCGTAGCCCGCCATCAGGCGAATGACCGTCTCTTCCAGGGCATGCACGAACGGCTTGACCCCCAGGTCGTGGGCCCGCAGGTCAGCGATCAAGTAGGCGGTCAGTTGCCCGGGACCGTGGTAGGTCACCTGGCCCCCGCGATCGATCGGGACCACGGGAATGTGCTCCGGCCGGCCGGCGCGCAGGAAGCGGTCCTGGCCGTGGCGGCCGAGCGTATAGACCGGTTCGTGTTCGAGCAGCACAAGGCAGTCGGGGAGCCGCAGCGCCCGGCGCTGCTCCCACAGCGCCCGCTGCAAGTCCCAGGCCGCCTGGTAGGGCACCGGCCCCGGGAAGCGCAGCAGCAGCCCGTCCCACCGTGACCTGCTCAGATCGCCTGTCGCCACACTCACCGCATGTCCCCCATCCCGTCGATCGGCACCGTCCCGTCGGACCACACCATCCTGTCCTTCTGGCGCGCCCCCATGTGTCTACACCGGCCTCGTCCTGCGAGGTTCTAGCCATGGATACCCAGGCCCAGGGCCAGGCCCACGGCCTCCGGGATCGCCTCGGAGAAGGTGGGATGTGTGTGCACCGTGTGCAGGAGCTTCTGCGCCGAAATCCCGTGGGCCCCGGCCAGGGTCAGCTCGGCGATCAGTTCCGACGCGTGCGGACCGACCACATGGGCCCCCAGGAGGGAGTCGCCATCCGCATCGAGCAATATCTTGACGAAACCGGTGACCTCCCCCTCGGCCACCGCCTTGCCCAGGGAGCTGAAGGGAAAGGTGCCGGTCCGGTAGGGGCGGCCGGCGGCCTTCAGGTCCCTCTCGCGCGCACCCACCGAGGCCACCTGCGGATGGGTGAAGACGGCCCCCGGGATCCACGCCCGGCCCTCGTCCGCGGCCACGCCCAGAATATGCTCGACCGCCCGAATCCCCTCGGCCGCCGCGGCGTGTGCCAGCAACGGCCCGCCGGTCAGATCCCCGATGGCATAGATGCCCGCCGCCGAGGTTTCCTGATGAGCATTCACGCTCACGAACCCGCCCGCGGTGGCCACTGCGCACGCCTCCAGGCCGATCTCCCGGATTGCCCCGCGCACCCCCACGGCCACCAATGCGCACTCTGCGGCAACCTCCCCGGCAGCGGTGGCCTCGCCGGCCGCCGCCTGTCCGGCGGCCGCACCCTGTCCGCCGCCCTCCGCGGCCGGCGTCAACCGACCGCGCACACCGCTCTCATCCACCTCCGCCCCCGCCAGCCGCACACCGGTATGGATCCGGATGCCGCGCTTGGCCAAGGCGTTGCGCAGCACCTGGGCGATCTCGGGCTCTTCGCCGGGCAGAATCTGGGGCATCATCTCGATCACGGTCACGGCGACCCCAAAGGTCGCGTACAGGTCCGCGAACTCGAGCCCGATCGCGCCGGCGCCGACGACCAGCAGGCTGCGCGGAAGGCTCGTGCGCACGATGGCATCCCGGCTGCTCATGACGCGCCGGCCGTCAAAGGGCAGGTCGGGAATCGCCTGGATCACCGAGCCGGCCGCCAGAATCACCCGGCGGGCCGCCACCTCCCGTTCCCCCACGCGCACCCGGTGCAGGCCGCCCCCCGATCCGATCAGCGCGCCGCTGCCCTTCAGGACCTCCACGCCGGCGTCGGTCATGAGCAGTTCCAGACCCCTGACCAGCCGCGCCACCACCTGGCGCGAACGTCCCAAGACGGCCTCATAGTCGAAGGTCGCACCCTCGATCCGAATCCCGTGGCGGCGCGCCCCCTTCAGCTCACGCCACAGCGCGGCGCTGTGCAGCAGCGCCTTGGTCGGAATGCAGCCCCAGTTCAGACAGACACCCCCCAGCTGTTCCCGTTCGATCAACCCCACCCTCAGGCCAGCCCGCGCGGCCCGTACCGCCGCGCTGTAGCCCCCCGGTCCTGCTCCGAGAACGAGCAGGTCGTAGCTGCGTTCGGTCATCGCTCCCCCTGCAGGCCACCCTTGCGATGGCAGTTCATTCGCCTCTGGATCAGGGCCCGCGGCCGGTGGCCGCTCACCCCGAGCAACTCCCGGGCACGCCGGGTCAGGGATCGCTTCACGGTGCTGGCCGCGAGCCCTTTGCCGCGCAGATCAATCTTGCCGCCCGCCATGCTGCTGTGCCCGCCGGCCCGCCCCCAGTCACCGACGATCTCGGACAGCAACGCGGCCGCGTTGGCCCGCGGCAGCTGCGTGCGCATCGACAGATACAGCTCTCCCCGATAGAGGCCGCCCACCAGCGTCCAACTCACCTCATCGACGCGCAGCAACAGGTCGGCCAGCTCGGCCGGCACATCCGGATACGGCAGGCGGTCGAGCAGGGTCAGCGCCACCTCGCCGTAGATGCGCGTCTGATCGAAGGCCCCATTGAGCAGCGCCAGATATTGCCGGGAGATCGGCGCGTTCTCGATTCGCGAGATCATGCTGTTGTCCACCCGGGGAAACAGAGCCGCGAAGGCCCGCACATCCGGCCCGGAGCTCTCGCGCCCCAGATTCTGCGTTTCGGAGCGGATCGCGTAGAACAGGCCGGTCGCATGGCGGGGTTGCAGCGCAAGGCCGGTATGCTGAAGATAGTCGAACAAGATCGTCGCGGTCGCCCCGTGATCAGGCCGGATGTCACAGAAGGGCACCTCGCGGCTCTCGCGCCGGAGGGGGTGATGGTCGATGACGATGCGCGGCAGCATGCCGGCCGGCAGAGGATTGTTGCCGCTCTGGGGCTGGGTGTCCACCAGTGCGACGGCATCGAACTGCCCCACCTTGAGCTGGCTGAGCGGCACCAGCGGAATCCGCAGCAACTTGACCATGGCGCGGTTCTCCGTGCGCCCGACCATGCCCTCATACGCGAGCGTCACATCCACGTCGGTCATCTGACGCAGAATGTGGCGCAGGACCCAACCGCTGGCCAGCGCGTCCGGGTCGGGGTTGTCGTGCGACAGGATCAGCAAGCGCTTGACATCCTGGAGCATCTCGATCATGCGCGTCAGGTTCCGTTCGCCGCGCTTCATCCTGACTCCTCCCTGGCGTCCGCGAAGGATTTCGGTCGCCACCGCCCATGACGCCTCGAAAGTGGTTCAGCCTACCATATCCGGATCGAATCACCAACGCGGGCCGAGCGGCGGGGCCCCCAGAAGCGCTTTGACAGGCCGGACCCGCCAACCCTACGATCAGCGCCGAATCGCCGGACCGGACAGCGGCCCACCACACTCCATGGGGATGATCCTGTGATGCACAGCACCGATACCTTGCGCGCCGCCATCGCGCAGATCAACACCACCGTCGGCGATCTGCCCGGCAACGCCCTGCTGATCGAACAGGCCCACGCGCAGGCCCTCGGCGCCGGTGCGCGTCTGATCATCTTTCCGGAGCTGACGATCACCGGATACCCCCCGGAGGACCTGCTGCTCAAGCCCTCCTTCCTGGAGGACTCCCAGGCAACCCTCGAGCAACTGGCCCCACGCCTGCGCGGGGCCATCTGCCTGATCGGATACGCCGGGGCCGGTCCGGACGGTCCCCGCAACTGCGCGGCCGTCATCGTCGACGGCCGCATCCGCGACAGCTACGCCAAGTGCACCTTGCCCAACTACGGCGTCTTTGACGAACAGCGCTACTTTCGTCCCGGCCGCCGTTGCCCGATTCTCTGCTTCGGCCCCTGGCGCCTGGCCGTCAACATCTGCGAGGATCTGTGGGGCCAGGCTCCGGTCGCGCGGCTGCAGGCCCGCGCCGGACGCGCCAATCTGATGGCCAATCTGTCGGCCTCGCCCTATCACATGCACAAGGGCCGCGAGCGCGAGCACCTGGTGTGCGGGCAGGCGCGGCGATTGGGCCTGCCCATTCTGTACAGCAATCTGGTGGGAGGCCAAGACGAGCTCGTCTTCGACGGCCAGAGTCTGGCGGCCGCCGCGGACGGCCGGCTGCTGAGCCGCGCCCCGCAGTTCATTCCCCATCTGACCCTCGTCGATCTGCCCCTTCCCGCCCATGCCGCGCCGACCGCGCCCCGGCGGGCCGACGATGCGGGCGCCGCTCACGGCCGGCCGCTGGCCGGAGGGGAAGCCCCACAGAGCCGCGGCGCACACACTGCGCCGCCGCCCGAGGAGCGTTTCCTGGAGCTGGCCGAGATCGCCTTGCCCACGCTGGCGTCCCACGCGCCCGCCACGCTGGCGCCCGAGATCGATTCTCGGGAAACCCGGGCTCCGGTGAGCGATCCGGCGGCGCCCTGCGTCCTTCCCACCGTGACGGCTCTCTCCCACAACACGGTCGCGCCCGCGCTGGACCCGGACCGCGAGGTCTACTGCGCCCTCATGCTGGGGCTGCGTGACTATGTGCGCAAGAACGGCTTCGGCGGCGTGATCATCGGTCTCAGCGGCGGAATCGACTCGGCGCTGACGGCGGTCATCGCGGCCGACGCACTGGGATCCCAGGCCGTCACCGGCATCTCCATGCCCACGCGCTACTCCTGTGCCGAGACCCGCGCGGACGCCCGCGCGCTGGCCGAGAATCTGCGGGTGCCTTTCCACGAGATCCCGATTCAGGCGCTCTTCGAACAAGCCCTCGCGGACCTGCAGCCGTTCTTCGCCGGACGGGGAGCGAACGAAGCCGAGGAGAACATCCAGGCACGCTTGCGGGGACTGCTGCTGATGGCCTTCTCCAACAAGTTCGGCAGCCTCGTGCTGGCCACCGGCAACAAGAGCGAGGTGGCCGTCGGGTACTGCACGCTGTACGGGGATATGGTGGGGGGATACTCGGTGCTCAAGGACCTGTTCAAGACCCACGTCTACCGCCTTTCGCATTGGCGCAACGCGCAGACAGCGGCCGCCCCCCCGATTCCCCGCGACACCTTGGAGCGCGCGCCGAGCGCCGAGCTCAAGCCCGATCAGAAGGATACCGACAGCCTGCCGCCCTATGACATTCTCGATCCGATCGTCCGCGCCCTGGTGGAAGAGGAACGCAGCCCCCGCGAGATCGTCGCCGCGGGCTTCGAACGGGCGACGGTCGATCGCATCTACGGCATGATTCAGGGGAATGAATACAAGCGCCGCCAGGCGGCGCCCGGCATCAAGATCACGCCGCGCGCCTTCGGCCGCGACCGGCGCTATCCTCTGACCAATCGCTACCGGCCGGGACCGTAGCGAGCCGGGGCCGAGACGCCATGGAACCGGTGTTCGATCACCCCTGGAATCTCACGCCCCGCGAGGCCGTCGCGCTGCAACGCCGGCTCGCCGCGCGGGTCCGGCGCTCTCCCGTCCGGCGGTTCACGGCCCAGTCCTGCCTGGCGGCCGGTCTGGACATCTCCGGTGGTGGCCGCGGATCGAACCGCAGCGCACCGCTGCTGGCCGGCGTCATCGTGATGCGCTATCCCGAGGGGGTCATCGTCGAGTCCCACGCCGTGCGGCGTCCCGCGCCCTTTCCCTACATCCCGGGACTGCTCAGCTTCCGCGAGATCCCGCTCTACGTCGAGCTGCTGCGCCACCTGCGCCACCGGCCCGACCTGCTGCTCTGCGACGGCCAGGGGATTGCCCACCCGCGTCGTCTGGGCCTCGCATCCCACCTCGGTGTGCTCTTCGACATCCCGGCCATCGGCGTGGCCAAATCAGTCCTCTGCGGCGCCTTCACGGAACCGGCCGCCGCGCGCGGGGCGCTCAGCGAGCTTCGCGACGGCCCGGAGATCATCGGCGCGGTGCTGCGCACCCGCGACCGGGTCAGGCCGCTGTGCGTCTCGATCGGCCACCGCGTCGATCTGCCGACGGCGACCGAATGCGTGCTGGCCATGGCCTCGCGCTATCGCCTACCGGAGCCCACCCGGCTGGCCGACCGTTGGGTGGGACGATTGCGGCGCCGCGTCGACCCCCTGCCGCACGGCCGGTCGCGCCAGGGGCCGCCGCGCGGCTGGTAAACACCCGGCTGGCAAACGCCCGGCTGGTGAACGCGCAGCAGCGCGCCATGCCGATCACCGCGCTGCGAGCAGCTCCCGATAGACCTCCACGGTCGCCGCGGCCATCGTCTCGGCGGTGAAGCGCTGGGCGTGGATCGCTTGCGCCAGCTCCGCCCGCCGCACCCTCTCGCGCGGGTCAGCCAGGGCACGGGCCAGGGCTCCGGTCAGGGACTCGACGTCGCCCGGTAGCGCCAGATACCCGCTCTGGCCCTCGCGCACCAGCTCGGGAATCCCGCCCGTGCGCGTGGCCACCACGGGAACTCCGGCCGAGAACGCGTCCGCGATCGAGGTGCCCAGCCCCTCGGTCCGGCTGGGGTGTACATAGATGTTCATGGCCCCGAAGAGGGGCGCCAGTTCGCGGACCTCGCCCAGGAAGTGCACCCGATCCGCGAGGCCCCTGTGCTGCGCCGCCGACGCGAGTTCGTCCCGCAGGTGCCCCTCGCCCGCCAGGATCAGATACAGGTCCTGTCCGCGCCGTTCCAGCCGCCCCATGGCGCGCAGCAGATCGCCATGGCCCTTGTGCGGGATCAGGCTTCCGATGACGCCCAGCACGATCGCATCCGCAGCGATACCCAGACGATCACGCAGGCGATCCCCCGCGGCCCGATCCGGCGTGACGCCGGCGGTCCCGCTGTGCACGACGCGCACGCGCTCGGCCGCGATGCCGGCCGCCTGCACGATCTCCGCGACGCGCTCGCTGACACAGATGATTCGCGCGGCCTGGGCGTACTTCCAGCGGGTGAGCGGGCCGCCGCCGGGCGGCACATCCACCCGGCGGTGAAACACCAGGGGCAGATCCAGCCGCCCCAGCGAGCGGGCCAGCCCCAGAAGCATCATGGCATGGGCATCGTGCGCGGCCGCCAGGTCCGGGCGCCAGGCCGCCAGGAGCCGGGCCAGACGCACGGCGGCCGGCAGGTCGGCCTCGCCGCGCATGGCCAGCGGGTGGCAGGTCAACGGCGGCGCCACGCGGACGGCCAACTCCGAGCCTGGCTGGCAGACCAGGCAGGTGTCCCACCCACGGGCCGCCAGATGCCGGCACAGCAAGAGGCATTGCCGTTGTCCCCCACGCCACAACCGACCCCGATCTACATGCAGCGTTCGCACCCATCCTCCTCCGGCAGCTGTCTCGTATCGTTGCGATGATAATAGGGGGCCCGCCGGGTGAAGCAAGTGTGTAGGCTGACGCGGGCCGGGTGCGGTGGTATGCTCGCCCAGCGATTGACCCCGGTTCCCAGCGACGGCGGAAAAAGGACGAAACCCATGCCTCAGGATGAAGTGAGCATCGCCGTCTCGGCGCAGGAGCTTCGCCGCGCGTTGCCGCGTGGGGCCTGCGCGATCCTCGAGCGGATCCAGGCCCATGGCGGACAGGCCTTTCTCGTGGGCGGCTGCCTGCGCGATCTCTTGCTCGGCCGCCCGGCCAAGGATTTCGATATCGCCACCGACCTGCTGCCCGAACGCGTCAAGGCGCTCTTTGGCCGCGTGCATGAGGTGGGCGCCGCCTTCGGGACCCTGATGGTTCCCTTTGGCGACGAGATCTACGAGGTCACCACGTTCCGGACCGAAGCGCAGTACCGCGACGGCCGCCATCCTGACCAGGTGGCCTACAGCCAGCATCTCGAGGAAGACCTGCGCCGCCGCGACTTCACCATCAACGCCATGGCCTTCGATCCCCGGCAGGAGCGGATCGAAGATCCGTTCGACGGCCTCGGCGATCTGAAGCGTCAGCGGATTCGCGCCGTGGGAGACCCGCTCGAACGTTTCCGTGAGGATGCTCTGCGCCTTCTGCGCGCCGTCCGCTTCGCGACCGAGCTCGGGTTCAAGATCGAGCGGCAGAGCATGGCCGCCCTGCAGCAGGAAGCCGAGGGCCTGCAGCGTATCTCCGCCGAACGTATCCGGCAGGAACTCAACCGCATCCTGCTCGCCGAGACCCCTTCCCGGGGCCTGAAGCTACTGCACCACGCCGGCCTGCTGCGGATCGTACTGCCGGAGCTGGAGGCCTGCCGCGGCGTCGCCCAGAACCGTTTCCACGCCCATGACGTCTTCACCCACAGCGTCATGGCCACCGACGCGGCCCCACCCGACAACCTTGCCGTGCGCCTGGCCGCCCTGCTGCATGATGTCGCCAAGCCGGAAACCCGCGAGGAGAAGGGCGGCGACTACACCTTCTACGCCCACCAGATGGTCGGCGCGCGCAAGGCCGACCGCATCCTGCGCCGGCTGCGCTATTCGAACGATGAGCGCGAAAAGGTCACGCACCTGATCCGCCATCACATGTTCTACTACCAGCCCGAATGGACCGACAGCGCCGTGCGCCGCTTCGCCCGCGCGGTGGGTGTGGAGAACATTCCCGATCTGATTGCGCTGCGACTGGCCGATATGGCCGGCAATACGAAGAAGTCCGGCGACACGCGTCCCCTGCAGGCGCTCCTGCAACGGGTCGAAGAGGTGATTGCCAAGGACACGGCCCTCTCGGTCAAGGATCTGGCCATCGGGGGCAAGGAGCTGGCCGAATTGGGGGTCGCGCCGGGCCCGGCCTACGGGCGCATCCTGCGCGCCCTGCTCGAACAGGTGCTCGACACGCCGGAGCTGAACGAACCCGAGCGGCTGCGCGCGGCGGCCCGCGAGTTGATCGAAGAAGGCTCGGTTCTCACCGCGGAGCCGGCCAGTCCGGAGTCCGCGGCGGCATCCGGCGCCCCATGGCACTCCCCCGCTCCCCCAGACTCCGCCGCAGCCGGCGGGCGATCTCCGGAGGCAGAGGCTTGATCTCGCGCGGCCTGCCCGCCTCCTCTTCCTCCTGTTCCCCGGCCACCTCCGAACCGTGCCGCCGCCCGGCGACCGCGGGCAGCGGCCGTTCCCGTTTCGGAATGTAGGGCTCCTTCTCCAGCAGATGATGCAGCAGAACCAGCGCCGCCTCCTTGTCCGGAATCCGGCCCCGGCCGCTCACCTCGGCATCATCCCCGGCCTGCGGCACCACCGGCGCGCCCACGCAGGAGGGACAACCCGCCTCGCAGGGGCAACCGGTGATCAGGTCGCAGGCACCCTGCATGAGATCCTCTACCAGGCCGAAGACCTTCTGGGCGAAGCCCAACCCTCCCGGGTATTTGTCATAGATGAAGACCGCGGCCGCCCCGGTCGAGCGCGAATCCTGCGCGGTCCCGATGTCCATGACATCGCACATCGCATGCAGCGTGATCACATCCGACAGCACGTTGGCGATGCCCCACAGCCCCTCGGCCGGCACGCGGCCATGCGAGAGAACCTCGTGGATGGCTTCGGCCGGCGGCGTGATCCAGCACCCCTCGGTCTCCAGGGTCTGTACCGGTACATCGACCGGTCCGAACCCTACCGATTCACGGGTGCCAAAGCGGATCTTCTTGAAGAGGTAGACCTTCTCACTCACGGCCAGCGCGCCGAACCCGGTCTCGGCCCGGCGCCAGCGCTGCTCCTGTTCTGTGGCCAGGATGCGGATCCGGCTGTCGATGATCGACTGGGTGTAGTAGTCCAGCTTGACGCGATGCACGTAGGCCACGCGTTCCCCGAGGTCGAGATGCTCGACCATGTAGGTCTCGGCCTCATGCATGTAGATCGCCTGCGGATGAAGCTGGGTGAACGCACTGGCTTCATCGAGCGTTCCGATGACCCGGTAGCCCCGTTCGGTCAGCTGGCGCAACAGGGCGCCCTGGCCGCGGCGGTCGCGGAATCGCCGCACCGTCTCATGCTGAGTGCGCACGATCTCGGTCGGCGGCGCGTCGACCCGTCCCCCCATGGCATCCGGCGAATTGGCCCGGAAGGCCGGCGAACCGGTATCCACGATCACGTAGACGCTGTCGCTGGCATTGCGCAGGCTGATGTCCCCGGCCGGATAGCCGCTGGCGCTGTAGTACCAGCGTCCCTTGATCTCGCGCACCTCGCCGTACTCCCCGAGCAGTTGCAGGATGGCCGCGGCGAACTCGCCGAAACCGGTCTCATCCCGGCGGGTGAGCGGAAGCTCGTAGGCCGCGGCGCGCAGGTGGCCCAGCAAGATGTGCGGATTGTCCGGATCGACCACGGCCTGCTCGGGAGTCTGCGTGAAGAAGTACTCGGGATGGCGCATCAGGTACTGATCGATCGGCGTGTTGTGCGCCACCATGACCGCCAGCGATTCCCCCGCGGTCCGTCCGGCGCGGCCGGCCTGCTGCCAGGTCGAGGCGATCGTTCCCGGGTAGCCCACCAGCAGGGCCAGATCGAGCGAGCCGACGTCAATGCCCAGCTCGAGCGCATTGGTCGAGATGACGCCCAGCAGATCCCCCTCGAACAGGGCCTGCTCGATCGCCCGGCGCTCCTCCGGCAGGTACCCCCCCCGGTAGGCGCGCACCCGCCTGGCGATGCCGCCGCCATCTTTGCCGAGTTCCTCCTGGCAGTATCGCAGGAGCACTTCGGCCACCTGCCGGGCACGCACGAAGGTGATCCCTTGATACCCGTCCCGCAGAAACGAGAGCAACAGGTCGCGGGCTTCCAGGTTCGAGCTGCGGCGGTCCATCGTCGTCCGGCTCAGCACGGGCGGATTCCACAGGACGAAATGTTTCCGGCCGCGCGGGGCGCCGTCCTTCTCCACCAGGGAGAAAGGCCGACCCGTGAGCCGTTCGGCCAGTTCTTTCGGATTGGCGATCGTCGCGCTCGAACATACGAATTGAGGATGGCTGCCGTAGTGGCGGCAGATGCGTTCGAGGCGCCGCATGACATTGGCCACATTCGAGCCGAAGATGCCCCGGTAGACATGGATCTCGTCGCAGACGACGTAGCGCAGATTCGAGAAGAACCGCGCCCAGCGGGCATGGTTCGGCAGGATCCCCGAGTGGAGCATGTCCGGGTTGGTCAGGATGACGCTGGCCTCTTCGCGCAGCTTGCTGCGCTGCCGCGGCGGGGTATCGCCATCGTAGGTTCCCGCCATGAACGCGAGGCCGGCCGCCTCGCTCTGCAGGCCGGCAAGGTTCTTGAGCTGGTCCTGGGCCAGCGCCTTGGTGGGAAACAGCAGCAGTGCGGTCGCCGCGCGGTCCTCCATCAAGCTTTCGAGGACCGGGATCAGATAGCAGTAGGTCTTGCCGCTGGCGGTGCCCGTGACCACGATGACGTCCTGGCCGTCGCGTGTCCGCCGCACGGCCTCGGCCTGGTGGATGTAGAGCTTCTCGATTCCCTGGGCCGCCAGGGCCGCCGCCAGGGCCGCCGGCAGCGGCCGGTCTAGATCCCGGAACTGCGCCTTGCGTGGGGGAATCGACTCCACATGCACGAGCGACCCGCTGCCCAAGGCCCGCTGCTCGAGCTTGCCGATCATGCCGGCCGGCCCGCGCGGCGCGGACCGCTCAGGCCTCGCCCGGCGGCTCCGTCCCGTTCGGCCGCCGGATCGCTCGCCGCGTGCTGCGCGGGCGCGGCTCGGCCGCGGCCGGATAGACTCGTCCCGTTGCTCACCCACCGATGGTCTGGCCATGGGCTTCCCCTTGGACGCTGTGTGAATACCCGTAGCAGGCGTGCCGGGCAGACCGACATTGTAGACGGCCCGCGCGCATCGTCAATGATCTTCTCCGCCGGCCGCCGCCAGCGCCCGCCGAGCGCGCCGGTACAGCTCCAGCAGGCTGGTCAGATCATGCACGTTGTGCCGCAGGACCTCCAGCATCTCGAACGGCTCTCCCGAGCGGACGAAGGCGTGATAGGCCGGTGGGATGCGCGCGCCCTCGATGTCCGCCCCCCGCGGACGCTCACAGATGTGATGCTCGACCGTCTTGAGCTTGCAATTCGGCAGTCGCGCCGCCCACAGACGCCGGGCCACCGGCAACAGATCCAGATGGCGCGGGGGCCGATAGGCCGCCAGGCGGTGCTGCACGGCGCGCAATTCGAGAAACGGCAGATCGAAGCTCGCACCGTTGTAGCTGATCCACAGATCCGCCTCGGCGGCATCGACCGCGAAGGCTTCCAGAATCGCCCGCTCTTCGGAGTAGTCGCGCGCGAAGTACTGGACCAGTTCGGCGTGGGCGGCGTGGGTCGGGGCGGCGTGGGTCGGGGCGGCATCGGTCGGGGCGGCATCGGTCGGGCCTGCCGCCGCCGTAACGTACAGCCCTCCGATGAGAAACAGCGGCGACCCGATGAAGCCCAAGCTCTCGATGTCCATCAGGACGACCCGCGTGCGCGTCGCTCCTCCCACCGCAACGCTCCCGGCCGCCGGGCCGGACCCGGCCGCCCGGGCGCGCGGCGGGCGCTCCGGCGTGAGGACATAGCGTTCCAGCGCCGCGGGGTGCTCGCGAGGAAACCGTTGCAGATTCAGGGCATGGGTGATGCGCGCGTAGCCGCCGGCCGCACTCTGGTAGGCGGCGCCCGGCAGGAAGCGCACCACGCCCTGCTCCAACAGATCATCACTTCGCGACATGGGTACCATGCACTGGCCCGCCTTCGAAGGGAACCGGCCCGACCGCTGGCTGTCACAACCCTTGGGCGGCCCCTCCGGCGCCCCGCGCTTGACCTCCGGCGCTTCAGCTGAAAGCATGCGCAGGCGTAGGCGCAGGAAGCCCGAGAGCCGAAGAGCCCATGAGCCCGAGAGCCGCCAGGAGGATACTCATATCATGAATCGCCAGTTTCGTGCCATCGTCCGTGGAACGGTTCAGGGTGTGTGCTTCCGCGCCCGCACCCGCGAGCGCGCCGACGCCCTGGATCTGTGCGGAACCGTCCGGAATCTCCCGGATGGATCCGTGGAAGTCATCGCCCGCGGTGCCGCCGACACCCTCGACGAGTTCATCACATACCTGCATCACGGTCCCCCGGGTGCCGAGGTGCGTGGCGTGGAGTTGGACTGGGGCGATCAGACGTCCCTGGAGGCCGACTTTCGCATCGTCTATTGAACAGCGCGTTTCGGCTGAAGACACGGCATCCGGCCCCCGGCCTCCAGCCATCGGCGTCATCCGCGGGATGAAAGGAAGCCCCGTGAGCAACCGGCTCCTCCCTGCACTCTGCATCCTCCTGCTGGCCGCGGCGGGCGCGGGCCTGTGTGCGCCCTGCGCGCAGGGCCAGCGCGAGCGCCCGATCCGCGACGCGGACCTGGCGCCCCATCTTCTCAATGAAGACGTCCGCCTGGGGTTGGAGGTCGCCATGATGTTCACCCGGGCCATAGGCACCCACGATGATCCGGAGGCCCTGGCCCGGCTGAGCCGGATCGGCTACCAGATCGCCTCGGTCAGCGGGGACCGCAAGAATACCTACAGCTTCCAGATCCTCGATCTGCCGGAACCGAACGCGATGGCGTTGCCCGGCGGGTTCATCTTCGTCACCCGGGGCATGTTCGATATCGATCTGGATGACGATGAGCTCGGCCATCTGCTCGGCCATGAGCTCTCGCACGTGCGCGAGCGTCACTTCGCGCGCGCCGCGCGCCTGAACACGCTGATGTCCATCCTTCAGACCGCCCTGACGGTCGGCCTGATCATGACGATGCACGAGCCATCCGGGTATGAGCAGGTCGAGCGGTCCGAGGATCCCGGATTGCGGCAGAACTGGGCCGTGGGAGTGACCGGATCACAGGCCCTCATCCAGGGCACCTCGATCTTTGGCAGCGTGGTGCGCGCGCTCTTCGATCGCGGCTACAGCCGCAAGCTGGAGTTCGAGGCCGACGAGATCGGAAACCGCTTGGCGGTCGCGGCCGGATTCCGCCCCGAGGGTGGTGTCACACTGATGGAGAAGCTCCACGAGCGCAGCTTCGAGGGCAACCGATTCAGCTACTGGCGGACCCATCCCTACTTCGACGATCGCGTGATCCGCGCCCGGGCCCGGGCCACGCGGCTGGCGCCCCCCGACCGCCCACCCTCGGCTACCCGGTACCGGGAGAATCTGGCCCTGTTCTTCGCGCGGGCCGCCGGGGAGGTGGGCCATGAGGGAGCGGCGCTCTATCTGTATGCCGCGGCCCTGCGCGCCGAACCGGCCGGCATGGCTTCCCTGAGCGTGGCCCACGAGATGCTGCGCTTCAAGCGCGATCGTGAGGCACGCAAGCACCCGCTGCATCGCTCGTACCACCCGGTCCTGGCGGCCTACGACACGCTTCTGGCCCAGGCGAACCGGCTGCAGCCGGGATGGGGCACGTTGCCCACGCTACGCGCGGAGCGGGCTGAATTGGCCCAGGAGCGGGAACAGCTCCTTGCGCAGTACCTCGAGATCATCACGGCCGGTGTTTCCACCGACGTTCTCGAGCGCTTCCTCGAGAACTACCCCGACCACCCCCGCGGCTCCGCCATCGCCCATCTGCTGGGCGAGCACTTCGTGACGACCGATCGGGCCGACCAGGCGATCGAAGTGATCATGAAGCACTGGGAGCAGCATCCCGACACGGTCCTGGCCGACTCCACCGCACGCCTTCTGGAACTTGCCATCGCGGAGGTCGAAGACCTCGAGGCCTGTTACCGGATGACCCTCCTGGAAGATCAGGGCCACGACCCGCGCAACGCCGAGACCTTGCGGACGGCGGCGGCGCGCCGCATGGACCGGCTGGTGGATGGCAAGACGGGATTCGAGGAAGCCGGACGCTTCTTGCGAACCTATCCGGACACACCCTGGAGCGAACCCCTGCGCAAACGGGTGTGGACGCTCGCCCGCGAAGCCTACGAAGCCGGGCGGGTCAGCGAGGGATTGCAGCGCTACCAGGAGGCACTCGACTCCTACTTTCTGATCCTGGCCCTGGCGCCGGAGGCGCCGGTGGCGCAAGAGGCCGAACGGAGCATTCACCGGCTCAATCTGCGCGAAGAGCTGCAGGACTGACCGGGCCGGACATACCTACCCCCCGAACCGTTCGCGGCGACCCAGATGGTGTGGCAGGGCAGGCGGAAACGGGTGTTCCTACCTGCTGCGGTTGCGGACCAGAAGCCGGGTTCCCTCCTGGAAGGAAACCTCCATCTTCTGCTCATCTACCTCGCGAATGACGACTCCAATACCGAACACCTTGTGGCTGATCACATCCCCAGCGGCGAAGCTGCGCTTCATCGCATAGGTACGGACCTGATCCAGGTCCGCGACCGCCATCAGGTCCTCCCAGTTGGGAGTCGACTTCGCCATCGAGCGGGTCGCCGTCGCGGTCCGAGTTCTGGACTTGGGAGGCTGGGGCCGGTAGAGATGGGACCCCTTGCATACTTTGCAGACCACCCGTTTGGGTCGGTCCTTCTCCATCAGCTCGATCTGGTGATCCCGCATTTCGCGGCAGCGGGTGCACCAGCTACTGACTTCGCCTCCCACCTTCAGAGACGCTGTTCCCATCGGTTACTCCGGGGAAAGGGCCTGCAACGGATTGACCAGGCGGCCTGCCCGCCGGAAGATTCGGACGGAACACAGACCCCACCGGCCACGGCCAGCCACCTGTAGCCATCCTACGGGGCTTTGAGAACAACGTCAATGGGTAGCCCGGCCGTTCAGCGGGCCGGCCTCACAGGGCACCCAAGGCTGCTGAGAGGTCCGCGATCAGGTCCTCCTTCTCCTCCAGTCCAACATGGATGCGGACCATCTCCCTGGTAAGTCCTTGTTGCTTCATGATTTCAGGAGGAACAGACGCATGCGTCATCGAGGCCGGATGCTGAATGAGCGTATCGACCGTGCCCAAACTCACCGCCAGGGTCATGATCCTGAGCCCCTCGAGAAGCTTTCTGGCGGCCTCGTACCCGCCGCTCAACTCGAACGCCAGGGTGGAGCCGAAGCCGTCCATCTGCTTCAGGGCGACCGCATGGCCTGGATCGGAAGGCAGCCCATGGAAGTACACCCGGCTGACCTTGGGGTGGCCGGCCAGGAACTCGGCCACCGCCAGGCCGTTCTCGTTGTGACGCTCCATGCGCAGGCCCAGGGTACGAACGCCCCGCAGTGAGAGATAGGCGTCAAACGGGCTGGGGCAGGCACCCGTATCGGTCCGGAACTTCCTGATCTTGGTCGCCAGGGCCGGTGCCGCGGTCGCGATGCCCCCCACGACATCCCCATGACCGTTGATGAACTTCGTGGTGCTGTGCAGGGCGACATCGGCCCCGAGCTCGAGCGGGCGCTGGAAGCGCGGGGTCGCGAAGGTCCCGTCCACGATGACGACGGCCCCCTGTGCCCGGCCCACCTTGCTCACCGCCGCGATGTCGGTGACCCGGCAGGTGGGATTGGCGGGCGTCTCCAGGAAAATGACCCTGGTCTCGGGTCGCAGCGCCGACCGGACCGCCTCGAGGTCGGAGGTGTCCACAAACGTGCTCTCGATCCCCGACCGGGCCATGACCTGGCCGATCAGATTGACCGAAGGCCCGTAGAGCGTGTCCCCGGAGACCACATGATCACCGGCCTGAACACAGCTCATGATGGAGGCATAGATGACCGCCATGCCCGAGGAGAAGGCCACCGCCTCCCCGCCCCCCTCGAGACCGGCAATGACCCGCTCGTAGGCTTCCACGGTAGGGTTTCCGATGCGAGTGTAGATGTGGCCCGGCTGTTTGCCCGCGAACAGGTCGGCGCCGTGTTCGGTGCTGTCGAAGTAGAAGGTCGAGCTTTGAAAGATCGGCATCGCGTGGGCGTTGAATGGCTTGCCATGCCCTTCCCCATGCAGGGCCCGCGTCATGAACCCGTCAGATCTGCTCTTCGACATGGCAACCTCCCTCCGGCCGTCAGACCGTTGCGTCTTCACTTCTCAGCCCGATGTCACATCCGCCTGACCTGCTCATGAAGCCAAATGGAAGGAAGCATACTAACGCAAAACATATGCATGCGCACGTGCTAAGTTCAAGCCTGGCCGCCGGCCTCGACAGATCCGCCGCACGGCGCTATGCTGGCGGCGCCCGTCGCGGCCGGTCGTCATGCACACCCGGCCGCGACGGATCCCGGGAGCAAGAGGAGGCCACCATGAGCCTGGCACAGGAATTGAACGATCGCATGAAGGCGGCCATGAAGGCCAAGGACGCGCGCACCCTCGCGTGCATCCGAATGCTCAAGGCCAAGCTGAAGGAGCACGCGATCGCCCAACGGGTCTCCGGCGAATTGCCGGATGACCAGGTCCGGGAGATCGCGGCCGGGTATGTCAAACAGCTCAAGAAGTCGATCCCCGAGTTTGAAAAGGCCGGGCCCGAGGCCAGCCAGAGGCTCGCCGACCTGCGATTCGAGATCGACTACCTCGAGCCGTTCGTGCCCCAACTCCTGGGAGAGCAACAGACTCGTGCGATCGTCCTGGCGGCGGTTCGCTCCCTGGGTCACCCGCCCCGCCAGAAGATCGGCATGGTCATCGGGACCGTGATGAAGGATCACAAGGGCCAGGTCGATCCGGCCCTCGTGCGCGCGCTGGTGGAAGAGCAACTCAGTGACTGATCCGCGCCCCGTGATCACCTCCGCGCGCCACCCGGAGGTCGTGGCCCTGAAGAAGCTCCTGGCCCGGCCCCAGCGCTGCCGGCGGGAAGGCGTCTTTCTCCTGGACGGAGGCCATCTGTTCGAAGAAGCCCTCTGTTCGCCCTATGCGGCATCTGTGGTCTTCTTCGCCGTGCGCTTCCTTGATCATCCCAGGGGCCGCGCGCTCCATGAACAGATCCTCTCCCGCGGCTGGCCGATCAGGCTCCTGGCGGATCGTTTGATCGACAGCCTGGCTCCGACCGAGCATCCCCAGGGCATCCTGGGCATCTTCGGGCGTGCCCGGCCGACCCTGCCCCCGCCCGGCGCGTCCCCCGAGCGTTCGCCCCTGGCCGGGTTGGTGCTTGCCGGCGTACAGGATCCCGGCAATCTGGGTGCCCTGGCCCGCACCGCCCACGCCCTCGGATGCCGGCGCCTGCTGACCACCCCGGGCACCGTCGATCCCTTCCACGTGCGCGCCCTGCGCGGGTCCTCCGGGGCGCTGCTTCACCTGCGGATCGACACCGATCTGGACCCGGAGGCACTGACCGGCGCCGCGCGGGCCGAGGGCGCCCAGCTGGCCGCCCTGCTGCCGCGCGGCGGGGACTGGCCTCCGGCGGCCGGCGGCCGGGAGCGGGTCATGCTGGTGCTGGGATCCGAGGGTTCGGGAGCCGAGATGCGCGTGGAAGAACGTTGCAGCCTGCGCTGGACGATCCCCACGCAGGCAGCGGCGGAATCCCTGGGGGTCTCCGCCGCCGGCGCGATCGCGATGTATGCGACGCTAGTTGCGGCCCAACGACAGGCCCAGGCGTAGCGCCACATCTTCATGGCTGTAGCGGGCCCCGCCCAACAGGAAGAGGCGTTCGTCGCGGCGCGGCGCAAAGCGGAAGGTGGCCCCCGCAAACGGACTGAGGTCATCATCTCCCGCGGCGCGCGGCTGGTAGTGGCTGAGACCGCCTTCGAAATCGATGGAGGAACGGCGCGCAAGCAAGGGCAAGTTCGCGAACAGGCCCCCTTCTTTCAGCGAGGATTCCCCATCGGTGCTCAGACCCAGCCCCCCCATGAGGCCGACATTCAGTCCGCCGATGTTGCGCAGCCCGCGTGAGAGCGAGACCATGATCGTCTGATGAGGGTCCTTGATCTCGTAGACGGAGCTCAAGGCGCTTTGCTGGGGGAAGCGGCTGGGCGGATCCGCGGCCCAACGCAACTCGGCCTCGGCGATCCAGTCGTCGAGCCGTCCCAGCTGGTTGTTGCGATCCTCGACCTGGGCCGCCAGGTTGTCAATCCGGCCCTCGGATTCGGCGATCTTCTCCTCGCGCTCGAAGATGTCGGTGTTGTACGCCTGGCGTCGGTCCCGGTTGCGCTGGATATCGGTCCTGAGATCGAGAACCTCGTCGGTGTAGCGCTCATCGAGATCCTGCGCATCGGCGATGGCCTGGGTTTCCTGATCGATCTGCGTCTCCAGAAACTCCACATAGCGCGCCTTGGCATCCCGCATCTCTCTGGCTCTCGCCAGCTCTTCCTCGGTGTTGGCGACACCTTCCCTGGTGGCCTGGAGCTCCCTGGCATTGCCCGCGCGCGCCTCGCGCAGATCAGCGAAGGCATTCTCCAGTTTGGTTTCCCCGGAGGAGTGGAACCAGAAATATCCGGTCGCAACGACCAAGATGATCGCCACGATGATGTCCATGATCGGCAGGGTGAGCGATGGGTTGAACCTGTTCTTCGCCATGGCTACTTCCCTCCCGTCTGCCGGACCGGATTCTCATCGCGCCGCGGATAGACCCCCTCACCCGTGAAGACCGCCTCCTTGCGCCGGTGCTCCTCCGGATAGCGCGTGCGGAAGAGCCGATCCGTCTTCAGGGCGATCCGCTCGTCGAGCAGAACCGTTGAATCCTCGAGGGTCGCTTGCCATGCCGCGAGGCTGTCGAGCGTCGCCGATCGGCGCCGATAGACTTCCGAGAGACGGTCCAGATCATCCTCGATTCCGTCGGCAATGGTGCGCAGGGAGTCGATCTGTCGCTTCGTCCGCGGCAGGGTCTCGTCATAGACGCGCCGCAGCGTCAGCAGACTATCGTAGATGGCCTGGTAGTAGTTGATCTGGGGCGTATAGAGGGTATCGATCTCGGCGCTCACCTCTTGCTCCTGGCTCTGCAGGGCAGTGATCTGCGCCTTCAGATTGTCCTGCTCATCCAGCAGCTCCTTGCGCTCGAGGTTGGTCGTGTTCTTGATGTCCTCCAGATCGGGCCGCACGTAGGCCTGATGCGCGCACATGATGCCGATGAAGGGAACCAGCAGATACCAGAAGCGGCTCAGGATCAGGCGCGGCACGCGGTTGCGGTCCTTGAACTGCTCGCCCTGACGCACCCAGTGACCACCAAAGCGCTTCTTCTCGCCGTGACTTCCGGCCATTCTAGCCCCCAATTCGGCTGGGCCGCTCACCGCGGCCGCCTACCATAAGGAATGGGGAGAACGGTCTCCCGCCCTCCCCATCCTTTACGAATCTGGTAGGGCTACGGGGATTCGAACCCCGGTTTGATGGCTGAGAACCATCTGTCCTAACCCCTAGACGATAGCCCCATATACGTCAAAGAGCCTGGGATGGGCTGCATCCTACGAATATACACGACCCCATGCAAGCATGAATCGCACCTGCGCCCGGCCTGCCCGGCGCAACGTCCCGCGGCTCGTCGCTACCCGAATGGCTGGGGTGCAGGGATTCGAACCCCGATACCGTGATCCAGAGTCACGTGTCCTGCCGTTGGACGACACCCCAGCAACAAGCGAAGCAAGTCTAGCGAAACTGCTGATGGGCATCAACCTCAAAGTTGGCCGACACGCCCTGCCGCCGGCCACCGGTCCCGCAACTCAACGGACCAGCAGCATGCGGGTACTCTGCGCGCGCACACCGGACTCCAACCGAATCAGGTATAGGCCCGTTGGCAGCCAACGGCCACCCTGATCGCGCCCATCCCATTCCACGGAATGGGGCCCGGCCGAGGCCTTCCCCTCCATCAGCGTCCGGACGACGCGGCCCTGGAGATCGAGCACCTTCAGCCGCACGGGCGCCTCCGCATTGGCCGCGCCGGGCAACGTGAACTCGATCGTGCTCGGCCGGGCGCCGGCCAGCGGGTTGGGAATGACGCGCTGGAGCGCCAGTCGCGATACGACCCGCGCACCCACCTCCAGCGTGAAGCGCGCACCGCTGCTCTCCTGCCCGTCGAGTCCCACGGGCCGGATCTCATAGCGGTACACACCCGGTTCCGTCACGAAGTCGCTGAACCGATAGGTATGGATGCCGCCCCCCGCCACCGCCGCGACCGAACCGATCAGGTCACCGACGGTCTCCTGCGGGCCGGCCCGGTACACATGGAACGTCAGCGCCGGCTCCCCGCTGCGCCAGGCGATCTCGACCGTACCGTCGGGCCGCGCCACCGCCTGCTCGATGTAGAGCAACACCGGCACCGGCGACTCGCTGGTCATGCGCCCCGTTCCGAAACTGTCGCGGCGCGCCATCGGCCAGGGGTTGTGCGTCGGTTCGAAGACGACGCCTTCCATGTGATAGATGCCGATGGCCTGGACCGACTGCGCCTGAACGACCAGATTCTGATACCCGTCATCGTCGGTGTCCCAGGCCGCCAGGGATTTCATGTCCATTCCGCCGGTAAACTGAATCGGGAATCCGCGGGCGATCTGACCCTGATAGGTATAGGCGTGCACCTGGCTGTTGCTGTCGCCGAAGATGATCTCCGGGCGATAATCCTGATCCACATTGGCCAGAATGCAGGAGCCGTACCTGCGATTGGCGTCGGTGTACAGCTGGATCGGGAAGGGCGACACCGGAGCCCCATCGATCGCCCGCAGCACATTCAGCTGCCCGCCGGCCTCGACATAGACGACATCGAGATACCCATCCCCATTGACATCGCCCAGGACCGGCTCCGGATGCAGGTCCCAACTGGTCGTCATGGGAAAGGAAACCGAGTGGGGATGCGACCACCTGGCAAGCCCATTGCGATCCACGCAGAAGAGCCGGGTCCTGGTCAGCGCGAAGATCTCGTCCCCCGGGACACCATCGACGTCGGCCAATGTGACCGGCGCCCGGCAGCCGCCGCTGTGTCCAAGATCCTCGAAGCTGATGCCCCCGGCGAAGCCCGGCAGGGCATTGCCCGTCAACCCCCTGACCGCGTAGAGTCTGCCGGAACGGGTGCCGATGACGATGTCCTTGTACCCGTCCCCGTCCACGTCTCCCACCGCCGCCGGGTGATACAGGTAGCTGTCGCCCAGATCCAGGATCTGGCCGTTGGTACCGGCCTTGAAGGGCGTGCCGTCATGTTTCAGGACATAGATGCCCTCATGCCCACTGCGGCCGCCGATGAAGATCACCTCCAAGGTCCCATTGTTGTCCAGATCCGCCAGGACCGGCGAGTTCCAGGCGTTTCTCACCGGATACTTGAAGGCCCACTTGTGCTGGTCCCCGTAGAGCGTCCAGCAGTAGACGGTGCTGTCGGCGAAGGAGATCGCCACCACTTCCATTTCACCGTCCGCATCGAGATCGCCGGCGGCCGCCCTTCCATGGAAGTTGGCCCCGAAGTCCGAAAAGACCCCGGATGTGCTGGCCACACCGTCGCCATCGACCATCTCGATTCCGTTGCCGTGATAGACGTAGAGGCGGTCGCCCGGGAACACGATCTCCCGCAGGGCGCGATCGCCATAGATCGTCGAGACGTTGTCCAGCTCACAGATCATGGGTGATCCGTGCTTGCCTTCACGCAGGAAGTTCGGCCACCCTTCGGCCATGCCCGGCGAGGTGTAGGATTCCACGGTGCCCGAGGCGGCCCCCAGGTTCCCGCCCTCATCCACCGATCGAATCCGGTAGCGGTAGAG
The DNA here is from genome assembly GCA_964417675.1 of uncultured bacterium. Lineage (GTDB taxonomy): Bacteria > Eisenbacteria > RBG-16-71-46 > CAIMUX01 > WJJG01 > CAYQJL01. The sequence goes on along the minus strand of CAYQJL010000183.1, from coordinate 8,324 downwards.
CGCCAGGTGGTCGAGCCCCTCGTCGATCATGCGGCGGTGATTTCGCAGAATCCCGCCGTGAATCTCCTGGAAGTCATTCGATCCCTGCGGGGCCCGATAGACGCGGTACCCGGCCAGGGCTTCTTGCGCGTCCCCCGCACTCCAGCCCAACACCATGCCGTCGGGCAAGCCGATCGTGCCGAAGGAGTCGGGGGGCGCCGGGAAGGTCAGGTCGATACTCCGCTCATGCAGCGGCTCGCCCGGAGACACGATGACATCATAGAGCCGGAAGGTCATCTGCGCGAGGTTGGCATCGGTCACGGAGAGGTTGTAGGGACCCAGCAAGGCTGTCTCTCCCGGTGCGATGTCCTCCGGGTAGAGCGTCGAGTTGCTCACATAGACGTAATCGTTGTCGGCCGTCAGGATGGCCTTCAGATCACTGGCCGTGCCCTTGCCGACGTTCTCCACAGCGACCTGGATCTGGCGATTCGTGCCGCTGGCCTGGGGCCACTCGTTGATCGCGGTCGCGAAACGCGGCCGCACGATGCTGAACTCGAATGTGCTGGTGTAGGACCCGCTGCTCGAGCTGATCAGAACGTCCAGGGGAACGGCCAGGCGATCGGCATCCCCGAAGAGCTCCTCGGGCGGATTCGTCGCCACCGTCAGCTGCAGCTCGGAGGTGCTGGTCGCCTCGCTTCCCGGCGCCAGGGTTCCGATCGTCCAGGAGGATGAATCCAGCGTGACCACCCCCGCGGGGGTATCGGGCGTGGCGGCCAGGGATACCTGCACGTCGCTGGCACTCGCGTCCCCATCGTTGCGCACCGCCATGGCCAGAGCGGCCGTCTCGCTGCGGTCGAGCGCGCCGTCCCCGTTGCCGCGGGTCTCGTACTGGCCGTCGTCGATGATGGTCACGTCGCCGAACACCAGAGCCGGACCGCTGGGTGCCCGCACCGTGCCGCTGCCGACCACCGGCCGGTGGGTCGCCGAGGTCACCGTGACCCGGAAGTCGCCTTCCGACCCGGCCCAGAAGGGCACGTCGGCCACGCCGCCCGCATCGGTCTCCACGACCGAATAGACCTCGCCCTCCTTCCATACACAAACCGTGGCCCCGGCGACCGCCGCGCCATCGCTGACCGTGACCGTCAAGGTTCCCACCCCCACGGAGGGTTCGCTGTCGAAGGCCACCGTCATATCGCCCGGCGTGCCGTGCCACAGCATCATGCCCGGCTCACCGAGCAGCGTCAGGGCAAACAGCAGGAAACGCCGGGTGCTCTCGGTGTTGATGCTTGCCCCGGTGAGCGCGTTGGCGGCATTGGCCCCGAAGAACCCATCCCCGATCGTCCCGCCCGGCGAGCCGAACGCAAAGCGGTAGAAGTCCTCGGAGAAGGCCCGCGCCGTCGTGGGATAGTCCACATTGGTGCATCCAATGTAGCCCACCACACCATGATTCGGCATGATCAGGAACTGCTCGCCAAAGGAATCGTAATCGATCGCGGCCGAGTTGCAGTTCGTACCGTAGACCCAGTAGAAGCGGCCCACGCCTCCCGCGCTGCCGTTGGTCACATCCGCCAGGTCGGAGATCAGCAGGCGGCCATCGCCGATCGCCCAGCGGTCGCGGTCCCCATGGCCGATGTGATGCACGCAGGCGTAGCCTTCCGAGAGCGCCGTCATGGTCGTCTCATAATTCAGTGGACCCAGGAAGGGCGACAGATCCGGACGCTCCACCGCCCAGTGGTAGTCCCGTTCGAAGAGGTGGTAGAGATCCAGCGGAGTCTCGATCTCATCGACCAGGACATCCTCGAGACGGAAGACATCGCTGGCGGCATCGTAGGTCACGCAGACCAGGCTCTCGACGGTGTGGCCCGAGGCAGTCGTTTCCCGGTAGGTCCGGCAGCTCTCCGGATTGCACTCCTCCCCCGAACCGCAGTCCGGTTCACCCGCGCGGCCGGTGAGCTCCCAGCGCTTGTGAAAGAGGACCTCGCCGAGGAACAGCATCCGGTCCAGATAGCCATCCCCGGAGGGCGAGTCGGGGGCCTCGCCGACATAGACGAAGTACTTCTCGAGAAACGCCGTCACATCGCCGGCCGTCTTGGCGCTGACCCGGCCGACCTGGACCTCGGGGGTGAAATCGACGTCGTCCCCGATGTTGCCATAGCGGGTGGACTCCCCGAAGATGCCGTCCTGATCCGCGTCCCAGGTGCCCTCGAGACAAGCATAGTAATAGTCGCAGGCAACGTCGGTGCCCTGCGGCGAACCGGTGTTGTAGGACCAACTGCGCGCATGACGGGTGGGGATCAGAGACACGTCGGCGCCCAGCAGCACCCACTTCAGGCCCCAGTTGACATAGCCGTCGCGGATGAAGTGGCGGATTCGATCCGGCATGTCCGCACCCTGGGGGTAGGTCGCTCGGATCCAGTCGGTATCGATGACCAGCGTGGGGACGCCGCAGGCCGTCTTCCAATCCGCCAGCCGCTGCCACTCCTGTTTCATGGCCTCGTCGGGGGGTGAGACGATCACATACTGGACCGGACTCCCCTCGACCGACGGAAGCGACCGCGGCAGGAATCCCTGTTCGGCCAGCAACACCGTGCCGCGGCCCTGGGCACCCGCGGGGGCCTGCCAGCGCACGGGACGCTCGCGGCGCAGACCGACCTCGGCCTCACCTTCGTCCTCCAAGGTGAAGGCCAGCGAGATCCGCTTCGCCCAGATCAGCTCGCGGCCGGATCCGGTCACCTGCAGCGGCGAGACGCGCACGACAGCGTAGCGCTCGCCCCGCGAGAGCTTCACCGTCCCGACCACCTCGCCCAACACGCTCGGGTAGCGTTCCCCGGCCGGATAGAACTCGGCCTTCGGCTCCTGCGTCGGCGGAATCGCATCCATCGAACTCATCTCGCCCGCGTAAGGTTCGACCGGCAGGCGCAAGTGGAGCTGTTCGCTCTCGAGCACCGTGACCGCGACCCCGGTGAGAAGCTGATGGTCGGCGATCGGCAGGCGCACCCGAATCGAAGGAAGGGCCGGCGCACCGAGCGGCACCTCGGGCAGCCCGCCATCGATGGTCACCACGGACCATCGATCGTCGCCGGAGCTGTCAATGGCGACCGAGTCGATCTCCAGCTCCCGAACAACGATCTCGGTCGCATCGGCCGAGATCAGGGCCGGCAGCAGCGCCAGCATGCCGAGAAGTGCGAAGACAGGCCCTAGCGAGCGGCCCACGGGCGGATGGCTCATGCCGTTCATGAATTCCTCCTACAGCCCATACATGCTGACGCAGGACCGTTGCCGGGTGGAGCGGTGTCCCCCGAGGGCCCCTCCCATTGCGACTCCTGACCTTCCCACCCTGCATAAGTTCCAGGATGCGAAGGCGATTCTGGCAACCCGACTGCCGTCTGTTTCCACTCGAAATGCTAGCAAAGCCCGCAGACCGGGTCAATGTAACCAGAATCGGCCTCTCTGCGCGAAAACCTGCATCAGATCTGCCCTTTTTTGCGCTCCGGATCGTTTTTTCCTTGCTACGACTTTGCGGCGCTGATATTCAGAGCACGGTCAGACTAGACCCAAAGCCCGAGTTTTCAAAGGACTGAAGGAGGGGAGCCACCATGACGAAGACCGAACTCGTCAACGCATTGGCGAAGGAAGCCAATCTCGAAAAGAAACAAGCCAAGGTCGCTCTCGAGGCCTTGACGGCCCTCGTGAGCAAGGAGATCAAGAAGGGTGGCGAGGTGCCTCTCACGGGCCTCGGGAAGTTCAAGGTCCAGAAGCGGAAGGCGCGTATGGGCCGCAATCCACAGACCGGTGAGAAGATTCGCATCGCCGCCAAGAAGGTTGTCAAGTTCACCGTGGCCAAGGCCCTCAAGGACCTGATCACGCCCGCCGGTAAGGCGAAGAAGGCCACGAAGAAGAAGCGCTAGCCAGCATCCGGAGCAACATCCGGAATTCTTGGAGCCGCACGGCTTCCATCGGCTTTGGGATCGCACGAGGGGTGAAGATGCATGCATCCTCACCCCTTTCTGCACTCCGCCGTTGTGCTCTTGATCGGCGCCCCGCCCGAGTCCGGCCGCCCCTTCTTGAGTCCCTGGCGTCCTACGGCTCCTGGATCAGTTCTTCGGTGTTCAGCGTACCCTTGCCCGTCGCCAGGTCGCGCTGGAGGGCCTTGTAGTACGGCAGCGGCACCGAGAAGGTCACGCTATCGGCGCATGCGGGGCACTGCACATCGAAGATATGCCCCCAGTGGTAGCAGTTGATGCGCTCAATGATCTCCTCCGGCGTCTTGGCGCTGCGCTTCGCCAGAATCGCGGTGCATTCATCCGTAGGGATCTGGTTCATGCCCATGCGCTGATTCTTGAACTCATACCCCAATGTGCCGCAGTGCGGGCATTGCATGCGCTTGACGATCCAATCTTCCTGATCGATCCGGCACAGGTAGCGCTCTCCGGCATCGCGGTGCACCTGGGAGTACAACTGGGCGAAATCCCACGCGTGCCTCAGGAACCCGTCCTGCACGCCCTCCGGATCCCGCAGGGTGGGCATCGTCAGCAGCGTTTCGGCCTGGGCGAAGTAGATGGTCAGCATGCGCTGGTTGTGGAACCCCAGGAATCGTCCCGGCGGCAACGGCACACTCGCGTAGACGATCTCGAGAGCCTGGCGCGACTCACTGAGCACCTCGTCCGGATGGAGCTCGACATAGCGGGCGAGCAGATCGTAGAAGCGTGTCGACAGCGTGTCGGCAATGCCATCGGTGATCATGATCCCCCGGGGATCGGTCAATGCGAAATGGCCCTGAACACGGTCGTTCGCGTAGGTCTCCGTCCACTCGAGCAGCTCCCCCAGACCGTTGTACAGCGTCTCCCGCCCGTAGCCGCCGGCCGCCAACGCCTGGACCCGCCGATCGATCTCCTGCGTGGCCTCCTCGACCAGGAACTGCCCATGCGGCAGGTGATCTCCCGGGTCAATCGCCCCGATCGTGCGCGCCACGCCCATCCACGCCAGCGCCGCCAGACCCAGGCATCCCAGTGCGCGCAGGAACAGATGCTTCCTTCGCATGCTGCCTCCCAGTTTTCCGAAAACCCACGACTCTCGGGCCATGCCGTTCATGGCCTGCTCCCGCCCTTATCCAGAACGACGACCGCCGCCGCATGTTCCCTAGTATGTGTCAGCGAGAGGTGAACGGCCACCGCGCCCCAGCGTTGGGCCAGGACCTGCGCCCCGGCCCCGAGCGCGATGCGCGGTCGGCCGGACGGGTCGGCCAGCACCTCGATCGCATGCCAGGTAACCTCGCCGCGGATGCCGGTTCCCAGGGCCTTGGCCGCCGCCTCCTTGGCCGCGAATCGCGAGGCCAGATATCGAACCGGATCACCATGGATCGCGGCGCGCTCGCCCGCGGTCAGAATCCGCCGCGTGAAGCGCTCCCCATGACGCCGCATCGCCCGGCCGATGCGCTCGATTTCGATCACGTCCAGGCCGAGCCCAACAACCACGCTGCCTCCCTCCCCTGCCACGATCCCTCGAAGCGCCCGCTATTGTAGCAGATTCACCTCGGGCGCACACTGCCCGCGGCTGCGTGCTGGATTCGGCCATGGCTCTCCGGTAGGCTCCGGATGCTGCGCGTCTGGCTGGCGGTCGGGTCCCACCCCATACGCCCGGCCGGCGGGTAGCGCGCCCGGCCCGCGACGAGCGGGCCCGGCCCCGAGTAGCGGGCCCGGCCCCGAGTAGCGCGCCCGGCTCACACCCATCGGGAGGATCCTGTCCTGTCCATTCTGTTCTGGCTGAGCGGCGCCGCCGGAGCGGGCCTACTCCTGGCTCTGGTGGTCGGTGCCTGGAACGAACGGCATCCGCGCGCCGCAGCCCGCGGCGGTCTCCTGCTGGCCGGCTTCACGCTGCTCTGGGTGATCGCAGCTGCGATGCCCAGCCCCTGGCTTCGCGGGCTGATCAGCTTGGGCTTCTGGATCGCCCTGGCCGCCTTCTGCCTGCCGCTCGGGCGCCGGCCGGCAGCGCTGCGCATCCTCCCCTCGGACGCCCCCGCTGCCGGCCCCTCGGAGCGCGTCGATGAGCGCGGTGTTCTCTTCGCACGCGAGGAGTATCGGCCGGGCACCGAACGCTACCGCATCTACTACGAGGCCCATCCGCAGCACCAGGCCGTCGACGATCGGATCCGGCGCCTGCCCGAGTTGCTCGCCTCCGGCGGCCTCTACCACGATCCCGGCTTGGCCGCGTTGATCCGCGCTCAGTTCGCGGCCCTCGAGCGGCTCACCGGCGACGTCGCGGGAACCGCCGGCCCCCAGCGGGCGGATCTGGACGCCGCCTCCGCCACGGTCTGGGTCAAGCAACGGCTGCGGCAGCTCGGTGCCGACGAGGTCGGTGTGACCCTCCTGGATCCCCGCTACGTCTACTCCCATGTCGGCCGGGGACCGCAGCCGTGGGGACAGCCGATCGATCTGCGCCATCGCTTCGCCATCGCCTTCGCTCTCGAGATGGAGACCGAAGCAGTGAATACGGCGCCCCGCCTGCCCATTACGCGGGAAAGTGCGCGCCAATATCTACGCGGGGCGCGGATGTCGATCCAACTCGCGGCCGAGATTCGCGCGCGCGGTTATCCGGCCCGCGCCCACATCGCCGGCAGCAATTACCAGATCATGTTGCCGCCGGTGGCCCACCAGGCGGGCCTGGGCGAACTGGGACGCATGGGGTACCTGATCTCGCCGCGGTTCGGCCCGCGCATCCGTCTGGGAGCCATCACCACCGATCTGCCGCTCGAAACGGATGCACCGGTGGCCTTCGGTGTGCAGGAGTTCTGCCGGATCTGCAAGCGGTGTTGCTCGAACTGCCCCTCCGGCTCGATCCCCTCGGGGGGGAGGGTGTGGGTCCGCGGAGTCGAGAAGTGGCTCCTGGACAGCGAGTCATGCCTGCACTACTGGCGTGTGGCGGGAAGCGACTGCGGCATCTGCATGCGGGTGTGTCCCTACAGCCATCCACCGACCTGGATCCACAACCGGGTCCGGCGAGCGATCCGCCGCTCGGCTCTGGCCCGCCGCGTCTCGGTCTGGGGCGAGGATCTGATCTATGGACGCAAGATTCCCCTGCCGCTTCGCGGCCGCTCGGGGCGCGCCGCTGCTCAGGCGGATCGATCGAGGCGCCGGCCCTTGTAGAGCCGATAGGCATGGCTGCGAGAGATCCCCAGGAGCCGCGCCGCACCGGCCACGCGGCCGCCGGCATCCTTCAGCGCCCGCTCCAGGGTCTGCTCCGCCCAGCGTCCTTGCACCGGCGAAGCTCCCGATTGTACCGACTGCCCCGGGTGCACCGGCTGCCCGGGTGGTGCCGGCTGTGCCGGCAGTCCCGTTTGCGACGGTGGTGCCGGCTGTGCCGGTAGTCCCATTTGCGACCGTGGTGCCGTGTGTGCCGGTAGTCCCATTTGCGACCGTGGTGCCGACTGTGCCGGCCGCGCTTGGAACGAGCCCGGCGGCAAGCCCGGGCTTGAATCGCCGGCCAGCAGATGTTCCCGGGCGGCCCTGGCATCGCATTGCCGGAAGAAGAGGTGGGCCCGCTCGACAAGCTGACTCAATTCACGCACGTTGCCCGGCCAGACATACTCGCTGAGGCGACTCAGGACCGCTCGATCGAAGATCGCCTCGTAGCCGGCGCGATCCCCCCCTGCCCGATCCCACAGCATCGGAAGCAGCTCGACGAGGTCACCCGGCCGTTGCCGCAGGGCGGGCAACTGGATCACCAACGCGGCCAGACGGGCGTACAGATCCGTTCGGAAGCGCCCCTCCTCTTGAAGGCGCCGCAGATCGCGGCAGGTGGCCGCAATCACCCGGGTCTTCACATGGTGGCTGCGCTCGGCCCCCAGTGGACGAACCTCGCCGGTGTCCAGGAAGCGCAGGAGGTAGCCCTGCGCATCCGCATCGAGATCGCCCACCTCATCCAGAAAGAGCGTGCCGTCGCGAGCCGCCTCCACCAACCCGCGGCGATCCTCAGTCGCCCCGGTGTAGGCCCCGCGGCGAGCGCCGAAGAGCTCGGCCAGGAAGAGGTCCCGCTGCGCGCTGGCGCAGTTGACCGGCACGTACGCTCCGGTCCGCCCGCTCAGCCGGTGCAGTCCCTGGGCGATGAGGTCCTTGCCGGTGCCGGTCTCACCCAGCACCAGGGCGGGCAGTGCACCGGGGGCGTAGGTTTCCGCCAGGCGCAAGGCCGTGATCATCTCCGGGGATTGCGACCGCAGGCCCAGCTCATGCCACACCGGCGACAAGCGCTCATCCGCGGTGGAAACCGCTTCGGGAATCGAGCGGGCCGGGGTGCCAGGCCCATCGGGAATCGAACGGGCCGGGGTGCCAGGCCCATCGGGAATCGAACGG